>JASJAW010000002.1 GCA_030066795.1 Dinoroseobacter sp.
ATCTGGATCACGGTCTCTTCAACCTTTTCGCCGCGGAGCCTTGCCTACAACCGGCACACGGCAAACGGCTATGTTGCCGTTATTGAAAACGGGCATATGAAAGTCGTGGCCGACGGGCTGGCCTACACCAACGAGATCCGCCCGGACTACGCCGGCGGATGGCTCTATATCGCAGAGACCATGGGCCAGAAAATCTCTCGCATCCGCCTGGACGAAAAAGGCCTTCACGGCCGCCCACAGCTTTTCGCACAAATGCCCCGAGGTGCCTTTGTCGATGGCATCGACCTCGATACCGAGGGCCACGTTTTGGCAGCCAGCATCGTATCCAGCGAGTTGATCCGCATAGACCCAGACGGCGGGCAAACGGTTGTGATCGGCGAGCGGCATAAGGATTGGGTGGACGAGGTAGAGACAGCCTTCGACGCGGGCGAAATGGGACGACCGCAGCTGGACCAATCGCCCACAGGGCAACTCAGGAACATTTCCAGCCTCGCTTTTTGCGGCGCGCAGTTGGACAAGATCGTTCTCGGCAATCTTCTCGACACCAGACTACCCGTTTTACGGGCCCCGGCACCGGGACGCCGCCCGCCGCATTGGAGCGTCAGAGTTTCGTATTGGGGCACTGAATTTTAAAGAGAATTCAGGCGATAAGCTGCAGACGGACTATCAGCAGAACTCTGCTGAAACCCGGATTCATAGGTATTTCACTGGACTGTGCGACATTTCGCCCCACCTTATAAGGTGAGGCGGAGCGATGGAGGTACTATGAACTTAGCAAAAACCGTATGGTTCGCGCTGCACAACATGTCCAGATACAGCCTGCATTATGCAGGCGCGGAGATGTGCGGTGGAGACACGCGTCGGGCCAGATCCGACGCTTACAGGCACCTGAAGAACATGAGCTCAAAAGCAATTCAGGCTCAGGTCTATGATATGATGCCGACAGGCACCGTCAGCGCGCAAGCACAAGATCGGCCCTAAGGCCACCTAGTTTCGGAGAAGTTCCAAGGCGCAGCGTGCCGCCATGGCTGCGCGCCACGTCGGCTGCTATGGCCAAGCCGAGCCCGACACCGCTGCCAGCGTTCTGATTACGCGCGCTGTCGAGACGCGAAAAAGGTTTGAGCGCTTCCTCGCGCTTGTCCTCAGGGATCCCCGGTCCGTCATCCTCCACCCGGTAGCGCACTGCACTCTCGAGAACGGCAACAGAGACCTCTGCACGGGATCCGTATCGCAACGCATTTCCAATCAGGTTGTTGAGTGTCCGCTCGATTGCAACGGGACGCAGTTTGGTCTGTGTGACAGGCCCGATGCGCGGCGCCAGCTTAACACCTCCGCCGGTTCTCAGCGTATTGTCCACGACATCCTCAGCCAGCTCATAGGGGTCGATTTTTTCCGGTTCCTCCGTGGCATCAGACCGGGCGAAATCAAGAAACGCATTCAACAAGCGTTCCATCTCCTGCACATCACGCTTCAACGCATCGACCTCCGGTGAGGGATCGAGCATCGAAAGCTCAAGCTGAATGCGCGTGAGAGGGGTGCGCAGATCGTGGCTGACCCCTGAAAGCATCAAAGTCCGCTGTTCAATCTGACGCTCGAGACGGGCGCGCATGTCGAGGAAGGCATGCCCAGCCGCCCGAACTTCCGTCGCGCCATGCGGTTTGAAGGGCTCAACCCGCCCCTTCCCGAAGGCTTCTGCCACATTGGCCAGGCGCGCGATCGGACGCAGTTGATTGCGCAGGAAGATATAAGCGACCAGCGTCATCAACATGCCGACAAATACCATCAGAACCAATAACTGATGCGGATTCGAAGCGGACATGCGCTGGCGCGGAACAGTTGCCTCCAGCGGACCTGCCGGACTTCCGAGCGTAAACACAACGACGTTGTCATCGCTCGCAAGATCTATATGTCCCACATCTCGCAGCGACCCGCGCAGCGTTGGGATGATCGTGCGTCCTGAAATGTCATAGACGAGCCGCGCTTCCCCATCCCCAAGCGCTTCGACCGGCCGCAACAAAACACCCAGAGCGCGCCCGTGCGCGATCGCCTCGCCCAAGCCTTCGCTCATGTCTGCGGCGGAGCGTATTGTGGCCAGAAGGAAATTCACTTCCTGCACCACACTACGCGTCATCTGGCTGGTGACATCCTCGAAATGGCGTTGCAGAAACATAATCGAAACTGCCAGCTGGATTGTCACGATCGGAACGATCAGGATCAAGGCGGCACGTGCATAGAGACGCCGGGGGAGAGACCGTTTAAGGATGCCAAACATGTGCCCAATCCTAGACTCTGGCTCGGCGACGCGAAAGGCATGACAAGCACTTTGCCCCCGCGCCCGGAGCGCGTTGTCGAACTTGAACCGGGATTGCGCCGGGTCCTTGCGAACAATGCCTCACCGATGACCTACTGGGGCACCAACAGCTATATCGTGGGGCGCGGCGAGGTTGCGGTCATCGATCCGGGACCGGCTGACCCCGACCATCTTCTTCAAATCCAATCGGCGCTCGACCGGCAGGAGAAGATCACACATATCTTCGTCACCCATGCGCACCGCGACCATAGTCCGGGCGCGCGTGCGCTGTCTGAGACAACTGGCGCGCCAGTCTACGCATTTGGCCCCGCGGCGGCCGGACGCGCAAAGCGCATGCAAGCCCTCGCTGATACAAACAGCATCGCGGGGGGTGAGGGGGTGGACGCACTGTTTGTCCCGAATGTCCGCCTCGCGGATGCAGACCAGGTCGCGCATGGGGATTGGATGCTGCGCGCGCTTTGGACACCCGGGCACTTCGGCAATCACATGAGTTTTGCCTTTGAAGCAAAGGGGTGGTTGTTCTCGGGTGATCTCGTGATGGGATGGGCAAGCTCTCTTGTCTCCCCGCCCGATGGTGATCTCGGAGCCTTCATGAACTCACTTGATGCGTTGTCCGCCCGTACCAGCGACAGGGTTTACCTTCCCGGGCATGGAAACCCCATCGCGTCACCACTGGAGCGTGTCGCCGAACTGCGCGCGCACAGACAACTGCGGCACGCGCAAATCCTCGCGGCGCTGCGGAACGGTCCAGGGAGTGCGATGGATCTGGCAGAGCGCATCTATACCGACACACCCGCCCTTCTGTTGCCGGCGGCCACCCGCAACGTGCTCGCGCACCTGCTTGAAATGGAAAAGAATTCGGAGGCTGTCTACGATGGTGCATTGCATGCTGACGCCGTCTTCAGGATCGCCCAAGACTGAGGAAAAAATTCCCACAGCGCCTCTGGACACACCCCAGAGGAGTTGCTAAATCGCGGCTCAGTTCCGGCGTAGCTCAGCGGTAGAGCAGTTGACTGTTAATCAATTGGTCGTAGGTTCGATCCCTACCGCCGGAGCCAAATCAAGACAATAAACTGGTGTGAGAGCCTGTTCCGTGCTCCAGTTGTTTTGGTGCAGGCATGGAAAAAAGGCAGAGCTTGGCGTCGTAAGCCTTTTGTACAGATCCGCCTGCGCTCCGCGCAAACACTTAAACACCTGTTCGAAGCCAGCTTTCGCGGCACTCTGTTCTTATGGCCGCGTTTAGGAGGAGATGCCCGTCGCAGCGGGTGGGTCGATCACGCGCGGGTTGATACAGTCAACAGTCACATTGCCCGCAACAGTAACTCAAAAAGAAGCATCCCGGCGATCGACATAGTGACCGCGCTGGCGATCATCGGGCTGGCGGCGTCTTTGAGCGCCTCAGGAATGAGTTCAGACATCGTCATCCAGATCATCGCGCCCGCAGCCAGCCCCAACCCGATCGGCAGGAAGGTGGCGAAGAAGGTCACGAATAGGAAGGCTGGTACGGCCAGAAGTGGCTGAGGCAAACTGGAAAATACGCTCCAGCCTGCAGCGTGCCAGACTTTGGCTCCGCGCGGCACCATCACCAAGGCAATTGCAAGGCCTTCGGGAATATTATGCAAGGCAATTGCCGCAGTGACGAATTCCCCCAGATTTCCGTCTCCGGCGAAAGCGACCCCTACCCCGACACCTTCAGCCGCCGAGTGCAGGGTCATAATGCCGACGATCATAACCATTTTGACCGCATTGGCGCCCTGGATGGCACCGATATGAAACCCTTTATTGCGTGAGATAAGACGGTGACTGAGAGCTATGAACAACAAGCCGCCAAGGAGACCCAGTATGGTACGGCTCGGACTGAGGGCGCTGCCTTCCTGTAGCAGCGTGAAGCTCGCCGCCAGCATCAAACCTGCTGCAATGCCGTTGCAGACAGAAATGGTTCGTGGCGTCATGCTGTGCCAGATCAAAAACGGCAAGGCGCCGAGCCCGGTGGCAAGCGCGGTGATCAGCGCAGCAAGGGCCACTAAGAGGACAGGATCCATAAACAGCCTTCCGGAGAGCTGAAAGCTCTGGCGTGGTCTACAGCCGAGCGATCAAACACAGTTTAGAATGATTCTACAAACGGGGAAGAGATTGGTCCAGCACTCTACGGTGTCGAATTCAATCAACGGAAGCCGACACCTTTGTTCAACCTACCTGTCGCGAGACAGTGATCAATGATTTCTGTCTGCTCTCTGAAGCCATCTGACGGTTTTGCTCAGGCGACGGCACAGTGCAGACGGCACGCGCAGACCTGTCGCATCTGATCACGTCGCCGACAATAAATAGGGGCAAGCAATGTGGTTGAACCCAGTCATTAGAAACTGCCAGCGAGAGCGGCCGCAAGACTTTGGGTCTGCCGCTCAGAACTCAAAAGTGTACCCAAAGAACGGGCCAAACTGTTCAACATCATAGCCAAATTCACCATCAGAGCGTGTGGTCGAGAAGTCGATGCTATAGTACCGGATGCCCAGTTTGATCGACCCGGCATTTTGCAAAGCGTAGTTGAACCCCCAAGTTGCGCTCCACTGCAAATCGCTTCCGTTGACACCGAAACCACCTGCATCAACGGCGAAGGCTGTCGACCATCTCTCGTTGAGCTCGGTAACATAGCGCGCGCCGATGACGGGCTCCCACCATGTTTCGGTCCCCCCGATGGACAGTCCCGGTCCGGGTCCATCAAGATCCACAGTCTGCTTCAGATTGTTATATCGAACACCCGCCTGCAAATCGACGGAGTAACGACTCCCGTTTGCCCGTCGGCCTTTGGCTGCGCGGTACGCACCCAGAAGACCCAACCAGTATTGCTCGACATCCACATCTGCTGTGACTGCGCCGAAAGGGCCGCTGCCGCTTGCTTCAAGTGACAGATAATTCGCATCCGCAACGAAACCGAAATCCCCGCGCCAGGCCTCGAACCTTCCAGAAATTGCAAAATCGAGAAGGTCCAACGCATCGGACAGGTCAAGATCTACGGGCACCGAATTTCCAGCAACCGTCGAAGTTCCTTCTGTCGACGTGGGCAAGTAGAAATAAAAGGTAAGGTCGCGGGACCAATCCTCACCAGAGCGCAGCACTGCGGTATCTGCGGACAAGACTTGAGGGATAAAGACTGCCGCGGTGGCCGCTCCCAAGATTCTGTTTTTCATCAACCTTCCCCTTAACAATATTAACTCGTCGAATGAAATCCTCAGGGCGCATCTCGGGCAGCCATGTGGACGCGGTACAATGATCGGAACGAGAACGCCGTAAGGCAACTCTCATTTCAAGACTGAGTTTAACACAGGCACCGCTATCCAGGGGGACAACTTCTTAGGTACAATCTGGTCAATTCGTGAGTTCACTCCCAGCGGCTCTCACGCCGCATTTTCCGCGGGGTCTTCTACGCCCATCGGGTTCACCTGAGTATGGGGAAAAAACTCAACCCAGACGTGCCAGAAAAGACCGGCGCGGAGTGTTTCAACGCGGGTGAGTTGACCCTGATCGCTGTTCCCCCAGAAATCGCAGCGGGTCACAGGCACGCCACCGTTGTTGTACCAGACACCAAGACTCTCGTAGTGGGGGTCGACTTGAACAACCAGATCGCGCCCACCTACCCGGGTGTTGATCAACCAGTTGTGTTCGACGACAAAATCATCAGTCCAGCAAGCGGCTTCGGCCCCGATCGTGACCCCCCACACCGGCGCTTTGTTAGGAAGACGCGTATCCGGCGCCCGTTCCATATTGTCCATCACTGGCGCGGCTTCCTGATGTTGCCGGGCAATGCCCCAACCGAAAATGATCTCCAGCGCCATATCAAGCAGTCGAAGAAATGGGTTGTGAGACGGTTTGTTCAGGAACACCTCGCCGTCTGGGAACGCTTTCCGAAAGCCGCGGAATGTCATTCTGAACGTAGGCCATAGCTTCATCTGAGCTTCGGGACGGAGGGGGCACGCCGCGCCTTCGGAGGATATGTCGGCATCTGCCTCGCGAAATCCGTAGATGTGTTGGATCGGTTCTCCAGTATCGTTGTCGCGTAAGATGAGGTTGTTGCCATGTTGGGCGAGAACCTCCAGATTTAACCGCTTGCCTTCAATCGCGGGCGTGTACCCCTGCCCCAGATTCGCCATGGCGCAATAAGTCATGACGACGTCTTCGCCACCAAGGCCCCTGGCGTCGCCTGCAAGATGCGGGCGCATTATCTGTGCGTCAGGATGCGCGCGCGCGTGATCGCCATTCACCATCACGATCACAGGCGCTGTCGGGCCGACATATTGCTCTGCTTCCGCAATTGGAAAGAAGCGCGCCGTATTCAGCTGATTTCGAAGACCTAGATGCACCCATACGTAGGGGAAGCCATAGAACACCGCGACAAGAAACAGGCTGAGCCACCACAGCGCAGGCACGCCTCCTCCGAAGCCGAAATGCGCGACTGTGGCAAGCGCAAACGCCGCAAGACCCATGCCAATAAACCGATACTCGTTTCGAATGAAGCGGATCATGTTTTTCCGCTTCACCCTCAACAGCATCTGAGACACGTCCCCGAGATCGCGGAAATAGACGAACCCGATTCCAACGGAGACGACCAGCCCGAGTAAGAAGACCAAGTTGGCAAGCATTTAGAAAACCTCTCGCGCGAAGGGAGCTTTGAGTGTCAGACTCCGGTCAGCGCTGGACCGCAGCTTGTTTGGCCTGAAAGGCTTCGACCGCCGCCACAGTTTCAGGGCGCAGGTTTTCGATGCCTTCGTAAGGCACGCCCAGCGCAGGTCCGGTGTCAGGATAGAGCTCCTTACGCGCCAGGTGGCGTCCAAGGATGCGTTGGAATTCCTGACCGCCCCAGGCCCCCACCTCCGTCGAAACCGGGTACTTTTCGTGCGTATCTCGGTAAATATCGAAGAAATCAGCCAAGATCGCACTTTCCCCTGCCCCCGGCAGATTGAGCTTAAGTTGATCCTTCACAATCGCTTTCGGGGAAGCCACCGAATAGATGATCACATGATCGCGGCGCGTTTTGCTTTCGTCTTCGAACAGAATAGAGGCTGACTGATCAACGCCATCGACCAGCCGGTCTCGGGGAATAAACTGGTCGGCACCAGCAAACCGGGACAACGTGGTGTAAAGGTCTGACACGTGGATGATGTTGTTGATCATCGAGTCCGCTTCAATGATGCCCGGCCAGCGAATGAAGGCATCTACGCGCACGCCACCCTCGGTCGTATCCCCCTTTCCTCCGCGAAAGATCATCGGCGTAAAGCCGGACTGCGGTGAATACTTAGTGAAGTGCCCGTTGTCGCCCATCAAAACAACAACCGTGTTGTCGGTTACGCCGAGCTCGTCCATTCGGTCAAACAGGGCCCCGAGGTATTCGTCGAGCAATTGCAGCTTATCTGCGTAAAGCCCGCCGTTGACACTTTCCGGACCATCCCGACCTGCGCGCGTGTTATCGAGTGGGATCATCGGCCAATACTGCAGGAAAAACGGCTCGTCGCCCGCTGCAAGACGCTCCAACTCTGACAAAGTCTTTAGCTGGAATTCTTCATTCATCTCGTCGTATTTCTCGGCGTCCCAACGTTCACCCGCCTCCATGCGGATCTCACGGATCGGACCGCCGGATTCGCCTTCGATGACAGTCGCCATCGCCGCCGGGTCCGGGCGGAACCAGTTGTCGACGATGTAGTCCTGCTCGAAATCCTGAATGCCAACGGACACCTGCTCACGAATTGCATCGTCATTGAAGATCGTCAGCTGCCCCTGTTGGTGCACCGCGTGCTGGGCATAGTCGAAGCCTTGGTTCATCGCCCAGCTTTCGGCGATATCACCCATGTGCCATTTTCCGACATGGCTGGTGGCATAGCCGGCCTCCTTGAGAACTTCCGCCAAAGTTACCTCTGAACCAGGAAGGCCAAATCCAGCAATGTCGACTGTGGTGTCCCCCATTCCCATACGCACTGGCAGGCGGCCAGTCATCTGCGCCACACGCGTTGGTGTGCAGGACGGTTCCGTGTACATGCGCACCATACGCATGGCCTCATCCGAGAACGCATTGATGTTCGGAGTTTCGATCCCGCGAACGGCATTCAGCTCGGGGATGCCCATATCTCCAAAGCCCAGATCGTCGATCAGGATCGAAACGATATTGGGCGGTCTGCCACCATTTCCATCCCGGAACTCCGCCAGCACGGCGTCGACGGCCGCGTCATCCTCCACCCACTGTTCCCCGTTCTGCGCCTGCAGAATGTAGTATTGCGCGTCGTGGACGATCGGGTCTTCCTGCGCAGAAGCGGGAAAGGCAAAAATGGCAGTGATGGGCAAGGCCCGAAAAAGATATCTCATCATTATAACCCGTTGTCCGGTCCTTCATTCTTCGATCGGTGTGAGCTTAAGTCAGTTTCGAGTGGTCCCAAAGCGTTACATGGCCACAGCAGGCACCAGAAGCGCTTCAATCAACGCTTGCCAACCTTGATGAGACGAAGTCTGCACGCTGCACACTCAGACATAGAGGGATCGAATGACCAAACGCGACAAAAAAATCAGCTCATAGAAATCAAAAAATAATTTAAAACAGAGCCTTGCAAACTCTTTCTGATGAAGGCTGACCGATCTTACGTGGTTGGTTCAACCCAAAATCAGTTATCGGAGCGTGGCAGTCGCGCAGCGCAGATTCGCTTGCATAGAACCGCGCGCATCACTTTTCTGGGGTTCCAGAAACCTACGCATCGCGCAGATGCCTCAGGGACTGCTTTGTTTGCGCCACCCAAACAAGTTCAGCCCGGCAAAGATCAGAGTCGCAACGCAAACGATAGAGGGCCCGGCCGGCGTGTCGAAAATGTAGGCGCCCTGCAATCCGGCAACTGCAGAAATTGCACCAATCGCAGCGGCGATGACCGCCATGGACTCTGGTGTGCGGCTCAGACCCCGGGCCGCAGCCGCAGGGATAATCAGCAATGCAGCAATCAGGATCACGCCAACAACCTTGATCGCGACTGCGACTGTAATTGCGAGCGCGACGGTGAGGATCAGCTGTTCCCGCCTCGGATTGAGACCGCTGGCAAACGCCAGCTCTTCGTTCAGCGTCGAGGTCAGAAGCGGTGACCAGCGCCAGACGATCAACGCCACCACAAGCGCCGCCCCGCCCCAGATTACGGCCAGATCGGTTCGGGACACAGCAAGAATATCCCCGAACAGATACGCCATCAGGTCAATTCGAATGCCAGACAGGAACGAGACCGCTACCAGCCCGAACGCCAAAGCGGAATGCGCCAGAACCCCCAGCAGAGTGTCCATCGCATACCCGCGACCAGCCAGCAGGGTCACAGTCAGGGCCATGATCAGTGACACAACCACGGCCCCAATAAAAATCGAAATCTGAAACGCCAAGGACAGAGCCACGCCAAGGATGGCGGCATGCGCCGTTGCATCGCCGAAATAGGCCATTCGCCGCCAGACCACGAAGCAGCCGAGCGGCGCAGCCGCAAAGGCGACGCCAATGCCTGCGATCGTGGCACGCGTCATGAAGTCGTCCAGCATTACTCGGCAGCCTCATGGCTGTGCGGGTGGTCGTGATCATGGCCATGATCGTGCTCGTGCCGGTAAAGCGCGAGCGCCCCGCCCGTGCCTGTTCCAAACAACGCGCGATACTCAGGCGCGGACGCGACAACCGCGGGCGTTCCCTCGCAGCACACGTGCCCGTTAAGGCAGATGACCCGATCGGAAGCGCTCATCACCACATGCAACTCGTGGCTGATCATCAGAACGGAACACCCGGTCTCGCGCCGCACAGTTTCGATTTGCTTGTAAAAGGATGCAGAGCCGAGTTGATCAAGCCCTTGCGTCGCCTCGTCCAGCAGCAGGACGTCCGGCGAATTGATCAGGGCACGCGCCAGCAGAACCCGTTGGAACTGACCGCCCGACAGTTGTGACATCTGGCGTTTGAGCAAATCAGGCGCCCCTGCAGCCTCCAGTGCGGCCTGGCATTTCAGCCTCGAGACTTGGTCTGTGAGGCGCAAGAAACGCTCGACGGTTATCGGCAGAGTTGGATCAATGTGCAGCCGTTGTGGGACGTAGCCAATCTTCAAGCCAGGTTTCCTGCGAACGCTCCCGCCGGAGGGATCAATGGCCCCAATCACAGCTCTCAGGAGGCTCGTTTTTCCGGAACCATTCGGACCGACGATCGTTACAATCTCCCCGGGCTCCAGCTCCAAGGAAACGTTCTGCAGAACTGTTTTCGCGCCATAGGCAACGTCAAGATTTTCGACGGAAATCAGGCTCATACGTCGACTTTTTCAAGACAAGCCGGGCAAACACCCTCGGCCTCAACCACCGTCTTTTCGATCTGGAACCCAGCAGCTTTTGCTGCTGCGCCGAGCGCGCCCTTGGAGGGGGCTGACTGCGCCTCGGCCACTGCGTCGCACAAACGGCAAATCATAAACGCCGGCGAGTGGTTTGCACCGGGATGTGCGCACGCGACAAAGGCATTCAAGCGTTCGATCTTATGAACGAAGCCATGCTCGACCAAGAAGTCGAGCGCCCGGTAAGCCACCGGGGGCTGAGAGCCAAAGCCGGCTTCGTTCAGCAGATCCAAAATAGCGTATGCGCCGAGCGCGCGGTGTTCGACCAGCAGAAGTTCCAGCACCTTTTTGCGCACTGGAGTCAGGCGCAATCCCTCGTCGGCACACCGGGTTTCGGCGGCTTTCAGAGCGCTTTCGACGCAAGCTCTATGGTCGTGCTGTTCAAACCCGATCGGCGCTGTGAGTTCGGAGGACATTTTCTGCGCCTCGCTTGTCATGTTATTACGTATCAATTATACCGCTCTTGATGTTATAAAATCACACAGGGTGTCCAATGTCCAGAAAGCTCATCCCACTGTCGCTCACTGCTGCTTTGATGGGAGGAACCGCAATGGCGGAGGTCCCCAGTGTCGCCGTAGATATCGCCCCTGTGCACTCGCTTGTCGCGCGAGTTATGGACGGCATCGGGACACCAAAGCTGATCATTCCTTCCGAGGCCTCCCCGCACCAGTACAACCTCCGGCCCTCAGAAGCTGCGGCACTGCAAGAGGCGGACGTTGTGTTCTGGCTCGGCGAAGATCTGACGCCCTGGATGGAAGACGCGGTAGAAACGCTTGCGGAAGGTGCCTCTGTGACGGCCCTGCTTGAGGCAGACGGCACCATCCTTCACGACTTCCGGGAAGGTGCTCTGTTCGAAGAGCATGATCATGGCGACCACGAGGACCATGCCGAGGGCGAAGACCATGACCATGATCATGACCACGAAGAAGCCAAAGCCGACGATCACGACCACGATCATGACCACGAAGAAGCCAAAGCCGGCGATCACGACCACGATCATGACCACGAAGAGGCCAAAGCCGACGATCACGACCACGATCATGACCACGAAGAGGCCAAAGCCGGCGACCATGACCACGATCATGACCACGAAGAGCACGCCCATGAAGGCCATGACCATGGGGAACATGACCCGCACGCATGGCTATCACCCGCGAACGCAGCAACCTGGCTCGATCTGATTGCCGGGCAGCTTTCGGCCGCTGACCCAGACAACGCCGGGGCATACTTTGCCAATGCCGCCGCAGGAAAAGCGGAACTGGAAGAACTTGTCGCCGAGGTGAGCGGCATTCTTGACCCGGTCCGCGGTGGGAGCTTTGTTGCCTTCCACGATGCCTACCAGTATTTCGAAGTCGATTTCGATTTCCCGGCTTCGGGTGCTATTTCCTTAGGCGATGCAACAGACCCAAGTCCGGCGCGGATAGCAGAAATTCAAGAACGTGTTCGCGAAGAGAGCATCGGATGCGTCCTTGCTGAACCACAGTACAATCCCGGGATTGTGGCGACCGTCCTCGACGGGACCGAGGCAAGTACAGCCGTCATGGACCCGCTTGGCGTCGGCCTGGACATCGGCCCCGAGCTTTATCCGCAGCTCATTCGCAACATGGCGACAACGCTGGCGGATTGTCTGTAACAACGTCAGAAGGACCGGCCATCACGATGTGAAGGCCGGTCCAGTACCCCACTGCGCCTTCTCCGTCTAAGAACTAATTTCCTTGAAGCTGCGCGATGTCAGGTACGCACGGAATGCGGTTCTGAGGCATCACATTGGCGCCGTCTTCGCGCCGCACGCGCGAGCCGCCTGCCTGCAAGTTGAAGTCCGGGGACGACAGCTTGCCGCTGACCTCGAAAGGCCAAGCGCTACGCGCCAACGGTCGACCAATAGGCCGCGCTTCGGCCCGCAGGGCAATCGTGTCGTTGCGCCAGCTCACAGTACCGCTCGCAACCAACTGCACCTGATTTGTCTCTAACACGGCCTGATCGGATGAAATCGTTCCCGCGTCGACGCGAACGGGCGCGGCGAGACAGGCAATCGTCGTCCGGCGCTCACGACGCTCTTGCGTGAAAAGCCACGGGAAAATACCGAGACCGGCTAGTTCCAGCAGGCTGGTAGCAATCATTCCATCGGACATGCGCACGGTCGCCCGCCCCCGCATCGTGTCGAGGAAAGTCTCGGCGTTCTTATACCGGCCGGACAGATCGAAGTTACCAGACAAGACACCACTGGCTCCAAGGGAGGTATCAAACACAGTGAGCACATCACCCAAATCCCACCCCCCGGCCGAACCACTCAACCGCACCACGTCGGGCGCGTCGACCATGTTCATCGTCGCCTGCGCATCAACAGACCCATTGCCATACGTGAACCGGATCGGGGCAAGCCGCGCCTGACCGTCCGTTGCGGTCAACGCGCTGTTTATCGTTGTCACACCCTTCAGCCCGGACAGGCGTGCAATCGCGATTCCAACCTCAACGTCCATGTATCGCAGCACGATTTCCGGGTCGAAAAGATCGGCGAGCGTGGGCTCATCCAAGCGCGCAACGATGAGAGGCTGAACGCCCTCTTCGGCCAAGAGAGCTTCCAAACTGCGCGTGGTTTCGCCCTCCTCCGGCAGCATGAGGGGCTGAACCGGAACTTGGTTTTTCTCCGCGGAGTCAGACGCATCGGTGCCGGAGGTCCCATTGGACAAACTCGATAGGGCTTCGAGCCCGTCAAGCAGTTTCTCCAGATCGCGCATCAGAAGCGTCGAGCTATTAATGTCGCCCAGTAAGCGCCAGTTCCGGCTCGGACTATCCAAAGCCAGGTCTACCGTCAAATCGGAGTCGCCCGCTCGGAAACCAGCCGCCGTTTCCAATAGCGAGCCGTCAAACCT
This sequence comes from Dinoroseobacter sp., assembly GCA_030066795.1. Lineage (GTDB taxonomy): Bacteria > Pseudomonadota > Alphaproteobacteria > Rhodobacterales > Rhodobacteraceae > Dinoroseobacter. Next base: position 13,551 of record JASJAW010000002.1, read on the forward strand.
GGCGCCAATGTCAACACCGAAAGGAGACAAGTTTATCGGCGGAAGATCGAGCGCTTCGAAGAAAAGCCCGTCACCGGCAACATCAAGCACCAGATCCAATGTCACATTCTGAGCATTTTCATCGCTGCTGCTTTCCGCAGTGGCACGCATGGACCAAAGTTCTGTGTCCTCCGTCCGGAGATCGAAATACCTAAGCCGTGGAAACCCTGCGCTGTCATCCAGCCCGAAACGGCCCGCCACTTTTCCAAACTCTGCGGCTGCCTCTTGATCAAAGTCGCCGAGGACCAGTTCTGCGGGAAGGTCGACCCGGCCCTCGAACGCGTAGGACTCAAGCTGCATAGCATCGAGGATCTGGCCAGTTGCCAGGACATAGGGCTCATCGATGGGACCCGCTTGCAGAGACATATCCAACAGCTCAAGCCTGCTGTCGGTCGTCCGCCTCATTCGCCCGATTGAGACCGGACCAAACTCATCAATACCTTTGTTGAAGGCGTTGGTCCTCACCACGGCGTCTTCAACCTTTATTTCACCGCTCCTTCCTTCCAACCGCGCAGTTACTTCTGCGAACTGGACGTCAGACACCGACTCCGCTGGCGGCAGGCTATCCGGGTCCGGTACCAACTGCAGGTCGAGCGCGATATCAACATCGCTTAGCGTTTTGAAATCTCGGATATTGCCCGACACAGCAAAAGAGCGCTCGCTGTCAAAATCGAGAAGCAGTTCGATGTCTTCTACGGCGACGATGCCATTCCGTTCCGAGATATCGGCGTGAAAAGCGCCCTCTCCTTCCAGTGTACGTTCGAGGCGCAGTATCTCTAGAAGTTCGCCGATACTCGTGGTGGTTAAGGAAAGCTGGCTTGTGTATCCCCCACCTTCGCTTACAGGGTGGTTTACGCCAGCGAACTCAAGCGACAGTGCCCCTATGTCGATATTGGTGCTGAAGGGACCTTCAACGCTATACTGGCTACTGCTGGAAAAGGGCTGTCCGTTCACGTTTCCAGTGCTGCTGATACGCACCTCCTCGCGCCCTCGCGGTCTTTCAAAAGTCATCTCGTCCAGAGCGTAGTCGAACACGAAGCCAGATTTTTGATCGTCAATAAGGACGCGCACAGCGCTGGCAGACTGCGACCGTTCGAGGACGAAGCTCAGCAGTGTTTTTGCCTCGAAGAACTGCGCTACCGCATCGGAAGCCACGGCTCCAACAGCCCTGTCGGTTTCAATCGCAGGCGCTTTGTCCTCTGCTGATGTTGCAGGAGTCGACCAAGTGTTACGGCCATCCTCTTGCTGAATAAGATTGACCGACAAGCCGCGCACGATCAGGCCGTAAAAATCACGATCGCCACGGATTGCCTCCATAAGGTTCGCCTGTAACGACAAATGCTCAAGTTCGGACAGGGGCTGCTCTGGCAGCTCAGAGCTTGGGATCACAGCATCCGTGACTTCAACTATAAGTGTCGCACCAAGGCGCACGCGGACCGTGCCGTTGATGACGACCGCCTGTCCGATTTCTTCGGTCAGAGACCTTTCGAGAAGACTGCTGCGCAATCCATTGAATGCTGCGCTGTAAAGAAGCAACCAGCTCAAGAGCACCAACACAACGGGGACGAGCAGAACCACCCCAAAACCAAATTTGGCAATTCTCGAAATAGCCAGCCCTCTCCAACACTCAGAATGCGGTTGCGCACTTCTGCCTGCCTACGGAGCTACGCTAACAGGTCCTCCCGCAGCGCCAAACCCCAAAGACGACACGTCGTTCTAAGATGTTGTTCTCTTAAACGCCCATTTCGGCTCCCCAATGCCGGGGGAGAAGTTTTTTCATGACGCTGTCCGGTTTTCATCTTGCGTCGTGCAGGATTTTACTCCTTCTGTCAGCGCGCACACCGAACCGCGCGAGATATGTCCAGTGACCGCAGATCAGACCGCCAGATTTGCCCGTAAATCCGCCGATGACAGCGCGGCGATTGTGGCCGATATCTATGGTATCGACCGTTGGGGGCACGGGTTTTTCGAGGTACTGCCGAGCGGGCATCTCGCGCTGCGCAACCCACTGGACCCGGACGCCCGGCCGCTGTCATTGCCTGACATTGTGTCCGATCTTCAGGCTCGCGGCATCGAAGCGCCGCTACTTCTGCGTGTTGGAGACTTTCTGAGATCTGCGATGATGGAGGTCCACGGGGCATTCTCTAGTGCGATAGAAAAGACTGGCTACAAAAACACGTATCGCGGCGTGTTTCCGATCAAGGTGAACCAGCAAGCGCAGGTGGTCGACAGGATCGTGGAGTATGGGCGCGCGATGGATTTCGGACTGGAGGCCGGTTCGAAACCCGAACTTGTGATCGCACTATCACACAGCCTGCCCGCGAACGCGCTGATTGTTTGTAACGGGGTAAAGGATGCGGAGTTCATCCAACTCGCGACACTGTCGCGGAAACTGGGCTTCAACACTGTCATCGTGCTGGAAAGTCCAAAAGAGGCGGACACCGTTATCCAGGTGTGCAAGGACCTCGACGTCGAGCCCATGTTGGGCGTGCGGGTCAAACTGACCAATACCGTCGGAGGAAAATGGGCCAAATCCTCGGGCGACCGCTCGACCTTTGGGATGAATACCGAGCAACTGGTCAGCGTCATGGACAAGCTGCGGGACGCGAATATGCTGCACTGCCTGAAGCTGCAGCACAGCCACCTTGGCAGCCAAGTACCGGACGTCAACGATGTGCGCCGTTCCGTTACTGAGGCGTGCAGGTATTTCACCGAAATGACCCGTGAAGGTGCGCCGCTGACCCATCTCGACCTCGGCGGCGGGCTGGGCTTTGACTATACCGGCGAAAAACGCGCAGCGGAAAACTCGATCAACTATACGGTCGACGAATATGCGACCAACGTGGTCGAGATTGTCGGCTACGCTATGGACGAAGCCAAGATCGCTCACCCGGTTCTGGTAACCGAAAGCGGCCGCGCAGTGGCGGCAAGCAGCTCGATGCTGGTCTTCACTGTGCTCGAGGCCACACTCTACGATGCGCCGACCATGAGCCTTCCACAGGCGGGCGACCATCACCTAATGAGCGATCTGGCGGCGGTCGCAAACTACCTCGCCGCCGATCGTCTGCAGGAGTGCCTGAACGACGCGACCTTCTATCGGGACGAAATGCGTGCGCTGTTCCGGCGCAACTATATTGACCTGCGCCAGATGGCGCGTGCAGAGCGGTTGCATATGTGGCTTCTCACCCGCATTCGGGCGCTGGCGGTGGACGTCGAAGACGGGTCTGAGATCAACGAGCAGCTCGAGGAGATGTCAGACATCTACCACTGCAACTTTTCGCTGTTCCAGTCTCTCCCAGATGTTTGGGCCATCGACCAGCTGCACCCGATCACCCCTTTACAGATGCTGGATCAGACGCCGGACCGGCGCGCAATCCTGTCCGACATCACGTGCGACAGTGACGGTAAGATCGATCAGTTCATCCTGTCGGACCGTGTGGCGGGTGCGCTGCCGGTACATTCACTGCCTGAAGATCAGCCCTATTACATGGGGGTGTTTTTTGTCGGTGCGTACCAGGAAACACTGGGCGATCTGCACAATCTCTTCGGTGACACGAATGTCGTGACTATCGAGTTCTTGCCGGAAGGCGGGTTTGATCTGGCACACGAACAGGAGGGAGACACGATCGCCGAGGTGCTGAGCTACGTCGAATACGATCCGGCAGACTGCATCACAGCGTTTCGGCGGATGGTGGACAGGGCCACCACATCCGGGCGTCTGACGAGCTCCGAGCGGCGCGATCTGATGCGAGCCTTCCGCGAGTCGATCGCGGGCTATACTTATTACGAATAACGCGCGGCGCGCGCGATGGAGGAACCAATGGGCAACGTTTTGGTAGTTGGTGCGGGTGGCGTGGCATGGGCCTCTGTCCACAAGATGGCGATGAACGCGGACATCTTCTCGAAGATCACACTGGCATCGCGGACCAAATCGAAATGCGATGCCATCGCCGCAAGTGTCAAAGAACGGACCGGAGTAGAGATCGCGACCGCTGCGCTGGATGCGATGGACGTGACCGCGACGGTCGCCCTGATCAAAGAAACAGGTGCGGAGGTCCTCGTGAACCTTGCCCTGCCCTACCAAGACCTAAAGCTGATGGATGCCTGCCTTGAGGCCGGTGTGCATTACCTCGACACGGCAAACTACGAGCCAGAGGATGAAGCGAAGTTCGAATACCACTGGCAATGGGCCTACCAGGACCGCTTCAAGGAGGCCGGGCTTACCGCAATTCTGGGGTCGGGCTTTGACCCAGGGGTGACGTCAGTTTTTGCGACATGGCTCAAGAAGCACAAGCTCGACACGATCCGCCAGATCGACATTCTGGACTGCAATGGCGGTGACAACGGCCAGACCTTCGCGACCAACTTCAATCCGGAGATCAATCTGCGCGAGGTACTGGCGGACGTGCGTCACTGGGAGCGTGGCGAGTGGAAAGTCTCTTCTCCCATGACGACAAAAGTCCCTTTTGACTTCCCCGAAGTCGGTGAGAAGAACATGTACCTGATGTACCACGAGGAGCTGGAAAGCCTATCGACCCACTTTCCGGAGATCGAGCGTGCGCGGTTCTGGATGACCTTTGGGGATGAGTATATCAAGCACGCCACAGTTCTGAACAACGTGGGCATGACCCGGATCGACCCGGTGATGCACAACGGTGTTGAAATCATCCCGATCCAGTTCCTGAAGACACTCCTCCCCGATCCCGGCGATCTGGGGGCGCTGACAAAAGGCAAGACCTGCATTGGCGATATCGCCACGGGTCAGGCCAGGGACGGGTCGGGGGAGAAGACCTATTACATCTACAACATCTGCGATCACGAGGAGTGCTATCGCGAGGTTGGAAGCCAAGCTGTGAGCTATACCACCGGCGTTCCCGCGATGATTGGCGCGGCCATGGTCCTGAAGGGCATCTGGCGAGAGCCAGGTGTTTGGAACATGGAACAACTCGACCCGGACGCCTTCATGGACATGCTCAATGCTCACGGCCTCCCGTGGGAGGTGCATGAACTCGAAGGCCCGGTCGGCTTCTGATGGCAGATGCGGGGCTGATGCAGACGCAGGCCGGAGATCCGGGCGCTTTCCGGACCTTTGATCTGTCGCGCGTTCCCAGCCCCTGCTTTGTCGTTGACGAGGTTGCGCTTGAGCGGAACCTCAGAATCCTGCGCATGGTCGCCGATGCTTCCGGCGCGCAGGTTCTGGCGGCGTTGAAAGCCTTCTCGATGTTCGCGGCTGCGCCGTTGGTCTCGCGTTATCTCGACGGAGTTTGCGCCAGCGGCTTGTACGAAGCAAAGCTCGGCCGCGAGGAGTATGGTGGCGAGGTCGCCACATTTTGTGCCGGCTACAAAGAGAAAGAGTTCGACGAGATCCTCGCGCTCAGCGACAAGATCATCTTCAACTCGCCTGCGCAGAAAGACCGCTTCCTACCTCGTATTCTGGAAAGCGCAAGGAATATCTCGGTTGGACTACGCATCAACCCCGAGCACTCGGAGGGCGAGGTCGCAAAGTACGACCCGGCTGCGCCTTGCTCACGTTTGGGCTTTCCGGTTTCGCAACTCGAACCCGAGATGCTCGGTGGCGTGGACGGGCTGCATATGCACACGCTGTGTGAACAGGGGTTCGAACCGTTGGACCGGACCTGGTCGGCGATCGCCCCACGCATTGCACCGATGCTGGCGCAGATCAAATGGTTCAACTTCGGGGGCGGCCACCACATCACGCGCGCGGATTACGACCGGGACGGGCTCTGTGCCTTCCTGCGCCGCCTGAAACGGGACACCGGGCTCCAGTTCTACCTTGAACCTGGTGAAGCAGTCGCGCTCGACGCTGGCATTCTGGTGGGCGAAGTGCTCGACACAGCACTGAACGATGTGAACATCGCCATCGTTGATATCTCTGCCACCTGCCACATGCCGGATGTGATCGAAGCACCCTACCGCCCGGCAATGCTGAACGAGGCCGCACGCGGGCCGACGTACCGACTTGGCGGGCCGTCCTGCCTCGCCGGCGACGTCATTGGTGACTACATGTTTTCTAAGCCGCTCGAGGTCGGCCAACGCTTCGCCTTCCTCGACCAGGCGCATTATTCGATGGTAAAAACGAACACATTCAATGGCGTCCCCCTGCCCTCCATCGCCCTTTGGAACTCAAAAACCGATAATCTGAAAATCGTGAAGTCCTTCGTCTACGAGGACTTCAAGGAGCGGCTGTCATGAGCGAGACAGTCTTTCTCGACAGCGAACTGACCGAGGCCGAGCGCGGCCCCCATGCGCGGTTTCGGGTGATCCCGGTGCCGCTGGAGCGCACAGTTTCCTACGGCGCGGGAACCGCATGGGGACCTGCCGCCATTTTGGCAGCCTCAGACGAGTTGGAGCGCGAAGTGCGCGGCGTAGCGCCCTGCGAGACGGGCATCTTCACCGAAGAACCGCTGGACTGCGACGGCCCGCTACCGGGTGTTATGGAGCGCCTGGCCAAGCGCACTGAAGCGGCCGTTTCCAGTGGAGCTATCCCAGTGACGCTTGGGGGCGAGCATTCGCTAACCTACGGCGCTGTCACCGGGGTAGCGCGCGCGCTCGAGAAACCAGTTGGCATCGTTCAGATTGATGCCCACGCAGACCTGCGCGTTGCGTATCAAGGTGACCCGCACAGCCACGCGTCGGTCATGGACCTTCTGACAGCTGAGGAAATCCCGCTCGCGCAGTTCGGCGTGCGGGCTCTTTCTGCAGAAGAACAGTCTGCACGATCAGAGCGCGGGGTGTTTTTTCGCGACGCCGAGGAACTGGTCGTGAACAACATCCATGCGGTCGATCTGCCAGACGATTTTCCCGAACTGGTCTATGTCAGCTTTGATGTAGATGGTCTCGACCCATCAATCATGCCCGCCACCGGGACGCCGGTTCCGGGTGGCCTTGGGTATTATCAGGCTCTGCATTTGGTCGAACACGCACTGGTAGGTCGCCGCTGCGTCGGATTTGACGTGGTGGAGTTGGCGCCGAACGGTCAGAAAGCGTGGGATTTCACCGCTGCCTCTATCGTTTACAGGCTTATGGCAGCCTGCCTCTAGGACTGGAAAGCCTGACAGCATAGGGGTTTATTCAGTGCGGAGCAGCTTCGCCTTCGGGGAGGATGGTAATGACAAAGACAGCTCTTGTGATCTCGGCGCATTCGGCTGATTTCGTCTGGCGCTGCGGCGGGGCCATCGCGCTTCATCAGGCCAAGGGTCACGAGGTGACAGTGGTGTGCCTTTCTTACGGAGAACGCGGTGAAAGCGCAAAGCTCTGGAAGCAGACCAGTATGACGCTCAATGCCGTCAAAGTCGCCAGGAGGCATGAAGCCGAATCCGCCGCACAAGCCCTCGGAGTACACGATATTCAGTTCTTCGATTTGGGCGACTATCCATTGGATATGGATCAAGACGCGAAATACAGGCTTGTCGACGTAATCCGCAGCGTTCAGCCTGCCTTTATGCTCAGCCACAGCAAGTATGATCCCTATAACACAGACCACATGTATGCGACGCAAGTCGCTCTGGAGACACGCATGATTGCGCAAGCCTGGGGGCACAATCCCGGCGAGAAGGTGCTGGGCGCGCCACAGCTTTACCTGTTTGAGCCGCACCAAACAGAACAGATGGGCTGGAAGCCCGACACATTTCTCGACATCACACCAGTCTGGGAGCGCAAGCGGGCTGCAATCGAATGTATGGCCGGTCAGGAGCACCTCTGGGACTATTACACGCGGGTGGCCCAGAACCGGGCCAATCATTACAAACGCAACTCCGGGGGGCAGTCCGGCGGGCGCGATTGCAAGTATGCGGAGGCATTTCAGTCCGTCTTTCCGCGCACGGTGGATGAACTGTGATGGGAGGAGTGGTCGTCCAGGATATTCCACGCGCATCATCGGAGGTGATCACAGGTCTCGCGGAAGCCGGCGTTGCCACCGTGCACGAGGCACAAGGCCGTTCCGGGCTTATGCGGCCCGATCTGCGCCCGATATTCACCGGGGCGCAAATCGCCGGGTCCGCTGTCACGATCAGCGCCCCGCCAGGAGACAATTGGATGCTACATGTCGCCATCGAACAGGTCCGGCCCGGAGATATTCTTGTACTGGCTCCAACCAGCCCCTGCACAGACGGCTACTTTGGTGATTTGCTCGCCACTTCGGCCAAATCGCGCGGATGTGTCGGGCTGATCATCGATGCCGGCGTGCGCGATGTCCGGGACCTGACAGAGATGGGCTTTCCCGTATGGTCGAAAGCGATCAGCGCACAAGGCACGGTGAAGGAGACGCTCGGCTCAGTAAATGTCCCGGTTGTCTGCGCCGGTGCGGCGGTCAATCCGGGTGATGTGATTGTCGCCGATGACGACGGGGTCTGTGTGGTTCCGACGGCTGACGCGGGAATAACCCTAAAGACCGCGCGCGCGCGGATCGAGAAAGAAGCCGAAAAACGCAAGATACTGGCCTCCGGGACTCTTGGCCTCGACATGTACGGTATGCGCGAGAAACTGGCGAAAAAAGGTTTGCTTTACAGGTAGGTGGCCCGTCGAGACACACCGCAATCCCGCATCCATAAAAACCCTGACGCATTGCCAGCACGAAGAGAAAAATCGCCGAGTAGCAAGTCTGCTATGCAGAACGCTTGCAGGAAGGTTCACTTTCAAACAATGGTACGGTGGAGACTACGGGTGCAGTAGCTCATATGGCGTCGTCTGCTTAAAGATTTATTTGTGAAAACGTTGTTGTTTTAGTTGATCGGTTAAAAGTCATGAACTCCCACTTTTTGAGCCGCCCACAACACACCGAAGGCAACCGCGAAGCAGTGGCTGAGCTCTCGATTGCAAACGCGCGCCTCGTTTTGCCAGACCGGGTCATAACAGGTGAGATCCACGTTGCTGGCGGCCGCATCGCTGCGATCCGCGAAGGGGCGACGGTGCCATTAGGCGCCGTGGATGCGCAGGAAGATTATATCATTCCCGGACTGGTGGAGCTTCACACCGACAATCTTGAACGCCATATCCAACCGCGCCCCCGCGTAGAGATGCCACATCTGGGCGCAATCCTCGCCCATGACGGAGAAGTGGCGACTTGCGGGATCACAACGGTCTTTGACGCTCTGCGCGTGGGGTCGGTCACGGACGCCTCCACGAATTACGGAAAATACGCGCGGGCCGTTGCAAGCGAAATCCTCGGTCTGCGTGCGGCAGGAGTACTTCGGTCGCGGCACCTTCTTCACCTGCGCGCCGAAGTCTGCTCCGAGACCCTTATCGAAGAGTTCGCAGAATTCAACACAGAGGACCGGATTGGTCTTGTCAGCCTGATGGACCACACGCCCGGGCAAAGGCAATTCAGAGATGTCTCGAAGCTGAAGGATTATCTTTCAGGTAAATATTCGATGACAGAAACGGAGTTTGTCGATCATATCGCGCGCCAGAAAGAACGCCGCGCGCGGCTTGGCGACGCCCATGAGGCGGCAACGGTGTCCGAAGCGACACGTCTCGGCGCAACTTTGGCCAGCCACGACGACACGACGTTTGAACAGGTCGCCCATTCCGCCTCACTCGGCATCCATCTGGCGGAGTTCCCGACCACGATCGAAGCCGCAGAAGCCTGCCGCGCAGCGGGCATTCGGATCATAATGGGGGCCCCTAACCTGATCCGAGGCGGATCGCATTCGGGCAACGTCTCCGCACGGGACTTGGCAGAACGTGACCTGCTTGACGTCGTCTCATCGGATTATGCGCCGTCCCTGCTTATTGCATCAGCCTGGAAACTGGCATCGATCTGGGGCGACTTGCCCAAAGCCATTCGCACCGTCACGCAAGCCCCGGCTGACGCAGTACAACTGCCTGACCGAGGGCGTCTGATCGAAGGCTCCCTGGCCGACCTGGTCCGGGTGCACATGCTGGGCGAGACACCAGTGATCCGCACTGTCTGGCGTGGAGGGCAACAGATCGGCTGACCTCGGCGCCGTATGGCAGGTTGCAAAAAATCTGAAAGATCGGCACTAATCAACCGTCAGAACAATTTTGCCGATATGTCTCTTTTCGGAGAACGCTTCTTGTGCGCGGGCGATCTCGCTCAGGGGATAGGTCCCCGCGACCAGTGGCTTGAGCTCACCTCGCTCGATCCGCTCAACGAGATTTCCAAACACTTTCGGCTCAAGCACGGTGCAACCGAAAAAGCTCAGGTCCTTGAGATACAGGGTACGCACATCAAGCGTCACCAGCGGACCCGCAATCGCCCCAGAGACTGCGTAGCGCCCGCCCGGGCGTAGAACCTCAAGCAATGCAGGCCAAGCCGGCCCCGCCACCAGATCGATCACGACATCCACGCTCGAATGGCCAAGCATGGCGATGAGGTCGTCGTGACGACCAAGTGTCTGTGCGGCACCCAGCTCGGTGATCTTCGCGGCTTTAGTGGAACTGGTCACAGCGAGCACCTCGGCCCCACGCGCCGTCGCGAGTTGCACGGCCCCAGAACCTACGCCACCTGAAGCGCCAGTGACCAGCACCCGGTCTCCGGCCCCGACCGCTGCACGTGTCAGCATGTTCTCAGCCGTCGAATAGGAACATGGGAAAGACGCCAGCTCGATATCTGTCAGACCGCTTTGTACCGCCACGGCGTGGCGGGCTGCGACGCCGGTATATTGTGCAAATCCACCATCGCATTCCGACCCGAAATACCACGGCGTGGACAAAGCACGTCCGTCTGCTTCGCGCAACGAAGGCTCCACCAACACGCGTTCACCGATCCGAGATGTATCAACACCACCACCTGTGGCGACGATGTGCCCGCAGACATCCGCCCCCTGAATCCGAGGAAGCTGGAGGGCTTGCCCGGTCCAGCTTGCATCTTCGGAAGAGGCGTTTTCTGACTTCGAATACCAGCCGATACGCGTGTTAATATCGGTGTTATTCACCCCGGCCGCAGCAACTTTGATGACAACATCGCCAGGCCCCGGCTGGGGCGTCGGCAAGTCGTCGCGCCACTCCAGCATCTCTGGACCGCCATGCCCGGTCAGGACCACACCGCTCATGAGTTTCGGAAGTACTATCGGCCCGCCCTCCCTTAATTCAGCACGAGCCTTGTCTGGAACCCCGCCCACGTCAACGCAGAACGCCAAAAGTAAAGACCCGCGAACACCGCGGGTCTTTCAAACTTTCAGGCGCAGGAATTAACCGCCGAAATCGTCCAGCATGATGTCTTCCCGATCTACGCCCAACTCCAAGAGCATGTTGATCACGGACTGGTTCATGATCGGAGGGCCGCACATGTAGTACTCGCAATCCTCGGGATTCGGATGGTCCTTGAGGTAGTTTTCATACAGGACGTTATGGATGAAGCCGGTATGGCCCTCCCACTCATCCTCGGGCAGCGCGTCCGATAGGGCTACATGCCATTCGAAGTTTGGATGCTCTTTCGCAAGCCCATCGAAGTCTTCGACATAAAACATCTCGCGCTTGGAGCGTGCACCATACCAGAAGCTGATCTTTCGGTCTGTGTCGATGCGGTTGAGTTGATCAAACAGGTGACTGCGCATCGGCGCCATCCCTGCACCACCACCGATGAAGATCATTTCTTTCTTGGTGTCGCGGGCAAAGAATTCACCGAACGGGCCCGAGATCGTAACCTTGTCGCCCGGCTTCAGGTTGAAGATGTAGGACGACATCTTGCCCGGCGGAATGCCATCGCTGCCCGGCGGCGGGGTAGCCACGCGCACATTCAGCATGATGATGCCTTTTTCCTTGGGGTAGTTCGCCATGGAATAGGCACGCTCGATCGGCTCGCTCAGATCGGACGAATACTTCCAGAGATTAAACTTGTCCCAATCCTCGCGATACTCCTCCTCCACGTCGAAATCCTTGTAGTCGACATGGTGGGCTGGCGCTTCGATCTGGATATAGCCACCGGCGCGGAAGTTGACGTCCTCACCCTCGGGAAGTTCCAGCACCAATTCCTTGATGAAGGTCGCCACGTTGTCGTTGGACCGGACGGTGCATTCCCATTTCTTGACGCCGAAGACCTCTTCCGGAACCTCGATGTCCATGTCTTGCTTCACGGCCACCTGACAGGACAGACGATCACCGCAAGAGGCCTCACGCTTGGTGATGTGGCTTTCCTCGGTGGGCAGGATCGACCCGCCACCGGAATGAATGCGCACCCGGCACTGGGCGCAGGTCCCGCCGCCGCCGCAAGCCGAAGGGACGAACAGCTTGGCCTCTGCAAGCGTCTGCAACAGCTTGCCGCCTGCGGGCACAGCGATCGTCTTCTCGCCATTGATCGTAATGTTCACATTGCCTGTGGAGACGAGCTTAGAACGCGCCGCCATGATGACCGTGACAAGCCCGAGCACGATCAGGGTGAACAGTAAAATTCCCAGTCCGAATGTCGCCATCTGTGGCTCCTATCAGAGTTTCACGCCAGAGAAGGACATGAAGGCCATCGCCATCAGTCCCGCGGTTATGAAAGTGATCCCCAAGCCTTGCAGGCCGTCCGGGATATCGGAGTATTTCAGCTTCTCGCGCACACCGGCCATTGCGGTGATTGCCAGCGCCCAGCCAAAGCCCGAGGAGAGGCCATAGGTGACGCTTTCAGCAAAGTTATAATCGCGCTCCACCATAAACAAGGACCCGCCGAGGATCGCGCAGTTCACGGTGATGAGCGGCAGGAAAACCCCCAGCGCGTTGTAAAGCGGCGGGAAGTATTTATCGAGTGTCATCTCGAGGATCTGCACCATCGCCGCGATCACCCCGATATAGGAGATCAGTCCAAGGAACGTCAGATCGACATCCGGGAACCCTGCCCAGGCCAAGGCACCGGGCGCGAGCAGGTAGTTGAGGATGACGTTGTTCGCAGGCACCGTAATCGCCTGTACGATCATCACCGAGATACCGAGGCCAATCGCTGTCGAGATTTTCTTCGAGACCGCGATGAAGGTGCACATGCCGAGGAAGAACGACAGCGCGAGGTTTTCAACGAAGATCGCCTTTACAGCGAGAGAGATGAGACCTTCCATCAGTGCGCCTCAACCGTTTGGATTTTGTACTCGCGCTCTTCTACCTGCGCCGGCTTCCATGTGCGGAAGGCCCAGATGATCAGACCGATGATGAAGAACGCCGACGGAGGCAGCAGCAGCAAGCCGTTCGGAACATACCAGCCGCCGTTGTTCACCGTCTCTAGAATCGTGACGCCGAAAAGACTACCGGACCCGAAAAGCTCCCGGATGAAACCGACGAGCATCAGGATGAGGCCGTAGCCCAGCCCGTTGCCCACGCCGTCGATGAAGGACGCAACCGGTGGGTTCTTCATGGCAAAGGCTTCTGCGCGCCCCATCACGATACAGTTCGTTATGATAAGTCCCACGAAGACCGACAAGGTCTTCGAGATCTCGAACAGGTAGGCCTTGAGCACCTGATCCACGAGGATCACCAGCGAGGCGATGATCACCATCTGCACGATGATCCGGATGGAACTGGGAATGTGGTTCCGGATGATCGAGATGAACATCGACGAAAACCCGGTCACGAAGATCACCGCCAGCGCCATCACGAAGGACACCTGCAGCGACGACGTCACCGCGAGGGCCGAGCAGATGCCCAGCACCTGAAGCGTGATCGGGTTGTTGTCGACCAGCGGATCGGTCAGCATCTCTTTACGTGTCTGGCTCATCAGAGGACTCCCGCTTCGAGGTTCTGAAGGAACGGCTCGTAGCCCGCCTCCCCCATCCAGAATTTCACGAGGTTATCGATGCCCACAGTGGTCAGGGTCGCTCCGGCCAGCGCATCGATATGATAGTCAGGGCCGGCGTCAGGCGCCGTCTTGGCCACTGTGATTGCAAGGTTGCCGTCATCGTCCTTCAACCGCTTGCCGGACCAGAGCGCTTTCCAGCGGGGATTGTCGACCTCCCCGCCCAGACCCGGCGTTTCCGCGTGCTCGTAGAACTGCAAACCAAAGATATCGTTCCCGTTCGCTTCAAGCGCGATAAAGCCATAGAGCGTGGACCAGAGGCCGTAGCCGTGAAGCGGCAGAATCACGCGCTCGATCTCTCCGGCGTCATCGCGCAGCAGATAGACTGTCACGAACTTCGACTGCCTTCCGATCGAGGCAGGGTCATCTTCAAGCGCTCTGGACAGCTCAGGATCACTTGCGGCTGCGCGATCATCGAAGGTTGTTGCATCGAACTGATCGGAAAAGGTTCCGCTTGAAAGCTCCAGCACGTGCGGCTCAAACACCTGGAAGGCTTCAACCACATCGACACCGGGTTCATACATGCCCGCGACCTGCAGAATGTTGACCTGCTTGTCTTTGAGCTTGTTCACCTCCTGCACCGGGCGCAGGGCCACAGCGGCGGCGGAAACGCACATTGAGGCCACCAAGCAAACAGCCACAGCCATGAAGATCGTCTTGGGAACCGAATCCGCCGGCATATCCAGGAACTTGCGGATCAGGCCTTTCTTTTCCTGCACTTGATCAGGCATGGCGACGCGCCCTCCGGCGGATATTGGCCTGCACGACGAAGTAGTCGATGAGCGGGGCAAAGACGTTGCCGAACAGGATCGCCAGCATCATGCCTTCGGGGAAGGCCGGGTTGATAACGCGGATCATCACGACCATGAAGCCGATCAGCGCGCCGTAGATGTACCTGCCCATGTTGGTGTGGGAGGCGGACACAGGTTCGGTGACCATGAAGGCCAACCCGAAGGCAAACCCCCCGGTTACGAAATGCCAGTACCAGGGCATCGAGAACATCGGGTTGGTGTCGGACCCGATCAGGTTCAACAGAGTCGAGAAAACTATCATGCCTCCGAGGCACCCCACCACAAGACGCCAGTTGGCGATCTTGGTGATTAGCAGGAAGCCAAGGCCGATCATGGCCGCAAGGGCCGAAACCTCGCCCATACTCCCTTGAACAAAACCAAGGAAGTTATCCATCCAGGTGGTGCCCTGCGCCACGATCTCCTGGTACCCGTCGCGCGCTGCGATCGCGAGGCTGGTTGCGCCCGAGAAGCCATCGACCGGGGTCCAGATCGTATCGCCCGACATCTGCGCGGGATAGGCGAAGTACAGGAAAGCGCGCCCGGTCAGCGCCGGATTGAGGAAGTTTTTCCCCGTGCCCCCAAAGACTTCCTTGCCGATCACAACGCCGAAGATAATGCCCAGCGCGACCTGCCACAAAGGCACATCAGGCGGCAAGATCAGCGCATAAAGCATTGAAGTCACGAGAAAACCTTCGTTCACCTCATGCTTTCGCACGGTGGCGAAGATCACTTCGAAAATGCCGCCCGCGACCAGCGTGGTGATGTAAATCGGAAAGAAATACAACGCCCCGTGGAACATATTCGCCAGCGGGTTGCCCGCATTGAAGCCTACGCCCAGAGTTTCGACGATCCACGCGCGCCAGCCGCTATGACCCAGTGTTTCGATCGCGGTGTTGACCTGATACCCGACGTTGTAGAGCCCAACCAGCAAACAGGGGACCGTCGCGATGACCACGTAGGTCATGATCCGCTTCATATCGATATAAGACCGCGCGTGGGGGGCGGCCGTCGTGACGGTCCGCGGCGTATACAGGAAACTCTCCACCATCTCGTAGATGGGGAAATACTTCTCGTATCGACCGCCCTTGGTGAAGTTCGGCTCAACACGATCGAAGAAGCTTCGCAATCCCAAGGCTTTAGCCCTCCTTCTCGATCTTCGTCAGGCAGTCGCGAAGCGCCATGCCGTACTCGTATTTCGCCGGACAGGCGAAGCCCACCAGCCCAAGATCTTCTTCGTCCAGTTCGAGCGCCCCCAGGGCCTGGGCGCTATCGGTATCCATTACCAGAAGCGCGCGCAGAAGCTGAGTGGGCAGAAAGTCCTGCGGCATTAACTCCTCAAACGTGCCCAGCGGAACCATCGCCCGGCGGCCACCGTTGAGATTGGATGTCAGCGCGTAGAGTTTCTTGGAAAAGGCCGAGCCCAGCACCGGCTGAAACGCATACTTACCCGGCATCGGGCGAATCCATCCCATCGGGATTTGCGCCTTGTCCTCTTCTATCGCCGTGATCTGGCGGTCGTAACGGCCCAGATAGGCATCCGGGCCGGCAACCGCGCGCCCGCTGAGGATCGAACCGGAGATCAGGCGCGGCGGCACGGACGCATCCGTTTCGCCGTCGGTCAGCTCAAGAATCGACGCGCCCATAATCGTTTTGATCAGACGCGGATTTATGCACAGAGGCCCGGACAACGCGACCACGCGCTCGGGGTCCAGTTTGCCGGTCTTCACAAGCCGCCCGATTGCAATCACGTCCTGATACCAGATCGTCCAGACGAACTTCTCAGCGGTGGGCGGCTGAAGGAAATGCAGATGCGTGCCCGGGAGTCCTGCAGGGTGCGGTCCTGCAAATGATGCTTCCTCGATACCCGGAAGGTCACCACCGGGGATCTGCGCACCGCTGGCGTGACAAAGATATGTTTTGCCCTCACTGAGCTTAGACACAGCAGCCAAGCCGGCAGAAAAGTCCTCCGCCGCTTCAGCGATCACAACCGCCGGGTCAGCGGTCAGCGGCTCCGTATCCATCGCCGTTACAAAGATCGCAGACGGGCGCGTTTCAGGGTCCGGCACCTTGGAATAGGGCCGTGTGCGAAACGATGTCCAAAGCCCAGACGCGGAAAGCTTCTCCGCGAGCCCCTCTGGAGTTTCGCTGTCGCCAACGGCCGAGAAGTCGATAGCCGGGGCGCTGCCCGGCATTGCCTGAATCTCGACGCTGATCAATGCCCGGCGTGCGCCCCGATTAATCGCCTTCACACGACCCGCCATCGGCGATGTGACCATGACTGTCGGAGTGTCCTTGTGCGCAAAAATCGGCGACCCGACCGATACTTCGTCACCCTCCTGCACACTAAGACGCGGCTTCAAGCCTATGTAATCACTGCCCAACACTGCCGCTGTTGATGGGGCGGATGCCTTGTGGATGTCCTGCGCGGGCGCCCCTGTCACAGGAAGGGTCAAACCTTTTTTCAACGTGAACTGTTGCATGTAGACGCGCGCTCCTAGCCGTCGCGAGGTGCAGAATTCCGGGAACAACTCGACCCGGCACTAGTACGCCCATGCTAAATTTCCCATGCTTTAATTGTCTCCGGGCCACTATGTCGCAACTCACAATCAGCTTTGATCCTGCTAGTACGGGTCCGACAGAATTCTAACCCTGACTAGGTGGTGGTTTGACCATGCTGACCCGGCGCACTTTCCTCATCGCTCCAATCGCGCTTGCAGCCTGCAAAGGCTCGGCAGCCGACATTCTCCAGCTCAGCGGAACAACGATGGGCACGACCTACAACATTGTGGCAGTCGATCATGAGAAAGCGGTGTCGAAAGCGGACCTGAACGCCTCGGTTTCGCAAGCCCTGGCAGAGGTTAACGCCCAAATGAGCAACTGGGACCCGACGTCCGAGCTGTCTCGCTTCAACACCTCCACCAGCACAGAAGCTCAGCCGGTTTCTCCGGCCCTGCGCGAGGTCATGGCCGCGGCGCAAGACGTCCATGCCGCAAGCGACGGACAGTTTGACGTCGCGCTTGGCCCCCTGATCGAGCTGTGGGGCTTCGGCGCACGCGGGGCGACTCGGGCCGCTCCGAGTGATGGTGAGGTGATCGATGCGCTTGCGCTGACCGGGCACGGCGCGCCAGTTGAAGTCGGCGCCGACACTCTGCGCAAGACGCACCCTGACACTCAGGTCTATCTGGCCGCCATCGGTAAAGGCTACGGCGTCGACCGCGTTGCAGCTGTCATGGAGCGGTTCGGGATCGGCGACTACATGGTGGAGATCGGCGGTGACCTCTACACCTCCGGGCGTAATCCAGACGGGCTCGCATGGCAGATCGGGGTCGAGACACCCGACGCGTTCGACCGCAGCATTCAGCAGGTCGTTGGTGTGTCGAACCGGGGCATGGCAACCTCAGGCGACTATCGCAACTACTTCGAGGAAGACGGTGTGCGCTATTCACACTTGCTCGACGCGCGCACTGGTCGACCGGTGACCCACACCACCGCATCCGCAACGGTTCTGGCCGAAAACGCGATGCTTGCTGACGCGTGGGCCACGGCGATGCTGACACTCGGTCGTGAGCGCGGCCTCGAGATCGCCGAGGCGCAAAACCTTGCCGTCTTGTTTGTTGAACGCGACGGCACTACCTCTGACATTCGTTTCAAAGCTACGCAGAGCAGCGCGTTCGCCGCATTGCAAGCCTGATTTGCCACAGGAGGTTTGGTGGAGACGTTTGTTTTCGCATTCGGATTGATGCTGCTGATTGTGATCGGCATGTCTCTTGGCGTCATGTTGATGGGCAAGCGCATCAAAGGCAGCTGCGGCGGTTTGAATGCGATCTCGGATGCCGACCACTGCGTGGTATGCAACAAAGAAATCGATCCCAACAGCCCCCTGAAAGAACGCCTGCAATGCCCCCGCGCCCGCAAGATGATGGCGCAAATGGAAGCGGACGCACATAAAGCCTGAAGTGCTGCTAGCCCGGTACCACCGGAATGAAGCCAACAATCATCAGGCAGGTCGCGGCAACCAATCCGAAGAACCACAATTGCCATCGCGGCCCGGACGCTTTCCAGACACGCCGGTAGCTGTAGCCTGCCATCACCGCAGCAACAAAGATGAGCGTCGCCGTCAACGGCGAGAGGGAAAATGCGCTAATTGACACGGGCGGGTTCCCTGAAACGGGTTTCGTGGTCTATCCTCGCCTGCACAACATATACGAACCGCTCTTGCAAGGAGGCCCCGCCAATGCCCGCTTCGTATCAAGCCCCAACCCGCGGCGATGCCAAATCCGACAAAAAAACTGTCAGCCAGTCCGTCAGCTCGAATCTGACGAAAGACACGGCAAGTGTACGCAGCCTGCTTAGCGGCAAAGGCGGCGCTGTGTTTTCCGTTTCGCCAGACGACACATTGGCTGATGCTGTGACCGCGCTTCGCGACAAGGGCATTGGTGCCCTGGTCGTTACCGACAGTGGCGGCGCTTTACAAGGCATCCTTTCGGAACGCGATATTGTTCGCAAACTGGCCGAAACGCCAGGGCAGACTCTGCCTCAGAAAGTTTCTGAAAACATGACGAAGGCTGTGGAAACCTGTACGCCCGACGACCCACTGATCGACGTGTTGCGCCGCATGAGCGAGGGTAAGTTCCGCCATATGCCGGTGCTCGAGAATGGCGCTTTGAGCGGTATGATCACGATCGGAGATGTCGTGAATTTCCGCCTCAAGGAGCTGGAACACGAGGCGCTTCAACTAAAGCAGATGATCGTCGGCTAAAGGACTGACCGGAGGTTATCCCAACTCGGTTTTCAATGCAGCGACGCCTTCAGCCAGCAACGCTTCCGCCGCTGATTGTTCTACCGCCTCCACATAGAGACGCAATTCCGGAGCATTGCCAGAGGGCCGAACATGCAGGACACGGCCGTCTGTCAGCAGCATACGCACACCATCGACGAGGTTGACCGAAGTCTCTTCCGCATTGAACTGGTTTAGAAACTCGGCCCGCGCCTGTGCGCTTTCGCGCAACTTTTCTACAAAGGGTTGGGAGCGCTCTTGCGAAATCTCCTGGATCCGGTCAGCCACCGTGAAAACTGGTGGCTCCTGAGCGACGCGCTCTGAGACCGCTCCCTGCCCTGCAGCTATCAGCGTCATTACAATCGGCAGCACACAATCCCGCGTCGGCAGTGCAGCAAATGGGCCGTTTGGTCCTTGGGCTTCGAACCCAAGCAGAAAGCCGCCGTTGGCCTCATAGCCCACAACTTTACCGCCCAGCGCTTCCATGCCCGCAATAACATACGGCGAACCAATGCGCGTGGTTTCAACTCGTTCAAAGTCCTTTTGCAGCACCCCGGAATTGGACGAGATCGGCGTCACCACACACTGCGCGCCGAGAGCCTGCGCCGTGATCTGACCCATTATATCCCCGGGTACGATAGATCCGGTTTCATCCGCCAAAAGTGGTCGATCACTGTCGCCATCGGTCGAGACGAGCGCATCCAGTGCGTTGTCCGAAACCCATCGACGGATGGCGTTCCGCGTCTTTGGATCCACAGCTTCTGTATCGACTGGAATAAACGTCTCGGATCGGGCGAATTCCATAACCTCGGCCCCGAGACCTTCCAGAACAGCCCTCAGAGTATCCCGCCCAACGGCAGAGTGGGCATAAAGACCAACGTTTCGCCCACTGAGCGCATCGGACCCACAGGCAGAAATGTAGCGGCTGACAAAACGCTGTGCCGCCCCGGTATCCTCTCCCTCGCCTCCTGCGAGCCTTGCGCTTTGGCGACCGAGCGCTGCTGTGATGGCCGCCTCATCGCTTTTCGTGATCTCGCCCAGACGCGTATAAAACTTCAGACCATTGCGGTCTGCGGGGATATGACTTCCCGTTACCATGATCGCGCCCGCATCTGCCTGCCGCGCTGCAAGCGCAAGTGCTGGTGTCGGCAACGCGCCGCAATCGACCACGTCAACGCCTTCGGCCTTTGCTGCCGCGATAACCTCACCTGCGATTTCAGGGCTGGAGGGGCGGAGGTCGCGCCCGACATACAGGCTGGAGCCTACATCGCAGGCAGCGATGAAAGCGCGCATGTGGTCCGCCACCAACGCGGGGGTAAGCTCAGCAACAAGCCCCCTTAGCCCGCTTGTCCCGAATTTGGGTGCCATTGCCTGCTGCCCTTTTAGCTTTGACCGCTTTTTGTGTTGAATGCCACTTGCTAACAAAAGGCAATTGTAAAGCGTGGCACGTTGGAGACGACAGGAAACATGTTAGGGTCCAATCATGCACCACTGCAACCAGGTCGCCATATGACGCGCTTTCTTTCCTGTTTCTTTATCTCACTTTCAATGTCGCCTGTGGCTGCTGAAACCTGGGGCTCTGCGGGGGACTGGGCGATCAAGCTACGCGAAGGACCTGTCAACACGTGCTATGCGACACGCGAGCTTCAAGATGGCAGCCGGGTAGAAATAGGTTTTGCACCGGACAGAGGGCGCGGCTATTTCGCAATCTACAATGCTGACTGGACGCATATTCAAGACGGACAGGATGGCGTTGTCGAATTTGATTTCGGAAACGCGCGGTTTGCGGGCGAGTCAGTAGGCCGGATCGAGAATGGATTTCCGGGCGGGTACGCACCGTTCAACAACCCGGACTTCGTGGATGCGTTCTCCCGTCGCCAAACCGTCAGGATTATTGGCTCCGAAGGCGCAGAGTTCTCTCTCGATCTAACCGGAACGCATAATGCAATTACGCAGATCCGTACGTGCCAAGGCGAGCAGGACCGCACGGAAAACTAGCGCCCAGTCCCGCGTGTGGTACCTGCACCAACCAATCACACCCCTTCAAACCGTTCTGAAGGGCCCGTTGCTTCTCAGTCCGCGGACGGCGCGTTCAACAGGCGTCGGGCTGCTTCTCGAAGATCAAGCTCCGGATCGAACGCGCCAGTTCTCAGGAACTCTAATGTCTGTGCGATCACCTGCAAATCATTCATCATATAGGTGTGCGTCGCGGGTAGGACGATATGGTCCGCCATACCTGCGACCTTGGTGCTTTCCACCGATACTTTACCATCGTCCTCACCCGGGATTATCTGAGAGAAGAAGGGGTTCAGGCTGAGGTTCCCTGCGATCACGCCAGTCTCGAAACGCACCGGACCAAGTTGGGCCGGCACCGCATCCGGTCCGGTCCCTAATTGTCGCCCTGCCGGGCCATTGATCCTGTCAAAGAGTGTTAAATCCGAAAGCGCATTAACCAACTCGGAGCCCTGATTGGGTGGCCCCAGCATAACAACACGGCTGATTGGAGGCAGGATACCCTCGTCCTGCGCTGCACGCATCAGAATGCCACCCATAGAATGAGTCACCACGTAAGGCGGCGTGGATCCGCAGAGCGCCACTGAACCGGGCACCACCATGCGAGCAAGGTCGCCCACCTCCGCCTCCGTCGAGGGGTACCCCGGGGACACTGTACGATAGCCTTGCCGCTGAAATACGGCTTCCATCACGGTGAAAGACGCGTCCGTGCGCGCGAGCCCATGCAGAAGCACAACGCAGTCTGGTTCCGCCGCAACGCAAGGCGTTGCATTCAGAACGAGCAAAAGGGGCGCCAGCAACCGCATGGCACAAACCTAAGCACTACAACCCCGTGATGGTAGCGGTTGCGTACTTTGCGACGCTGCGGCACGGTCGCCCCATGCCAATGAGCGCGTCAAAATCCCCTCGCCTTGCCGTGCGAGCCCTGATCCTGCATCGCAACCGCCTGCTGCTGGTTAACGCTTGGGGAAACGGGGTGAGTGACCTGTGGACCGCCCCCGGCGGCGGCGTCGAACGCGGCTCATCGCTGCCTGAAAACCTTGCCCGCGAAGTACATGAAGAAACCGGGTTGGAGATCGCCGTGGGCGCACCCTGCCTTGTGAACGAATTTCACGACCCCACAGGTAGTTTCCATCAGGTGGACATCTATTTCCGCGCGTCTATCCTTCGCGGCAGTCTGAACGACAACTGGCGGGACCCCGAAGGCGTCGTTACAGAGCGGCGTTTCTTCGCCCGCGGGGAACTGGGCACGATCAGGCTGAAACCTGACAGCCTGATGACCGTCGCTTGGGACGAAAGCGTGATCTATGACCCGCTTGAGCCGATCATAAAGTAGCGCAGCATCCAAATCCCGGTTAAGCGAGTTTTAACTCCGCTTTGGTGAGAGTGGATCAGCCCCACTTATCGCATCTCTGGAGCCCTCCATGAAACGCACAAAAAGGCTGCTGTGCGCCGCAGCCTTGATGACCACGCCTCTGACCACAGAGGCCGCAACGGTCAATCCTTTCGAAATGGCTTTCTTCTCCTTCGACACATCTGGGCTGAACGCGCTGCAACTCACGGGATCCGCTTTTGCCTGCATTTTCTCCAGCCAGTGCTTTGAAGCAGACGGGACGCTGGCCCCCGGGTCACAACTGCGCGTAGATTACGGGACGACGCAGGGTGGAACGGAACTCGGAAGCCGCTTTTTCACCAACTCTTTTTCGACGCCAATCAACAACGCGGCCGGAAACGTCGCAACCAGTCCTACTGTCTTTGTACCGGCAGAAACCGAAACGCTTTATGCCACGTTCGGGTTTGTCGACGACGCTTACATGGTTGAGGAGTTCACGGTATTCACAACAGGTGGCGCGTTGGGAGGAAGTGCCCTTCCTTCCGAACAAACGACCTCCGTGCCGCTATCTGCAACAGGCTGGATGTTGCTGCTAGGCGTATCCACGCTCGGCGTACTCGGGCACAGGACCCAACGTAAGCGCTCCCTGAGTGAGGCTTAGCGGCGAGTCTGTCCACTGCCAAGAGAAACGGCGACCCCGCCCAAAACCAGCGCGCCCGCAATCACCATTGTCAAACTGAGCGCCTCCCCCAGAAGGACGACCCCGCCAAGAGCCGCGATGACCGGAACGCTTAATTGTGCGACAGCCGCCCGGCTCGGGCCCAAACCAGGAAGAACCAGGTACCAAAGTGCGTAGCCACAACCCGACGTTACCGCTCCGGAGATCACGGCAAGCGTGATACCGTAAGATGTGGGACTTGCCACATCCGGGATCAGCCACCACGCCAGCACCGTCACCGGCAGGCACAAAAGAAACGCGAGTGCCGTATCATTCAGCGGGGCGGCACTGGCTCGTCCTGCCAACGAAAAGCCCGCCCACCCGATCGCAGCGAGTACCATAAGCGCAGCGGCGAATGGCGCGCTGTCTACGCCAGGGTCTGGTCGGACCAACAGCACCAAACCCGCCAGCGCAATTACAGCTCCGAACCATCTGCGCGGTGGCACCGGTTCGCGCAACAGCAGAGCTCCGGCAAACATGGCGGTTTGGACTGCTGCAAACAACAAAAGAGCACCAAACCCTGCATCAAGGCTGAGATACGCGAAGGAAAAACCAAGCATATAAAGCGTTAGCCCAGCTGCCGCAGGAACATTTCGGAGCCGGGGCCGAGGCACGCCAGTGCGAAATACAACCAGCGCTAACAGCGTCGCCGCTCCTGCAGCGACGCGAATGAGGGCAAAGCTGGCAGGACCGATTGCGCCGTCTACAAGAGCTGCGCGATTGAGCAAGGAGTTCGCCGCGAAGGCGACCAACGTAACCAAAACCAACGCGGCGTGGACGGGGGCGCTCATGCTGCCGCCATCAAACGTTCGGCAAACATGCCGCAAGCGTAGCCGACGCGACCTCCGACAAAGGTCGCCTCTATCCGTCGCGTGTCCTGATCGATTATTACCAGATCAGCGTGCGCGCCCGGGCGGAAATGGCCTCGGTCGGCCAGTCCAAGAACACTAGCCGGACCAGACGACACCAAGGCCCATGCCCGGTCGGGATCGTACCCCGCATCGAGCAGCCGGTATGCCGCCTGCCTTAGGGAGGGGTAGTGATAGTCGGACGCAAGGGCATCGCACAACCCGGCCCGCACCATGTCTTCTGCGCTGACATTGCCATTGTGGCTTCCGCCCCGCATCAGGTTAGGTGCACCGAGAACAATTGCGTCTCCACCGTCACGCGCGGCTTTCGCCGTTGCTTCGGTTTCGGGGAACTCCGAAATTTGCACACCCATTTCGCGATACCTCTGCCGCCGGTCGGCTGTGGCGTCGTCATGTGAACCCATACGTACGCCTGCCGCAGAAAGACGCGCGCACAGGCTCGGAAGAGCTGCCTCTACTTCTGGGCCCATAGCATGCAGACGCTGCAGCATCTCCAGATGAGTTTCTGGCGATCTTCCGGCTTTAAGGGCCTGACCAATCAGGCGCGGTGGTTGCTTCCCCCGCGATAGTGCGGAGTGCGGAAGATGGTCATTGAAGACCACGTAGCGCACACCCGCTGCCGCAATGAAGGCTTCCGCTGCGTCCAACCCTTCGTCGGTACAAAGCTCCAACCGTAGTTGAAAGACCATTCGGGTCACCAGCTGCGACGCCGAAGCAGCAAGCGCCTGTGCCAAGGCGCGCGCGAAATCGGGGCCGCGCATCCCCCCTTCCCAACTCCAGAACTGGGCAAGGACAGCCGTCGTGATTCCGTTTGCGGCAAGCTCTGCATCCAAGGCCAGCAGGCCTTCTCGCAGGTCGCTGACTGCGCCGCGCCGTGGCGCGAGATGCCTCTCAAACCCATCACCATGGGCATCAACGATACCCGGCAAAACCGCATACCCCCTGCAATCCACCCTGCGCAGGGATCCCTCCGGCGCACAAAGACGTCCGTCCCGGATGGCGATCTCCTGGCGCGCAGCGCTGTTTGCAGCCAGAGTGCCTGCGTCAGAGAAAATGAGGTCAGCCATAGCGCTGTCTTGACCAAGGTTTACACGCGGGGCAAGCCCCCGACCCGGTCACAAATAACGAAAAGCGCGGTGATAAACGACTTCGTGTTGAGAGCCCGCCGTGTGAGGTTCGAGCGGATAAACCATGAAGTTCTGGGCGGGATACTCGGTTTTCAGGTTGCGGGCCGCTTCGAGAGAGAACCCGAACTTCCGATAAAACGGAGGATCACCGAGGACCACAACGGCGGGCGCATGGCGTTGGCGAACGATGTCCAGCCCCTCTTCAACGAGGCGTGATCCGATCCCGCGTCCTCGATGATCGTTGCGGACGGATAAGGGCGCAAGCGCAACCCACCCACTTGGCTTCTCCAATTCGGAAAACGCGACATGACCGACAAGCGACTCTTTGTCGAACGCCACAAGCTCAAGGGCCATTGCGTTCTGAGCCCGCAGATCCTCGACCAGCATTGCTTCAGCCTGCCCCTCGAACGCCGTGTCGAGCAGAATGGAAATCGCGAGCCTATCGTCCGCAGTCGCCACTCTTATCGTCACGTCATCCATTTGATATCGCCTCATTTCTTTGGGCAAGAATTGCCCAATCCATCCGGCCACGTAAAGCGGTTTTCGCCAACCCGTTGCTCAAAAAAGAAAAAGGGCCCGAAGGCCCCTTTCCTGTCCAGTTATCAGCTGGGTGGCTTACATCATGCCGCCCATGCCGCCCATGTCGGGCATACCGCCTGCAGCGGCCGCGCCTTCCTTGGCGGGCTTGTCGGCAACCATCGCCTCAGTCGTGATCAACAGACCAGCAACAGAAGCGGCGTCTTCCAGCGCTGTGCGTACGACCTTTGCCGGATCGATCACACCGAAGGAGAACAGGTCACCGTACTCTTCGGTCTGTGCGTTAAAGCCGAATGCGTTGTCGTTGCTTTCGCGAACTTTTCCAGCCACGACTGCACCATCGACACCTGCATTTTCAGCAATCTGCCGCAACGGAGATTCGATCGCTTTTTTGACAATCGCAATGCCTGCGTCCTGATCCGGGTTCGCACCGGTCAGACCGTCGAGTGCCTTGCCGCCTTGTACAAGGGCAACGCCACCACCGACGACGACGCCTTCCTGCACGGCTGCACGGGTGGCGTTCAGAGCATCGTCCACACGATCCTTGCGCTCTTTCACTTCCACTTCGGTCATGCCGCCGACGCGGATCACAGCAACACCGCCCGCCAGTTTGGCAACGCGTTCCTGCAGCTTCTCACGATCGTAGTCAGACGTGGTTTCCTCGATCTGAGTGCGGATCTGGGCAACACGTGCTTCGATCTCGGCCTTTTCGCCCGCGCCATCAACGATCGTGGTCTCATCCTTGGTGATGGAGACGCGCTTGGCAGTGCCCAGCATATCGATGGTGACGTTTTCGAGCTTCATGCCCAGATCTTCGGAGATGACCTGACCACCGGTCAGGATCGCGATGTCCTGCAGCATGGCCTTGCGGCGATCGCCGAAGCCCGGTGCTTTCACGGCTGCGATCTTCAGACCACCACGCAGCTTGTTGACCACGAGGGTTGCCAGCGCTTCGCCTTCGACATCTTCAGCAATGATCAGAAGCGGCTTGCCGGACTGGATTACAGACTCGAGCAGTGGAACCATCGGCTGCAGCGACGAGAGTTTCTTCTCGTGCAGCAGGATGATCGCGTCTTCCAGCTCGGTGGTCATCTTGTCGGGGTTGGTGACGAAGTACGGGCTCAGGTACCCACGGTCGAACTGCATGCCTTCGACAACATCGGTCTCGGTTTCCAGACCTTTGTTCTCCTCGACGGTGATCACACCCTCGTTGCCGACTTTCTGCATCGCACCGGCGATCTGTTCGCCAATCTCGGCTTCGCCGTTGGCGGAGATGGTGCCAACCTGCGCAACCTCGTCGCTGTCTTTGACCTCGCGGGAGGCCGCTTTGATCGCTTCTACAACCTTGGCGGTGGCCAGATCGATACCGCGCTTGAGGTCCATCGGGTTCATGCCCGCTGCGACCGACTTCATGCCTTCCTTGACGATGGACTGAGCCAGAACCGTCGCGGTGGTGGTGCCGTCGCCGGCTTCGTCATTGGTGCGGCTGGCGACTTCCTTCACCATCTGCGCGCCCATGTTCTCGAACTTGTCCTCCAGTTCGATTTCCTTAGCGACCGATACACCGTCTTTGGTGATGCGCGGTGCGCCGAAGGATTTGTCGAGGACCACGTTGCGGCCTTTGGGGCCGAGGGTCACTTTGACCGCATCGGCGAGGATGTTCACGCCGGTCAGCATGCGGTTACGGGCATCGGTGTCGAACTTGACGTCCTTAGCTGCCATTTGGATTGCTCCTGTTTAAACTTGAGTTAGAGGGTCACGGATCGACTCAGGCGATGATGCCGAGGATGTCGCTTTCCTTCATGATCAGCAGTTCTTTGCCGTCGACGGTAACTTCCGTGCCGGACCACTTGCCGAACAGGATCTTGTCACCTTCTTTGACGTCCATGGCGATCCGGTCGCCATCGTCGTCCTTCGCGCCCGCACCAACGGCCACGACCAGCCCCTCGGCCGGCTTTTCTTTTGCGCTGTCGGGGATGATCAACCCGCCTGCGGTTTTTTCGTCGCTCTCTACGCGTTCGACCAGTACGCGGTCGTGCAGCGGAGTGAATGCCATGTCTGAGACTCCTTCGCTCAGTGTTACTCCCGGACCCAAATTTGGGCCGTTAGCACTCACTGAATTTGAGTGCTAACGCAGCGGAGATAGAGACGACGCACTCAGCTGTCAACGCAGTCTTGAAAAAAATTGGAAGGTCGCCGGCACGGGGTATGCCATTCGCGCCAAACATAGGGCCGATGGGCCCAGCACAACGCGCAGGACATGATACAGCATTCTACCCCGGTTGAGGACCGAGCTGTAAGCATCGCAGACTATTAGAGCCAGCCTTGACTACAACCCCGCCCATGATCCACCGGCGGCTCCCTACTTTCGCGATTACGTGGTTTAGGGGAGCGATCACCTTCCACGACCTCATAAGATGGCTTGGCCGCCGGCGTCTTTTCAACGGCCCATCGAAATCGCGCCTTTAAGGATTCTGTGCAGCGCTATTGCCAGCCCCCTCCAACGACGCAAGGCTTACACGCATATCGAAGATAAGTAGCCTGGGCAGATCACTTAAAGGATTCTTGCAGGATGCTGCGAATGTCGTCCGCAGCCCCGAATTCGAGCTGACGGCCGGGCTATAGTCGACCAATTTTTTCTGGTTTAGAATTATTCTAAGAAGACCTTGGCAAGCAGCTGTTTGTGGCTAGGTGTTTCATATGCCAGCCAGCAAGCCGCCAGCCAGCTTACAAATATTTAATGGATTGGAGCGAACAATGACGCAGACAGCCATGTCTTTATCCACTGATGCAAAGACAGCAATTGCCGATGCACTGAACCAGTGTGTGGCAGAAACCGCTGTGACCACCATGTTGGCGCAGAACTTTCACTGGAACGTAACCGGCATGGCTTTCGGGCCTCTGCACGAGTTGTTCCAACAGATCTACGAGGACCATTTTACCGCGCAGGATGACCTTGCGGAGCGGATTAAGGCTCTGGATGTTCACGCTGATGGCACACTCGCCGGAATGTTGAAGCGCTCCAAGATCGCCGAACATGACGGACATGCGAGCGCCGAAGACATGGTCAAAACGCTGCAGGTGGCGCAAGAAACGCTCGCCGCGACCCTCGCAGGCGCAGGTGAACTGGCTGCGTCGCACGGCGACACACTGACAGAGGATTTGTGCATTGCGCGCGGTCAGACCCATGAAAAATTCGCATGGTTCCTACGCTCGCACTTGCGGTGACCGATTTTAATCTAGCGAAATAAAAAGGCGGCCCGCTCGGCCGCCTTTTTCTATGCTGCTTTGTCTTTGTCCCAGACCAGCTTGATTTTTTTCTTGCGGAGCTTTTTCAGGTAAGCAGGCTCCCAGTGCGAGTATTTGCCCATCATGGCCTGCTGACTGCGCAGCATGTCGATAAACGCCACGCGATGCTTATTGCTCTTGAGTTTCTTGAACATCGACTTCTGCGGCTTGGTCATCGAACAGCCGATACAATGACCGGCACGTTTGAACTTGCACACATCGATGCAGGGACTGGGAACTTTTGCCATTAAACTCCTCGCTGCAAGGCGATCAATCATGGGACTTAAGCTGTCTGGGGCTTGACGGAAGTATTGGAATAGTGCGTTCGGCTTGTCGAGGCTGTTTGAGCATCAAATGCAGAGCCGTCCTCGTCGAAACCAGAAGTCGTGGGAAAAATGTGATGACTTCTGCGTAGTTTCTTGTTGGGTTTGGTGCATGGAGATACTCGAAAGCTTTGTAACGCTCTGGGTCGTCATTGATCCGATTGGTACCGTCCCCGTATTCATCGCTGTCACCGCAGGGATGACGGCAGCGGCCCGCCGTTCAACCGCGATCACCGCTGCGTTGGTCAGCGCAGGGATTTTGCTGTTCTTCCTCGTCATAGGGCAGGTACTGATAGACGCGCTGGGAATCGGGCTTCTGTCCTTTCAAGTCGCTGGTGGCATTGTGCTTTTCCTGTTTGCCCTGACGATGATCTTCGGCGACCCCAAGCAGGAAACCGACTTGCAAGCGGCCGATCCTGATGCGCATAGACCCAAAAGAGAAAGGCCATCTCCGGCTGTATTTCCACTGGCTGTCCCGTCACTTGCCTCCCCTGGCGCGATGCTGGCCATCGTAATGCTTACCGACAACAACACGATGAGTGTTGCAGATCAGGCGGTTACAGCCGTTGTCATGCTGTCTGTCTTGCTCGTAGCCCTTGTCTTCATGTTTCTGGCAGACCCAATCATTCGCGTGATCGGCAATTCCGGCGCCGCAATCGTCAGTCGCGTCATGGGAATGTTGCTCGCTTCTGTCGCGGCAGACGCCGTAATTACCGCGATTATTGAGATCATGGGATCTGGTGTGAGCTAGCGTAGCCACAGACCAAAAGAACAACACTGGATCTGTTGTCCAGCACCTCTTGTGTACCCACTGCAGCAGCACTGCTGCCGTTGGCGCACCGCCCCCACGCGTCGGTCTTCTGCGCGCCGCGTGTTGCTGCCGATACAGCGAAGAATGCGCACACGGGTCCCTCTCCGGTGAGGTAAAATTCGTCAACCACCAACCCCGATCGGACTTCGAAGGCGCGAGGTAGGCCTAGCGTACTGGCAAGATTTACTTTTCTGCGAAACTGCGCGCCGCCGAATTGATACAAAGCAAGGGACAAAGAGGCGTTCCCGTGTAGGATCGGTAAGAAATTGCTTGCTGGGAGGCTCCTATGATACGCACCGTTTTTCTTGCGCTGCTCGCGACAACCACAGCCCTGCCCGCGACAGCACTTGCACAAGGATATGCCGGGGATGTGGCTATCAACCCCGAGGATGTAACACTCGGCGCGCAGCATTTCTCACCCTTCGTCAATCAGTCCTTTCCAAACCAGGTGTTCTGGGGCGACACCCACCTGCACACCTCCTACTCCACCGACGCCGGCATGATCGGTAATGTGCTTGGGCCGGACGAGGCGTTCCGCTTTGCGCGGGGGGAGAAGGTTCGTGCGTCGCTCGGTGAGTTTGCACAACTTGTGCGGCCGCTCGACTTTCTGGTCGTGGCCGACCATGCCGAAAACCTTGGCCTTGCGCCGATGATCGCGGAGTCGAACCCGCAGCTTCTGACCAACAAATGGGGTCGCGAGATACATGATCTTGTGCGGGGCGGCGACCCACTTGGCGCTTTCCTGCTGTGGGGGGAAAGCATGTCTGCGAAAAACGACCCAATTGATGACAACGACCTGACACGCACGTTTTGGAACCGCATTGTGGACACCGCCGAGCGGCATAATGAGCCGGGTGTGTTCACAGCCCTGCATGGCTTCGAGTGGACGTCTTCAAATAATCTGAACAACTTGCACCGGGTCGTCATGTTCCGTGACAATGCCGACCGGGTGGCGAATATCGTTCCTTTTTCCAACTATGACAGTTCCGATCCGGAGGACCTCTGGGATTGGATGGAAGCCTATGAAGGGCGGACTGGTGGCAAGGTCATGGCCTTCGCTCATAACGGAAACCTCTCGAATGGGCTGATGTTCAACGACGTGAGAGAGAACGGCGAAGCACTTGATGCCGAATACGCCGAACGCCGGATGCGCTGGGAGCCGCTTTACGAAGTCACGCAGATCAAGGGAGATGGCGAGACCCACCCAATGCTGTCGCCCAACGACGAGTTTGCGGACTACTACACTTGGGACCGCGGCAACTTTGGTACCGAGCTCAAAACGCCGGAGATGCTACCAAGAGAATATGCGCGAGAAGCTCTTGCGCGCGGGTTGAAATACGAAGCCGAACTCGGAGTAAACCCCTTCAAGTTCGGCATGATTGGATCGACCGACAGCCACACGTCTCTTGCAACGGCCCGCGAGGATAACTTCTTTGGTAAGGCCAGCCTTGCCGAACCCGGCGGCGGCGATCACCGCTATGAAGAATTCATCATCCAGCCTGACTTTCTTGGAGAAGACGTCGCAATCCGCTCATACGAAACGCTCGCCGCTGGTCTTGCAGCCGCCTGGGCGCGCGAAAACACCCGCAAGGCAATCTGGGACGCGTTCAAACGCAAGGAGGTCTATGCCACCACAGGTTCGAGGATGACCGTCCGGGTCTTCGCGGGATGGGATTTCGAGGCCGAAGAGGTCCACCGCCCGGACTTCGCGGCCGAAGGCTATGCGCGGGGCGTGCCGATGGGGGCTGACCTGTTTGCCGGCCCTGACGGCGTCGCCCCCAGCTTCATGGTGCGAGCGCTGCGCGATCCGGACGGCGCGAACCTGGACCGCATCCAGATCGTGAAGGGTTGGGTTGATCCAAGCGGCGAACCACAAACAAAGGTCTTCGATGCAGGCTGGGCTGGCGACCGGACGCCGGATTCTGAGGGCAAACTGCCAGCCGTCGGCAATACAGTCGAGGGCGCAACCTACACCAATACAATTGGTGCAGCGGCTCTTGGCGCGCATTGGGTGGACCCGGAGTTCGACCCGGCCCAGCGCGCGTATTACTACGTTCGCGTCTTAGAAATCCCGACGCCCACGTGGCTGGCCCATGATAAGGCCTTCTTCGGTGAAATCGATCTCCCTGCAGACGCTGTGATGGAGCACCAATAACGCGCCTACACGTCACCGATCTGGTACAGCCCACAGTCTTGAGGAGTTCT
Source organism: Dinoroseobacter sp. (assembly GCA_030066795.1). GTDB lineage: Bacteria > Pseudomonadota > Alphaproteobacteria > Rhodobacterales > Rhodobacteraceae > Dinoroseobacter. The sequence continues at coordinate 46,126 of JASJAW010000002.1, forward strand.
TTGATGCTGAGAAATACTGTCGTGGGAGCGGCTTTCGGGTCACTTCTGGCCACTGTTGCTGTCGCACAAACTGTCGAGCTGGACGACGCGGAGCTCCGTAACCTCGTTGAACGGTCGTACCAGTACGTCGCGATGTACAATGTGAACAACAAGTTCGCGGAATCACGCGGCGGTTGGAACACAGTGCTCGCCAACACGGAATTGGCGGATCACACCTTCACCGACATCGCGCGGCCGAATAACGATAGCCTCTATATCACAGCGATGCTCGATCTGCGGGCCGAGCCCATGATCCTCCAGCTCCCGGCCTTCGACTCCAACTACGTGTCGATCATGATGACGGGCTACGATCACTACGTCATCGCGCCGATGAGCACCCGTCTTGGTGACTTCGCCGAGCCCGAAACAGTGCTTTTGTACACCGAACGCACGCAGGGGTATTCCGGGGAGCCGGTCGAAGGCGTGGACCGGGTCATGGAGATGACCGGCGACTTTGTCTCTGCGCTGATGCGGGTGATGCCGCATGCGAACGATCCCGAGCGGTTCGACCGCATCATTGGAGAGATGCAATCCGTCGAGTTGGTTGGTCTGTCCGAGTTTCTCGGCCAGACGCCACCGGAAGACAGTGGCGTTGACTTCCTGGCCGTGGGCGCGACCGATGCCGATATCTTCGGCACAAATCTGTTCGAAGTGATTCAGTTCGCCTTCAACCACACCACCTTCGATCCAAGCGATCCGCTCGACGTGGCCGTGCTGAAAGCGTGGGAGCCTTTCGGGGTCGTTCCAGGCGGGTCGGTTTTGGACGCGGCGACTGCAGAGTATGATCGGGACCGCTTCCGGGCGATGTCCGAAACGGTCGCGGCCTTCAACTTGGGTCTGATGGAAGACCCTGACGCGGTTGGCTCGATTCTCGCGCGCTGGGGCAATCCCAAGGGCGGACACACACTGGAAAGCATCCTTGCGCAGTCTGTGATCGGGCCGATCCCTCTGCCACCAGCGGAGGCAGCCTATCCTCCGATCACCACGTCCGACGGTTCGACCTTGAACTCCGCAAATGACTACGTGATCCGCATGAGCGCCGATGAGCTGCCGCCGGCCAACGCGTTCTGGTCCATCACGCTTTATGATCTGGATCAGGGGTTCTTCATTCCGAACGAGCAGTTCAAGTACAGCGTCGGCGAGAATGCGGGCTACATGCTCGATGAGAATGGCGGGATCGAGATTCACATCGCCGCCGAGCAGCCCGAGGGCGTTCCAGCCGAGAACTGGTTGCCCATCAACCGGGACGGGATCGACCTTTCTGCCAACCTCCGTATCTACGCGCCCGATCTTGAACGGATGGAAACCTGGACGCCGCCGCTCGCTGAACCGGTGAAGTGAGCCAAACAAAAAGGGAATTACCAAAGTGACCATGAAACGTTCTTTCGTGACGGCAATCGTATCGATTTTCGCGACGCTGAGCCCGCCGGCCATGGCCCAAGTCGACCCTGAGCTCAGTCCTGCCGAGGCGCAGGAGATTGCCTACGAGGCCTATGTCTTCGGCGCGTCCTACGTTGATAATTACCGGGTCTACCTTCAGTCGATTTTCAATCCGGACTTTGCAGTTCCCATGACGCCGAACAGCTTTGTGCATCTCCGCGATCTGGTCGGGCCAGAGTTGAGTGACACACCCAACAATGACGCGCTTTTCAGCTACACCATCCTTGATCTGCGCCGCGAGCCGGTGGTGATTTCCGTCCCTGAGGTCGAAGACGACCGGCTGTACATGCTGCAGATGGGGGAGGTGAACACAAACACGCTTCCCTATATTAGCTCCATATCGACCGGCACCGCGGCCGGGGATTATGCCATCGTGGGGCCAGACTTCGTCGGGTTTCTGCCCGCGGATCGGTTGGATGGCATTATTTCAACCAGAGGGCAGTTGGTCGCCATCACCGGGCGGACAGCGGTAGATGGCGCGGCTGATCTGCCAGCGGTTCATGCGATTCAGGATGCCTACACAATCACACCGCTGAGTGCGTTTCTGGGAACCGAACCGCCTGCAGGCCCCGGACCCCTCGGTCCACTGCCGTGGGACGAAGAGCGCGCTGCAGGGATAGGGATCATGGATTACATGGCCCAATTCTTCGCCTGGCAGCTTCCAACGCTTGAGGAAGTGCCAATGTTCGCACGCTTCGCTCGTATAGGACTGGTACCGGGCAAGCCTTTTTCGACTGAGGGGATATCCCCCGAGATTATCTCTGCCATAGAAGAGGGCCTAAGCGCTGCCCGAGCGGAGGTCGATGACGTAGCAAGCAACGCCCTGCATCCCGACGCCGGTGGCGGTTGGCAATTTGGCACAGAAAACATCGCGCAGGTTGGAACGAACTACGTGCTGCGGTCCGCGGTTTCGGCCGAGACCATTTATCCGAACGCGCCAGATCACGCGATGTACGGGGCCGGTCGGATCGATGCTGACGGGAACACTCTAACCGGAGCCAACAACTACACGCTCACTTTTGCAGACGGAGCCCTGCCGCCAGTAGACGGCTTCTGGTCTCTCACCATCTATGACTCGGCGACCACCGCAATGGTGCCCAACGCGCTGGAGCGTTATTCAATAGGCGACAGGACAGAGGGCCTGGTCTATGGGGAAAAAAGTGAGTTGACGATTTGCTTGCAGGTCTCTGAGCCGCAGAACCCAGTCTGCAACTGGCTGCCCGCACCAGAGGGGCAGTTCTATCTCATCCTCAGGCTCTACGCCCCGACCGAACAAGCCGCTTCGGGCGATTGGACTCCGCCACCGATCACGAGGCAGTAACCCTGTACGACTAACTAAGGAGACGTCCCTGATGATCAGAAGCCTAATCATCGCCGTGGCCTTTGAAGCGCTCTCTTTCGTCTTCAGCGCGGCCGCCATGGCTCAGGAGGAGGCGCCTTGGGAGCACGTACCGGAAACGATCGCGCCTGAATGGGCGGAGGTTTTTTCCAGCCTTGGTGCGTCTCGCTTTGGGCCATTCCCGGCACCGGATGACCTCGACGGTTGGCGCCAGCTCCAGGACGAAGTCAATGCGGTGCGTGAACCGGAGGCCGAACAGATGGCCGAAGCCCATGGCGTTGCTTTGCGTGACATCACCATCGGGGGCGTGCCTGTGCTTGAAGTCACGCCGGACGAGCGGGTCCGCGAGGACAAAATCGCGGTGTATACGCACGGCGGAGCCTACACGCTCAATTCCGCCCGAGCGGCTTTCACTGGGGCCATTCTCTTTGCGGCGGAAACCGGCCTGAAGGTAATGTCGATAGACTACACGCTAGCGCCGCACTCTCAGTGGCAAGACACCACCGACGAGGTTCTTGCTGTCTTCTCCGACTTAGCTGAGATGGGGTTTCCAGCAGAAGATATCGTTCTCTATGGGGATAGCGCCGGAGGCAGCCTTGCTGCCGGCAGTGTGTTGAAAATGCGTGATCAGGGCATGGACATGCCAGCCGCCCTGATCCTGTGGTCGCCCTGGTCAGACATCGGTGAGGTCGGCGACAGCTATTTCACCATGCGGGACGCCGAGCCCTTTTACACCTACGCCGACGTGCTTGGCCCCTCGGCCCTGGCCTGTGCCGATGAAGAGGATCACAAGCACCCCTATGTCTCACCTGTCTACGGCGACTACACTCAAGGGTTCCCGCCAACCCTCATTCAAGGCGGCACGAAGGAGCTCTTTCTGAGCAATCTCGTGCGTCACTATCAGGCGCTGGATCAAGCGGGCCAAACTGTAAAGCTCGACCTTTACGAGGGCATGCCGCATGTTTTTCAGTCGGTGATGCCCAACTCCCGGGAATCTCGCATCGCGCTGGCGAAATCCGCGGCGTGGGTAAAGGAACACCTGCTTCAGGACTAAATCGGCGCGGTTTGCTTAAAGAGGACACTCCGCAAAAAAGACCATGTGTCCACGTGGCGGTCTCTGTCGCGCATTGAGACCGCCTAGACTATTGAGATGACTGCTCTCAGTGAATGGCAGGTCAGGAAGTGGTGCTGTCTTCAAGCAGCGCCCGAACCCGCTGGGGCGTTACGACATGTCGCCCAGCGCAATCAATGTGATGGACATAATAGAAATCCTGAAGGGGCATAGGCCGGATCGGCACATCCCCGAACGGCAATGCGGCATCATACGGAGCGGCCATGCTTCCAGCCACGAAACAGGCGATGTTGCCTTGCTGTGCGAAATATGGCCTGTGCACGTGCCCCGAGATGACAATCACCTGCTCTTCCGCATTGGCGGCAATATCGAGAAACCGTTGACGCTCTCCGAGTTGGCAGAAGCTGTCGAACTGCGCCAATCCAAGGACCAACGGTGGATGATGCATCACAACTGCAAGTCGGCTCGAAGTCTTTCGTGCCACTTCCTGTTCCAGCAGTTCTAACCCAGAGTGGCTGATCGCGCCTTCGATCGCACCTTGGATGCATGTGTCGAGACCGAGAAAGCGGACGCCCCCAATCTCGACAACGCGGTTCGTGATATCCCAATTGGAGAAAACCTCAGAGGACGCGCCATACGCTCTCATCTCACCCGGCCCGTCGTGATTACCCGGGACGACCGCTAACGGAAGACCGATCCTCGCAAACATATCCTCGAAGGCCATAAACGCGGCCGGTTCTGCGCGGTCAGTCAGGTCGCCGGACACAACGACGAAATCGAGCGACTCCGCGATTCCGGCGAGGTCTTTCGCTATAGCTTCCGCGACGAATTGCGCTCGTGGGCGGGCTACCTTCGCAGCACTCTCTGCCGCAACAAGGTGCAGATCGGACACGTGCGCAAATCTCATGATCATTCCTTGCCAAAGTCCAGCACACCCCCGCTGGTTTAGGCATCCAAGCCCTGAACCAACTAACGATAGACCACTATAGAGCCGCAGTATCGACTCTGTTGCTATTCGTTACCCGCAGTCTCTGTTCAAACCACGGCACCCCGCATCTTTATCACGGGAAACCAAACATCATGTTGCACGAGTTGTCCGAGCGGGCAAAGACCGCAGAGCCGGGTCCCGGCCCTGCGCTCAATTGCGCTATAAAGCGATCGACCTACCAGAAGGACCACATTGCCAGTCGGACCCAACGCGATCGGCAGGCTGCGTTGGGGCAAGAAAAGAACTCTGCAGGCACAGGAGCCAGCGCGCTTTTTTTCCGTAGGATCCAAACCTCACGTCCTGACGATAGTCAGAACAAATTGCCGTGCTTGCCGCTTGAAATTCTGCTCAATTCTTCATCAGAGCACGGCAAAAACCCGCTGAAATCCGACGAGCAGCGCACGGTGACGCAATCTCGCCACTTTTCCTGAACATCTAGGGAGTAAAGGGACCGGCCGACTTTTTCCGGGGGTACAGCCAATGAGCCTATTCGATGTAGCGCAGAGCCGGACGACGCGCAGGTCCCGGGTTTATTCCGGTAGGATCAAGCGGTCGATACTTGGCGCGGGCCTCCGGCACCCGGCGATTTTCTTGCACCTGCCCAAATGTGGCGGCACGTCCCTCTCGGAAGCGCTTTACGCAACTGTGCCGATCCATAAACGCGTCGGCGTAATCGACGCTCTCTCAACCCGGCGCGCGGCCTCGGTTCTGGCATTTGGAGAAGACGACGCCTGGCGGTGCCATGACGATCTGGAGCATGGACATCATACCTTTGATTTGCGCGAGCGAATTCTCCTGACACATGGGTGCTGGAACACGGATCTTGTGCACGGTCATGTGCTATTGACCGACCTCCTGCGCACGCATCTGTTGGGCCGCTACAAGCTTCTGACGGTCATGCGCGAGCCGGTTGCGCGCGCAATCTCGAACTATCGCATGGCCGTTGCGGCGGGCATTGCCGACGCGAACCCGGACGTCTGGCTGCAAAGCCCGATCGCGCGCGCGCATTGCACGACCTATCTGCGCTACCTGTCGGGTCAGCATAGCGTGTCAGCAAACGCAGAAACCGAAGCCTTGATGCGTGCAACAAACGCGTTGGCCGACTTTACGCTGATCGGCTTTCTTGAGGAAATAGAGGATTTTGCACGTTCTTTTGAACGCCTTTTCCACGCTGACCTGAGTTTGCACAAATACAATCAGGCCAAAGGACCTGAGATAGCGTTTACTCAATCACAACTGGACCAAATTCATGAGATGTGCGCAGCGGATGCTGCGCTCTACGCCAGCGCCCGAGAGCTGCAAGGCAAAAGAAATGAATGATGAAGGCCATCCTCTGCAGGTGGCTTATTTCGCCCATGACTGGGGGGATGCGGCTGTAAAGCGACGTGTTGCGGGTTTTGCCCGTGACGGAATAAACGTAGCGGGATTTGCCAGCTACCGGACAGCCCCCTCCAGGCCGGACTGGGTGCGGGCCAATCTGGGGCGAACCTTTGACAATGGCTATATGCATCGGGTGCGTGCCGCTCTACGCGGAGCAAAAACTGCACAAATCCCCGCCTTGGCGGATGCCGACCTGATACTCGCACGCAACCTAGACATGTTGGTGACTGCACTGCTTGCGCGGCGACGCGCGTGTCTGGCGACACCTGTGGTCTATGAATGCCTAGATATTCACCGACTCGTCGCGCGTCAAGATAGCACTGGTGCGTTGTTCCGCTCTATCGAGCGGCAAGCATTGCGGCACTGCGTCGGGCATTGGGTTTCGTCTCCGGCGTTTTTGACTGAGCACTTTCAACGATACTACCCCGAAGCTCAGGGCGCACAGCTTCTCGAAAATCGTTTGCAAGCGCAGATCGGACCGAGACCCAGTGGATTGAAACCCATTGGTGAAAAGCTACGGATCGGGTGGTTCGGCAATCTGCGCTGCGCGCGATCCTTGCACCTTTTACGCGGCCTTTCCAAAGAGTTCAGCGATCAAGTTGAGGTGATTCTACGGGGCTATCCCGCGGAAGCTGAGATTCCTGATTTTCATCACGTCATCAATGCGAGCCCTAACCTGACCTATGGAGGTCGCTATCACTGGCCTGACGAGCTTGCCTCAATCTATGACCAGGTTGACGTTGTGTGGGCCGGCGACTTTATGGACGCGGGCCTGAACTCGCAATGGCTTCTGCCCAACCGGCTCTATGAAGGCGGATGGCATGGGTGTCCTCCAATTGCGCCCGCCAGTTCGCAAACGGGCCGATGGATCGTCGAGCATGAAAGCGGCTTCGTGCTGGATGAGCCTCTGGAAGAAACCTTACCAGCATTTGTCGATCGGCTGCTAAAGCGCCCGAAGTTGATCGAGGCAGCACGAGCGCGGTTGCTGGAGCTACCAGAAACAGTATTTGTTGAACCAACAGGGACGTTGAACATGTTGGTCAAAGAGGCAATCAACGCGAAATCGTCGCGGCTGTCTGCAAACCTCTCGCAAACCAAGGCTAGTATTGCGTCTTCGGTGTAAGTTTCACCAGACCCGCCATGACGCCGAGATGCATGACGCCCCGGCGGAGCCACCAAAGCCTTCGAGTTGCAACCCCGGCAGATGCCAACGCTCGGACCAGACAGTATCCCGCCTTTAGCAGCGCGGCCAAAACAAGCTGCGGCAGTGCCCAAAGCCGGGCATCTTGTCGGCTCAACTCCCCAAACACGTGACCAGAATTAAAACTGCGCCGCATGAGCCAATCAGAACTCAACCGTGTCGGGGTGACGTCTTCGTAGACCTCAGCGGTGCTGCAAATACCCATACGCGCGCCAGTGCGCCACAATCGATGGAAATAGTCGGTGTCCTCACCGCCTGTCCGTCCTTTTTTGACATTAAATCGCAACACGCGGGTTGCAGCCCGGCGCATATCGACCATCGCGTTGCATGTGTGCCCTGTGCGCACCTCGCCATGCCGCAGTACCGGGCGGTTGGAATGAAAATCGCCCTCGGCAATGTGCCTGGGGGCGTCCGCAGGATAGACAGCGATCGCAGGTCCAAAGACCGCATCATAGCCTTCTTGCCGCAGCGTTTCGGAGAGGTTTAGCAACCAGCCGGGATCGACCACTTCATCATCATCGATCCAAGCGACGAACTCCGCGTCAGACGCGTCGAGGCAGGCATTCCGGGCGATGGAGATGTTGCGTGCCGGCGCGTGGAGATAGATGATTTCAAACGGCAAATTGACGCCATCTATGATTGAGCGAGCGCTTGGCTCAGCGTCGTTATCAGCGACTAAAATTCGCACTGTCATGCATTGCGGAAGGTCGATTTCACGCAAGGATTCCAATGTCTTTTTCAAGTGTGGCCGTCTGTACGTGCAAATGCAAATATCGACAGCCAATGTCTCCGCCACCATCTTCACCCCGTTTGAGCATGCGCAGTGCGCAGTTCAGAAACCGAAAGACTACGTCTCAAAAACCCAAGCCCCCACGCTGTGTGCATTGCTCCGAGCGCGGGGCCCGCCCATAGTCCTTCCATACTCCGCAGAAGCAGCACTGCGACCAAAGATGTGCTCAAAAGCACTCCGCCGTAAAGCACGGGCCAGATCAGCCCAAACGGCGTGAAAAACATCGCGGGCAGAGAGGCCAGTAACAGAAGTGTATTGAGAACCGGCACCAACTGACGCAAGCGTGGTCGCGTATGGTGTTTGCGCAGAGTACTGGCGCGGCCATGGCCGTAGTTCGAGTATTGCCGCCAGAGCGCCGACAATGTGGGGCGCATGATATAGGAAATGCGCGTTTGGTCTGTTAGCCAGATCTTTCCACCGCTCTTTACCAAACGCATGTCGAACTCTGCGTCTTCGTTGTGGCTAAACGCCGGATCATATCCACCAACGCGTTGGAACCACGCAATGTCGAACGCCGCGTGATGGCCGTGATCTACAAATTGCGCTTTTTGCCCACCCCGATGCGCTGACCCTCCTGAGCCTAACGGGGTATCAACGATCCAAGCAGCAGCTTTCTGAAACCCGCCCTGCCCGGTTGCATCCATGGATGTGACTACCGATGCAACCTTCACGCGGGCATATTCTCGTGCCAAAGCCATAACGTAACCGTCCGGATAAACGGCATGTACGTCACAGCGCACCAAGAGTTTATGGTGCGGCTCGGACAGTTCTTCGACAGCAGCATTCACCCCGGCCGATTGCAGCCGTCCCGGATTGTCCAGCAGGTGAAGGTTTGGGTACCTATGCCTAAGGCGTTCAACGATGCGTTGCGTACCATCGTCGCTCCCCCCATCAGCCACCACGATCCTGCATTGCGACATCCAGCGCTCTGGGCGCATAAGCGAGCGCAGGCAGGCCTCAATGTGACTGGCTTCATTTAATGCTGGCAGCACCACAAGGATGTCAGCTGGATCAACTGCACCTGGCGCAAATTCGGGATCCGCGGCCCACGTGTTATTTAGGGTCTCCGCTGTCATCGGACGGTCGCCCCAGGACCAGGCCCAGAACCAGTATACACAAAGGCCCAGCAACAAAAAATGCCGCCAGGATCATCCAGAAGTCGCCATCTGCCAGGTAGGTAACCAAGGCAAATGCGCAACTCAGAAACGGCGCCAACAGCAACAGCCCCTTCAAGACAAGCTCTCCTCGTAAAAACGAGGCCAACTATAGTTGTGAATTTGGATTTTGGAATGTTCATTTGCTTGCCCCTGGATATTGCACGCAGGGGCGCTTCGGCGCCCGCGTTTTCCAAAGTCGGCGGCGCACAACTCAGTAAGCGCCGCGGCCGTTCAAAAGTACACTAATCGTTCTCGCGATGAGTTGGATGTCGCTGGTCAAGTTGCAGGTCGCGACATAGCGACAATCCAGATCGATGCGATCACGAAACGAAATATCGCTGCGTCCAGAAACTTGCCAAAGACCGGTGATGCCCGGACGCGCCGCTTTATACCGCCGCGCGGCTTCTCCGTAGTCTTTGACCTCATCCAGAGTGAGTGGTCGCGGCCCCACAACACTCATTTCACCACGCAAAACATTGAAGAACTGCGGCAATTCATCAAAGCTCAGGCGTCGCATCAAGTTCCCTACAAAGGGTATGATACGAGGGTCGTTTTTGAGTTTACGGTGCTGGTCCCACTCAGCTTGGGCCTCTGGGTTCGATGCAAGATACTCGGTCAGCAACTGATCTGCATTGGGCACCATTGTGCGGAACTTCAGGCAGGGAAACGGCATACCGCCATACCCAATACGCGTGTGTGCAAAGAAGATCGGTCCAGGCGATACGACCATAACGATAGCGGGCAAAACAATAAAAAATGGCAACGTACTCAGGATTGCAACAAAGCTGAATGCAACGTCGAAAACACGCTTTGCAAATCCGCCGACTGGGACGGTTTTACGGTTATTTACCGCGGACTCTAATTGCGGTTCGTCAGCTTTAAATTTGGCTTGGCAGGTGCTCATTAGCTCATCCCCCCGGATGCAGAAATCGCCAGCAATTGCCACTAATGGTCGAAATGTGTCGGAACTAAGGCTCCAGCTCCTGCTTTTGTCTCTCTGTCCTTTGAGATCCGGTGTTTCGGCGGAGTTCCGCTGACTTCGCCCTAAATTTGAGCAGAATATGAACAAACCCTACGAAACGACATGTGAGCGTAGAAAAAATCTGTAGGCGCCGGAATTCGCCGATCGCGGCTGACTGCAGCACGCGTCCCCAATTCGGCCTCAATTGCCCATTAATAATGGCGTGCGCGAAAAGCGCTTTGACACACGTTAACGCTGCAAAACAGAATCATATGTTCTGCAAGTGCGAATAGCTCTATGAAAAGAGCCGTATCGAAGGAGCCTAAATGCCTCTAGGGACCGGCGATCGCCAATCCATAATCATACATTTGATGCAGGGCCGGATCGGATCGTCAAACGCATGATAACTCCGGTTGTTCACGCACTGTCTGGTTCCGAAACCTGGCGCGCGGGCAGCGCGGCAGGCATCATGATTGCCGCGCGTGTGCTGGGTGCGTTCGGCACTTTGATTTATACCGTGATGTTGGCTCGCATACTCAGTCCGGAAGAATTCGGGCTTGTCTGGACGCTTTGGTCCGGAGTCTTTATCGCAGCCTATCTCTCGACCCTGAACATCGGCGCGACAGCCATCCGCGAAGTGGTGCGTGCAAAAACCTATGGCAATAACGCGGCAGCGGCAGGGTTTGTCGTTGTAAGCCGTCGCGTTCTCTTGTGTGTCTCGCTGCCCGTCGTGGCGGCTTACGTGGCGCTAATCTGGGCCCGCAATCCCGAGGTCACCGATACCTATCCAATGGCTGTTCTGCTTGCCGCAGCGATGATCCCTGTCATGGGGTGGAACGCTACCAATTCCGCGCAGGCGGTTGCACTGGATCAGGTGCTGCGCAGCCAGGTGCCGGCCATGCTGTTTCGCCCTTTCGTGTTTTGCTTTGTCTTAGGCGCCGCCTGGCTAACAGATACACCGTTATCGCTCGAGGTTGTTGTGGGCCTTTACCTGGCGATTGTGATCGTCATCGCGCTTGTGCAGTTCGCATTGTTACGACAGTTCTTTGATTTCATGACCACAGCCAAGCCGGACACGTCTGGCTGGCAGCGCTGGCTGGCTACTGGGCTTTTACTCGCCCCAAACAGGCTTTTGACCGACCGGTTACGTGATGTGCTACTGCTCATCGCTGCGATACCTTTGGGCGCCGTTGGTGTCGCTCAAATGGCGGTAGCTCTCAGTGTGGTGACGTTCCTCAGCTTTGCCGTGAACGCCGTTGAGACAAGCTTTGCACCCAAGATTTCGCAATCCATTACGCGCGCCTTTTGTGAGGATAAGTGCGCTCGAGAGGATCCGGACGCCCTGCGCTTTATCGCCATATCCGGTGCAATCAAATCGGGTATCTTAGCAACGGGAGCACTTGGGTTATGGCTATTCATGCCCATGGTGATCCGCCTGTTTGGCGTCGATTATGCGGCGAGCGAAGGCGTGATCTGGTGGCTATTCCTGATACCGTTGGCAACCGCTATTTTTGGCAACACGGCATTGGTGATGCAGCTTTTTGATAAGCGACGTGTCTTTTTCCTGACAAGCGTATTGGCCCTCTTCGCATTGCTGCTCGTCGGCACTTTCATTGTGCCGATGGTCATTACAAACGGAGTTAACGCGCTACAGGCAACAGCGGCCGGGTTTGCTCTCACCATGGTCGCACTCCAGGCCTTTCGATGGGCTCTCTGCAGGACCATCACGGGCATGGATATGTCCGCGTTTGGCGCATTCATTCGCTGGCAAAAACTCCTGCCGAGACATCAAAAAGAGCAAAGGGTGGATGTATGAAGATCTTCTTCTGCAAAGTGGACGGTGGCAATTTCGGTGACGACATGAACGAATGGTTCTGGGATGAGCTTTTTCCCGATCATTTGGACATTGCCCCCGACACCACGCTTTTCGGGATCGGCAGTATTCTCTGGAGACAGAACTTCACTGGCAATGACAGCGTCGTTGTGATGGGAAGTGGCTCAGGCTATGGCGTGGTGCCAAGCGAAGTGCCCAACAGCACCGAGATCGGCTTTGTCCGCGGCCCGCGCACTGCTAGCCTGCTGGGGCTGTCGCGCGATCACGCCATCACAGACCCCGCAGCAATGGTTTCAACCTTCAAAAGGTTTCAGAACATCCGCCCCAGCGGTCAGATCGTTTTTATTCCGCATGTCGGCACTGCCAAATTACCTTTGAACTGGGATCGCATCGCAGAGCGCGCCGGCGTCCAATACGTCTCCCCCGCGGGTGACAGCGAGGACGTGATCCGAAGGCTTGCGGGCGCGAAGCTGGTACTGGCGGAATCTCTGCATGGAGCCATCATCGCTGATGCGTTCCGTGTGCCATTTGTACCGGTGTCGATCTCGCCGACATTCAACCGGCACAAATGGCTGGATTGGTCCGAGTCTCTCGAAATGGATATCGACTTTGAAGAGTTCCTTTTCGGTATGAAGCAAACGCGCAAGCGTTTGAGCCGAGTGAAGAAGATGCTCCGAAGAGAAAAAGCTAAAGAGGTTAACCCTTCCGCAGCGTCTGAAAGCAACGGAACACGCGTCGCAGATGTCGTGACGCAAGATGAAAAGGCGCAAGCGCGAAAATGGGTCTCACGCCTGGCCCCAGCAATCGAGATGATGTTGGTACGAGACTTGAAGCGAGCGGCGCAGTGCCAAGGGTTTCTAAGCGATGACCGGATTCTACGCACACGTCAGAACCAGATCACGGCGCGGGTCACTCAGATCCGTGATCGGCTGGCTGCTTAGATATTACAATTGGCGGTCTGTTCTCAGGCGCGAGATTTCTATCCGCGACGAGACCGCAAGCGCCACGAAAATCACGATCAGATTGCCATGCTGCGCGTGTAACAGCGGGTTGAAGAAGGCCACGCCAACGCCAGCGACCAACAAGGTCAGGGTCATAGCGGGCCAGACCTCGTTTGAGGTCAAATAGTAGTGCAGAAAGACCAGTGCGATGGTCATGAGCGTCACCCCAATGCCAATCAATCCGGGGACACCCAACGTCACCCAGATGTCCAGAATGAAGTTGTGGAAGCTGATAAGGCCTTCACCATAAGCACGTTGCACAGTATCCACTGCGAGAAATGCACCACTGTCCCAATACGCGTCGAAGCCGACACCCAACCACGGTGTTTCAGATACCTGGTGCATGGCGAGAGCCCATAGCGTCGTGCGTCCGGTCAGGTTGGAGCTTTTGCCGAAGGCGTCCAAAACCTCTTCAACCGGATCAAATCCACCAAAAGCCATGGAAAACAGAATTGCCATGACGGCAATGGCACCAGCCCCCAGTATCCCCAAACGGATCGATGCAGGATAACGGTGTTGCGTGAGCACGACGAACAATCCGGCAGAGGCCAGCATGACAATTGCGGATGTCGCCGATTTCGAAAGAAAGAGGGCAAGAGCTGCCATGATCAAAATCGCCGCCAGCAAGACAAAGCGCGGAAAAGTTGACCTGCTGCCGATGAGAAGTGCAATTGTCGCAATTCCCAACAGCAACGACATGCGCCCCAGCGTGTTCTTGTTGCTGAACACCCCTAAGAGCCCACCGTTATAAGAATGGACCTCGCCAAACATGCCCGTAGCCGCGTTTACCAGAGAAAGGGCAATCAGGGGGGTAAGGCCCAAGAGCACGATTACTGCGATGTCGCACGGTCTGTAGCGCCAACCGACCCAAATCGCGGCCATATAGGTCACAGTCAGCTGCATCGCCGCATACGCGGACGCACCCGGCGCTATGGACCAGACGGAAGAAAGCGCCGCGACCATTGGAAAGGCCATGATCGCAATATTCCTGCGCAACACGTCAAAGAGCGAGCGCAGGTGCATGGCATATTTCAGCGATACCATTGCATAGATTAGAGCCCACAAAAGCAGCGGCGGCACAAAGCGGTGGATACCCTGACTGCCAGCCATAATGATCATGGTCGCCAAGGCCAGATCATAGAACGCAGCCAGCCAGACAAACGCACTTGTCGGCGCCCTGTCGGGATTGGCTCTTGGTGGCCCAGCAATACTGTTGACGACGACTGTGCTCATCCTCGCGGACCAAAATTGAAGTTCGCCGGCGAAAGATCCGAGCTGGTGAGGTTGCGAAAGATGAGAGTTTGTGGCGCCTGTGGCTCTTGCTCATCGATCAGCCATAGATCCTGGTCAACTTGCACAAGCCGGCGCAGCGCCTCCGAGGAGGTTGTAAATGTCCAGCCGCTCAGCATCAGGACATCGTCAGATGCAAAATCCGTGATGATCTTGGAGCCGCTATCACCCTCTATGAAAAAAAGGTCTGCGCCTCCGCCACCCGTCAGTATGTCGAACCCGCCTTTAGGATAGAATGTTTGCGAAGCGGAGCTCCCGATCAGGCGCTCATCGGCGCTGCTGCCCCGCAGATCCTTTGCATTAGTTTCAATATTTAATTCAGGTGTTTGGGCAAAAATCTTGACGTAATCTATGATAAATTTGGCTGCGAATGTCTCAGTATCTTTGGCAGGATCCGGAGCGCCCGCCCATTTGCCACCAATCTGATTATTAAAAACAACTGCCATGGGCCCTGTGACATCGCGCGGCGTTGGTGTCCGGTAGATTTCCTGCAAGTCGTCGCTGTCGGAGCCAAACCACCATATGATCTCGTCCGGTGTCCAACTCACGGCATAAGTATTGAATTGATCAAAAACCTGACGGCCGAAGGCCTGCTCGACATCCACAGTCTTCGCGAAGGTAAACCGCGGTCCCTGTGGGCGTTCCCGCCGTATGGCGGACTGTGGAACACCACCCTCCACCTCAAATGGGTTCGTCAGGCTCGGCTCAGGAACATGAGAGCCGTCGGCCGCTATTTCGTCGAAATGCACCCGAAGGTGTACGTGATTGTCAGGCGACCCACGGCCTTTGCTGCCGTTCTCGCGCCCTAGTACCTCAAATATGTCGATCTCGGGCGGCCAGCCATTGACCGATGGCACAAGCCAAAAGGCCGGCCAGTGGCCTGCCCCCTCTGGCAATTTGGCACGCATTTCAAAGTACCCGTAGGTCTGTGACCAACTGGAAAAAGTGGAAAGCGAGCCGGAGTAATACCGTACTTGCTGAACTGCTTTCTCCTTGTAGCCGGCGCCTCGCAGCAAGGCGTGAACATCGCTCAGATCGGCTTCGGGAATAGGTCCGGCTTCGATGTGCAGCTTGCCGTTTTCAATCCTGAACGGGTCAAGGCCAAGCAGTGTGCCGCCCTGACGGGTCATGGTCGGATTGACATAAAGTGAAGGCGGACCGTTTCCGATGTATTTTTGACGGCGAGGAAAGTCGCGCCAGACGCCGGTATTACCGTCAAAGCGGTTCAGGGGGAGGTTAAATTCTTCTATCAGGACAGGTGTATAGCGGGCCATGTCCGGCCCCGATTCAGCCGACCCACCAGCAGTACTCGCCAGCGAGAGAACAAAGGTTGAAACGCACCTCAGACGGACCATTGCGCAAAGCTCCGTCCCGCCAGCGTACGAAACCGCTCTGCATCCTCACGCAGCAAATCAGCAGCCCGCTGCAAGACCTCCTTTTCCAAAACCGGGGCATAACACGGGTCACGGCGCGAAACCGCGCGACCGAGGGCCTGTTTAGTGCCGTTGGGAATGAACCGGTCGATACGGCGGCCTAGCTTGGAACGAGCCGCACGTTTTATGAAGGGTGGGATGCGGGCCACCTGATCTGCCGTGTTTGCGGCGGCCACTTCGGTAACCTGTTCTCTGTGCAGCCCGAGAAACCCAGTGATCTCATTCAAAACAACCTGAGGAGTTTCACACAGCGTGTCGAAATCAACGATAAGGAGTTGCGATCGATCGAAACAAGCCAAGTATTTGTTAAGCTGATTGGCATAGCGACTGCACTCGATCATGTGACGTCCGTTTTCACTGCCAAGCAAGTCCTCGGGAGCCACACGCATATGGCCATGAAGCCAGGAATGGCGGTAGTGCGATGCAAACCGCGCAACGGGATCACGCGCAATAAAGATCAAACTGGCATCTGGCGCGACAGCGCGGATGCGCTCAGGTACTCCGGGGAAAATGTCATACTTGGTATAGTTTGGTGAAACCTCCCCCAAGCAATCCCGGGTGCGGTCAAATTGCGCTTTGTACCATTCCATACCCAGGTTTGCATTTGGATCCTTCAAGAAGAAGTCAGTCTCTTTGATCCGCGGCATACCCGTATCTGAGCGCTGATCGAGATAACGGCTGAGCGTTGTTGTCCCCGCTTTCATCGCGCCAATTACAAAGAAATGCGGAGCGAAGGCTTCGGCTTTTCGTCCGAGGTCTCGGGACCCTTTGCCCTTGCTCAACAATGTCATTTGGCCGGCTCTCTCACCTGTTTCGGGTTCATATTTCGTACCACGCAGCGGCACGCAGAGGCCGCGCGCGGCTCGCTCGGGCGCGAAGATAGGTGTAGAAAAAAGCAAGTTTGCGTAGCTTGACCTGCCCCTTGAGCGCCATAAGCGGGGTTGCTTGGTCGTACAGGCTATCGATACGGCGCGGCATGGCCGAAAGGCCGTAGGTGGTCAGATGAAAGCGCAACAGGTTCATTTGCAGATCGCGCAATTGATACCGCATTTGACGCGCCCAAAGCGCGCGTAATCCATTCCAGTTTGTGACGGGAATCGACTGATAGGTAAAAAACGCCGTTGGTACTGGACGAATGTGTTCAAGATTTGGGTCCGCGCCTGGCTCCAAACCACTGAGCAGAAGCCAGCGCAAGAAGGGATCATCGCCTATGAGCCCCACTGGCATGTTGATTGAGTGCGCTTTAATTCTTGCAAGGGTCTGGCCGCGCAATGCGTAGAAATTTCCCGGCATTCCGTGGTGCGAAAGAATGCGCCTCCCCCAGGCCTCGGCTGTGCGCCCGCCTTGCGGTATTGTGGAAGCGGCTAAAGCTTCGGGATGGACGGCAAGACTGGCGCGGATTTCATCAAACGATCCTTTGGAGACCCGCACATCGCCGTCAATAAAGACATGCAGCTCAGCGGCTTCCGGTGCAAGATGGTTGACATAGAAGCTCCAGGCATTGGCCTTGTCGCCCAGAGCGATCACTACCGGACGGATACGAGGGTCTTGCTGAGCAAGGCTCCTGACGATGTTTTCAGTGTTGTCGGTGGTGCCGTTGATCAAAACATAGACCATATCATCTGGGCCGAGGCCCGCGTCTTGAACGGCACGGATACTTGCCGCGATACCATGTGCTTCATTGTGAGCAAATACTGCGACAGATGTGCTTTGACGCTGGCTCATTTCGGGGACCTCATGCGGCCGCCTGCGGACGTGAAGACCCATCGCGCGCAATAGTTTCTTCGAGTTCAGCCGAAGGCGGAACCATCGTTAATACAGCCCCGACTGACTTGCCCGTTCGGTTCAGTCCACGCGCGAGTGACAGCTCGAACTGCTCAACCTGATTAAAGCCCCACCGAACAGCCAGCACCACATAGTCCGCCAACTCAGCGCACATACGGGCATCCGGGCTTTCGCAGAGCGATCCAATATCAAGCACAACAACATCACACTCTGCTTTCAGGCTTTCGAGATACTTCACAATGGTGGCTGGATTGATCAATTCGATCACATCAGCGGCGTTTGTGTCTTCGACACGCCCCGAGAAAACGAAATCCGTGACCGGCTTTCCAGTTTGCGCGTCCGCGTCGCCGACCGCCGCATCGTTCACTTCCTCGCCGCGGGATGCAAAGACCTGCGACAAATCTGGATTGCGCAAATCAAAATCAATGAGATGCGTGCGCTTTCCTTGTTTGGCGTAGTAGGCCGCAAGATTGGCAGCGAGCGTCGACTTGCCCTGCCGTGGCGAGCTGGAAGTCACCGCGATGATTTGTGCCTTCTCCACAGTGGGGTTGCTGGCCACCGCGTCAAAGACAATGGACCGAATAGTCTCTGAAAACTCCGAGAGCGGAAAATCAACCGCATAGGTTAGCTGCGCAAGGTCACGTGCTCGCTTGCCGCCGCTCAGAGCAGGGGCATTGACGTCTCGTCGGCTTCGGAGCAACGAGAAACCGAAGGGAAGCTTGCCTCCGCTCATGCGTGGAATAGCTCCAAGGTAGCGCAGGCCCAGCGCTTCGATCTGGCGTGGCTGACGAATGCGATTGTCGAGTTGCTCCATCAGAAAAATTGCCACCATGGCAAGAAACACACCCGCCACCAATCCGAGTACTAAGATTTTGGAAGTGCGTGGCGCACTGGGCCCTGCTGGCACTTGGGCGGCGGTCAGAACACGGGCAGAACTGGTGTTGTAAGCAAAGTCGTCAGAGGTTTCGTGAAAACGCATCAGAAGGGCCTGATACAGAGCGCGCGCACTATTGGCCCGTATCTCCAGTTCGCGCAGCTTGGCCTCCTTTTCCGAGACCGTCGCTACATCTGCGCGCAATTCCTCACCTCGGTCCGACAAACGTTTCTCTTCTGCCAGTGAAAACTCGATCTGGTTTTCAAGCTCGCGCGCAACGCGCTGGTACTGCAGATCAAGTTGCAATTTCATCGCGTCCAACTCGCTTGCGACTATGTTGGCTTGCAAAGAACTGCGCGTGCCATTGACCGCCATGCGGGCAACTTCGATCTCCGCCCGAAGGATTTCAGCACGGATCTGGTCAATCCCGGGCACACCGATATCCGTGACATCCGTGGCTGTGCTTCCATCGCTGAGCACCTTGCGCACCCGCTCTAGCAAAAGCTCTTTGTCAAAGCGTTCATTTCGCAAACTGACCAGCGCAGAGTTGAGTTGCGACAGCTCGGCGCCAACCACCTGGCGATCACCGGAATCAATCTGATTCACAAGCCGGAACTGGTTTACCTCTTGCTCGGCCAGATCCAGATCTTCGACCGCCTCACGCAAGGCTTCAGAAGACCAATTGTTCACCTGAGCCAGACGCTCTGCCTGCACTTCCAGACCGCTGGTCAGGTATTCCTCGGCATAGGCATTAGCTATGGCTGCAACCTTTTGCTTGTCGGCATGCTTGGCTGTGATCTCAATGACGTAGGTGTTGCCCAGACGCCCGATTTCCACCGAACGTCGTAGCTTAGAAACGGCGCGGCGCTTTGCTGCCTCTTCAGGGCTAAGTATGCCTGTTTGATCTTCGTCCCCACCAGACACCAACAGCGATTTGAGGCGCGCGGTTAAATTGGGAGACGCTGGTTTTTCCCCGCTTTCCAGGTCCCGGGCAGCAAGACCAAGCTTGTCCACGACCCGTTCCGCAAGAGCATGCGACATTAGGATCTTGACCTCTGAGTCCACAACGAGCGCATCAGAGCTGAGCAGAATCCCCCCCGCTTCTTGGAAGCCCCGGCTTTCGCGCGGATCGATGTAGATTGTCGTCGTGGCCTTATACACCGGGGTCATGGACACGATGCTGATTACAGACAAAAGCAGGCATGCCGCCACGATGGCGCTCAAGAGCCAAAGGTGACGGCGCACCGCTTTGAGCGCCGATGACAGGACGTGTGCCACGCTGGGAGGGGTGCCACCCTCGCCCTGCGGTGGGGTCAGTATGTTTCGCTCGATCAACGTCACGTCTTGAAATCCTGTTTGTCGAAACCGCAGTACAGTTCGCTCAGCTTGCGATAGGCGTCGGGGCTGTTTGGGTGGCCCGGCTTTTCCATGTGGGCCATGGCAAAGACTGACGTCCAAGCATGTCCGCGAGGTCATGCACCTCAGGCGCGAAATACTCCAACAACTGGTGCTTGGTGCTGTTTTGCATCGGAGGAACCCGGTTGCGCAGATCTACACTGTTTGCCTTCAGCAACCCGGCGACCGGCGCCGTAGATTTGAGCTGGACAAGCTGCTCTTCCAGACCAACGCGTCGCATCAAGTCACCGCCACTGCGTAAGGCTCGGCGCAACCCGGGAGATCGGGCCAAATCGCTCACGTTGCGCCGTTCGGACGCGACGGCCGAGACGAAGTCAGCATTCACTCCGATGAAGTCATAGACGGTCGCTGCAGACTGAACCGGGTCTATTTGAATTTCTTCGGCCAACAAAACGAGAACCTGTTGAGGCCCAAACATATCCATCCAGCGCTTGAGATGCGTGAAATAGAGGCCTTGCTCAAGGTAAGTGGGGTTGTTTCGAAGCCCCTGCTCGAAGCTTTGCGGCTCGATATGTCCTTTGATGACTTCATGCAGGTGATTGGAATAGGCCCGCGCCACCGGGTCGCGCAGCAAGGCAATGACCTTGAGATCACTACGGTAATGCCAGGCGCGGGATGCGGCGCGCGCATCGTAGAAATAGGACGGAGACGTATCGCATCGTACAGGGCAATTTGGAAGATGGTCGAAATGGCGCTCGTACCAGTGATAGCCCCTGTCGAAATAGTAAGAAAAGAAATCAACTTCCTTAGGGTCTGACACCCCTACTTGAGGGTGCGCACCGAGCACGGAATGCATCCACGATGTTGCGCATTTCTGCACGCCGATGCCGATCGCAGTTGGTTTCATCTCATTGTCCCCCGACTACTCTGGAAAAATCCCTGTGTCTTAGGAGTAAAATGGCCTCAGAGCCCGATGAACGGCCCGCGACCACGGCCAAGGAGTCATTGGAAAATGTGGCTAAACTGTGGTTGCGCTTCACATTTTCGACAACTTGGCGGTTTGTCGCCCAAGCGTGCTGAAAGTTTAGTCATTTTCAAAGCGCACGCGGCATCCAGCGAACTTGCCTGTCTCTTCAGACCGTCCGACCTGCGCAAACGGCCTGGAACTACTCAGTACAGAGAGCGCTACTGAGGACTGGGCTTTCTTGCCCCGCGGCGCTTCTTGCGGAAGCACAGGCCCACCATCAGCTCGGAACGGTCACCTGACTGCGCCAGCCGGTTGCAACCGGGGTGAGTGGTTGTTTGACGGTCAAAGCAGACGCTCGAAGCACCACCTCCGGGAACCAGAGACCTTGAGCCAACTGGAACACCGCTACGAAGAAAGCTAGACGTTCGTCAGTGATTAACCGGAGAGCACCGTATTGATGAAACGCATTGTTGCTGCGGTGGCAGCCCTAATCTTTGCGACCCCTGGCGCCAGTGCAGCTGAAGATATCCGTCTTATCGTGCAGGTCACAGTCGATGGTCTGCGCGGAGATCTCCTTTCTCGCTACGAGGCTGCATTCGGCCCCGATGGCTTCAGAAGGTTGATGGAGCGGGGCGTCTGGTACACCGATGCCCATCACCCCCACGCCAACACGGAAACGATTGTTGGTCATGCGACACTTGCCACAGGCGCCTACCCAGCAGAGCACGGCATGATCGGCAATGCGTGGTTCAACCGGATCGAGCAACGTCTGGGCTACAACATCGAGGATCCCGACCACCCGTTGTTGCCGGTACCGGGCTTTGGAGGCGAAGTCGATCAGGTCGACCCGACCCAAGCTGCCGCGGCGACGTCTGGTCGGTCACCGGCGAACCTTCTGGCCACAACCTTCGGTGACGAGCTTTCGAAGTCCAACGGTGGGCGGTCGAAAGTGTTTTCCGTATCCGGCAAGGATCGGTCTGCCGTTGCGATGGGGGGGCATGCAGGGAAAGCCTTCTGGATGTCGACAGCAACGGGAGCATTCGAAACAAGCACTTACTACTACGGAGCCTACCCCAGTTGGGTGCTAGAATGGCATGCTGCGCGCCAAGCAGATGCGATGATTGGTACTGAATGGTGGCCGGAATGCTCCGATGCGCCCCGCCTCATGGAAAACACGGAGAGGTCTTATGTTACCAACCTTGGTGCCTTTGGTCGCACGTTCCCACACTTGTACGGAGCTCCCGAGGATGGACTGTATTATACACAAGTCCTGCTATCTCCGCATGGCGACCGGATCACTGCAGACTTTGCGAAATCGGTTGTGGTCGAAGAGCGCCTTGGTAGCGATGAATGGGCCGATTACCTCAGCGTAAGTTTCTCGGGCGTGGATGCTACCAATCATTTCTTCGGTCCTTCGAGCGCCCAGAGCGAGGAAATGGTACGCTGCCTGGACGAGACGCTAGAGAGCTTTTTTGGCTTTCTGGACGAGACGGTGGGAGAGCACCGCGTGCTATATGTCCTTTCCGCTGACCACGGCATGCCTGAAGCCCCTGAAGCGATGGCTAACGCAGGCCTGTCTACCTTTCGGAATTCGACGGAAGCATTGATGGCAGAGTTGAACATAGAGTTGCAGGAGCGCTTTCAGGTGAAGAATGCGATCGCATTCTTCTTTCGCCCCTATGTCTACCTGGACACCGAAGCGATCACCGCGGCAAAGGCCGACCGTCGAGACGTCGAACGATTTATTGCGGAAAGGCTAATGGAGTTACCGGGAATTCAACTCGCGATGCCCACTGTGCCCTTGCCCGAACAGCAGGGCCACACACTTCAGGAACAAATCCGGCGCAACTATCACCCCGCCCGTTCTGGCGACATTTATGTGGTTCAGACACCTTATGCGTTTCTTTTCGAGGACGGACCGATTTCCGTGATGCACGGGTCGCCCTGGCGCTACGACACCCATGTTCCCATTCTGGTCGCCGGGCCAGGAATAGCGCCTGCCCTGGTCGACCGTCGGGTTGCAACCGTCGATGTCGCCGTAACGCTCAGCACCCTTTTTGGAACATCCCAACCAAGCAGCGCTGTAGGGGAAATGCTTACCGAAGTACGCCCTAAACGACCTTGAGCGCTTCCAGAGCGCCGTGAAGATTGCCCGTCAGTGCCGCTGCAGTTCTTTGCCCCTCTAGTGCGGATCTTGGCAGCGATCGCAAGAGTGTTCGTATTGCGTTCGATAAACCCAGCCTGTTGACCCGCGCAACTTCAACGGGCGCGGGCAGCGTTGTAGTCCTCGTCCGTGACATGCTCCATCCAATCAACAGTTTGACCATCAACCGATGCCTGCACCGCAAGATGGGTCATTGCACAGTCCGGCGACGCGCCGTGCCAGTGCCGCTCCCCTGGCGCGAACCAGACCGTATCACCCGGACGCAACACCTGTACCGGCTGTCCCTCTGATCCAGCCAGTCCAACCCCCGACAAAACATGAAGCGTTTGACCAGCGGGATGCGTGTGCCACGCTGTCCGCGCACCCGGCTCAAAAGTCACCGAAAGGATCTTGACCGGTGACGGATCCTCCCCAGACACAACGGGATCAAAGCGGACTGTGCCAGTGAAATACGCGCTGCTGGGATGTTGTGAAGGCCGGTCTCCGGCGCGGTGGATCTTCATTATCGGCTCCTTATTTTAAGCTGTCGTGGGCCCCTACCAAAATTCAGCCTGCAAATCCAAACAGCCTCGACAAGCTATAGTGCTTTCATACCAGTCCAACCCGTGGCTGACGACCGAGCGCCGTGAGCAAGATCGACGGTGGCTGGCCGCGTTTCACCGACGCTTCAAAACATATCTGTCGCAGGCTGGACCCCGCCAAATGCTGCGCCAGCTTCACGTGTCCCTTGTCCTCTCGGAACAGGCATTTTCCCGATCTCACCAGCACCTATCTGCACATTTTACTTCAGAAAAAAGTCGGTGACCTTCGCATGTAATTGGTCATCGAGGATGGTTTAAAGACTTGCTGCATGCGCGGAAGGGACCGGTTCTTGGGTGACTTAAACTCGCAACGCCTAGCGATCTACCAGGCGCTTTTTTGAGCGATCCTTGTGAAAGATTCCGATTTCTGTGGCCGCGATACGGCGAATTATCTTGAAGATATCATCAAGCGTTTCGGTCAGTTCAATCTCACGGGCATAAGTGTGCAATCGTTTAGGTTCGTCCGCATACAGGCGGGCGATTTCATGGGAAGCGATATCCTCGACAAGCTCCGAAAACCCTGACTTCATTTTTCGCACCTCCTTCGCAACATCGCCGTCCTGGCTTTCGAGCGCTCGCAGGGTACCGTCCAGTGCCTCTACGACCTCGGCATGCAACTCAGCGATAACGGCGACCGTAGCTGGGCTGATCACTACGCGCTCGTCCATCCTTTTTCGCGCTGATGTCACCAGACCCGTAGCGATCAGGTCGCCGATATGTTCCAGATCGTTGGCTATCTTAATCAATCCAATGAGCTGGTTCGACTGTTCGGTCGGCAAGCTTGAGATGCTGATCTGGCGCATATAGCCGACGATCTCTCGATGCAGCAGATCAACTGGACGGTCTTTGACCCGAAGCTGATCGACGTCGAGCGGGCTTCCGGTGGTGATGGCCGGGATCGCCTCGTAAAGCATGTCACGCACAAGTCCGCCCAGTCGCAAAAGCTCCAGCCTGACCGCCTCAATAGCGATAGCCGGAACATCGAGAAACTTTGGATCGAGATGTTTCGGGGCAAATTCCGGTTCGCTCTTCGTCTCGCTATCCGGCACCAACCACTCGACAAAACGGCTGATCTGGTCGGTCAACCCAATAAACAAGAGCGCATTAAAAACGTTAAAAAATGTATGCACATTGGCGAGTTGGCGCGGGATATTGGCCCCGTCAACTGCGGCTTCGACCGGCGCCACCAGGCGGGCGAAGTGCGCCAGTTCGTCGATAAAACCAATCCAGATTATGACCCCGCCGACATTGAATAGCGTGTGGATGAGAGCGGCCCGAAGAGCCTCGCGCGGCTTTCCCATCGCCGCCAGAAGCGCTGTGATACAGGTGCCGATATTCGCGCCCAGAGCAAGGGCTACCGCGGGTTCCAGAGCGATCAGCCCCTGGCCCGCCATAACGATCAGGATGCCAGTGGTCGCCGAGGAGGATTGAACGAGCGCTGTGAAACCTGCCCCAACCAAAGCGGCAAGCAAAACGTTGTCCAGCGTGAGCATGAAGTCGAGAAATGGCTGAAAGCTGCGCAATGGTTTCATCGCGTCCGACATGATCGCCATGCCGAAGAATACGAGGCCGAGCCCCAGCACAACCCGACCATACTCGCGCACAACCTTGCGCTTGGCGAGCACCGAGACAAAGAAGCCGAGTGACAGCAGCGGCAGTGCAAGCGCAGTGACTTTGAACGCCAGAATCTGCGCAGTGATTGTGGTCCCGATATTTGCACCGAGTATGACTGCCACGCTTTGCGCCGTGGTCATCAGCCCAGCCGAGATGAAACCGATTAAAAGCACGGTCGTGATTGACGAGGATTGAATGATTGCTGTGATCGAGGCGCCCGCGACAAGACCCCGAAAACGATTACCCGTCATTCGCGCCAGGATCGACTTCATCGAGTTTCCCGCAACTTGCTTCAGAGCGCGGGTCATGATGTTCATCCCAAAAAGAAACAGCGCCAGCCCGCCGATGAGGCCGGTGAAAATCTGCAACTCATTAAGCTCTGCGGTCATGTGGAGGCTTCCTCCAGCACACACTAGCGCGGGAATCGCGTCCCGGCATCCCAGATCGGAGCACTTCGCGCCGTCTTCGTGCACTGGCTTTGAACGCGAGCAAAAAAAAGGGGTTTGCGCCTTGTCTGCGGTAGAAGCACGAGAGATGCGACTTCGAGCACCGCGCGCAACCATCTTGTGAGCATGATTCATGGCCTCTATCCTGTCGGTATTCACCGCTGATCGCTGGACGAGACAAAGGCATGACAACCACGACACTCCGTAAGATCCTTGATGGGCGGCCTTTGCACTGCATCTCGCCCCAACAGTCGCTTCAGAAAGCCGCTGAGGTCATGGCAGATCACGCGGTCGGGGCTTTAGCGGTCCTTTCGGGGGAAGAGTTGGTCGGCATAGTAACCGAGCGCGATATCGTCTTTCGGGGCGTCGCCCGAGGGTTGCCGACGGAAGGAACTTCCGCCTCCGAAGTAATGACCCGTGAGCCCGTTACTGTGGACATCGACGATGCGGTCTCCGACGCGCTTGCGGCGAAGCTCGGGGATGCGTTCCGGCACTTGCCGGTGATGGAAAACGGCCGTGTGGTCGGCCTACTGTCTTACCGTGACATCCCGCCTGAATACGTGATGATGTTTGAACGCTTCCGCGAAATGGCCTCCTCCCGGGCGGACGACGCATAGAGGTCGACGCCTAGAGACCAGATCTTGGTTAGCCACCACCTCTTCTACCTTGGCAAGGATCTTGGCTTCTGGCTGGACTGACTGCTGTAGCCCGGTCAACACTCGCTGTTCTGAGCAGCTAGGGCCGCGCAGGGAGTGCCCCTTCTCTTTGCAGCCCTTCAAGAATGCCAATCACGGTTGACGTGCTGGTGTCCACGGAGCCGCGTAAGACGATACCCAGCCCCCCATCGGGTATCTCTTTAGGCCCCGCGGTCTCATACACCGGGTCAAGCGCGAGGATTTCTGGCGGTAGATCGGGACAAAACGGAGCATCATCCAGAATGAGGCCAATTGCTTCGACCAGCAGGGTCCGCACTCTGGACAGGTTCTGCGCCGCCTCAAGGGTTTCCGCCAACTCACCCTCAGCCTCCACGGTCGCGTCGGTCAAACGAAGGTAAACGCAGTTGTTGCGCAGTTCCGCGGAAACATCGATCGCGACATCAAAGTCGTAAGTGTCTTTCTCTTCGCGTCTCTTCCACGTTGTGTCGTCCACGCGTTCGCAGCGAAAGAAAGTCGATGCAACTTTCCCCTCAAGTGAGATGTCTTCGTCGCGTGCTGTGACGGAAATCTCCTCAGAAATTGTGTCGTTACCACAAAGCGCAAGAATCTGCTCGCCAGAAAGCAGCTCCGGGAGCTTTTGCTGGAGATCCCGGAGATCCAGCATGGCATCGATCTCGAGCCGCGTCAGACTGAGCGCGCGCAGCCCAAGATCCACGCTATAAGCGACCTCGAGCCCCTCGATTTCGACCGTGTCATTGATATCGAATTCGATTTGCTGGGCTTGCCCGGCAGTGGTGGAGAGCAGGAGTGCCGAGCCTAAACTGATTGCCAGATGAGCTTTCATGTTTGTTTCCTCAATAGGCCCCGGTTCTTAATAGCCGTCAGCAATTCGATCAAAGCCGGCGCACTGATGTCAAGGGAGCCACTCATCCTTGCGCCAATCCCACCTTCTCCGATCTCCCGTACGCGGACGGAATAGAATTCGGGCGACAGCGCAGCCAATTCGTCAGGCAATTCCGGGCAAACCGGGTGGCTGGCAAGACCGGCATTAACCTTTTTGAGAACAGCTGACCGGGTGTCTTCCGAGGAAAAGAGGAAGTCGGTGATCGCACCCAGGACACCGCGCGGACGAAGATCGAGCTCCAATAGCTCAAACGAAACACAATTATTGACCAGACGGCCGGAAATCACGGCTTCAGCATCAACGGTTTGCGACAGCAGAACTGCGCCTTGTGTTTGCGAAAGCGTGTTTGGATCATCGCAATCGTAGAACGTTGCTTTGACGACGCCTCGTGCGCGCACAGCATCATTCTCCGCACTAATAGCCTGCAGATCCAACTCAATTCTTCGTTCACATGTCTCATCAACCACCCCGGTCACTATTTCTGGCAACCGGGTCTGCATGAGTCGGAGATCGACAAACGTATTGACCCATAGTCGCGTTTCGCTTTCAGGGGCAACACCCAGATAAACGACAAGCGGAAGCGGCCCCTTCGCGGTCGGCAGTTCATTGTCTATCTTGAAGGCCACGTCGCCTGAATACGACGCGGGATCTATCGCGGCGCCCTGCATCCCCGCCATTTGTGCTGCACGCATCTCGCTATCGCCAGGAACTGTCTTGGCGCTTTGCTGTCGTTCCCCACAGCCCGACACCAGCGCCACGAGGAACCCACAAGAAATCAAACAAATTGCCCTCCGCACCGACATGTTTTGAGGGTCCTCATG
This sequence comes from Dinoroseobacter sp., assembly GCA_030066795.1. Lineage (GTDB taxonomy): Bacteria > Pseudomonadota > Alphaproteobacteria > Rhodobacterales > Rhodobacteraceae > Dinoroseobacter. The sequence goes on from JASJAW010000002.1 coordinate 74,219, forward strand.
CTACTAAAAGGTCAAGGTTCCAAAGGTCTGAAAACGCTTCAAATCTCAAGCCTTGACCGACGATCGAGCATTAACACAGCCCGAACCAAATGCTCACCCCTTTCTGCTAACGGGGTTGCCTCGGTTGCGATGCGGACCATTCAACCGCAGGGGAAGTGTAGAACTCTTCAATGTCCTCTGTGTCCAAAATCCTGACGCGGAGACCTTTTGAAACTCACCAGATGGGCGAAGCAATCTCTGTTAGCAGATAGCGGACATAGACGGATTGTAACACCAGCGCAGGAAAGTGTTCGGTGCGGCTTATCTGGATCGTAAAAAAGGTCATAGAAACTGAGCGCGGTTTGTCCTCTGCCCCCAGAAGCAGAGAGTGCACTCAGGTTTTCAGACACATTCGCTGGGATCGCGTTAGTAAACGTGGCAACCATAGTGGCGGTGTAACTGGTCGCAGCGCGCCTTGCGCTTCCGCCCTTTCAATCGTTGCTTAAGGACTGCTCCGATGCTTGAGTTGAATTTCGATGAAGTGATTGACCGGCGCGCAGTTCCAGCGCTCAAGCACCATCGGCTTGTCTTGGGCGATGACGGGATGGATCTGTTTCCGGCAGGCGTCGCAGATATGGATTTCCGCGTTGCCCCCTGCATCGCTGAAGCCCTGGCCAAGCGTATGGCGCACGGGGTCTTCGGCTACGAAACCGTGCCTGACGGATTGATGCCGAATTTGGTTGCCTGGCTCAAGACGCGGCATGGCTGGGATGTCGATCCAGATCATATCCTGCGCGCGCCGAATGTGCTGAATTCACTGGCCATGGCGGCAAACCTGTTCACCTCGCCAGGGGACGGCATCATAGTTCAACCACCTGTTTTCTTTGATTTCGCCGACATCATCATCGAGAATGGTCGCCGCATTGTCGAAAACCCTCTTATCTTGCGAGACAGTCGCTACGTAATGGATTTCGAGGGGCTGGAGCGGGTTTCAAGCGACCCAAATACGCGGATGATCTTCCTGTGCAATCCGCATAATCCAATCGGTCGTGTTTGGAGCCGAGAAGAGCTCTCGAGGCTTGGTGATATCTGCCGCCGCCATAAGGTTCTGGTTTTCTCGGACGAGATCCACGGCGATATCACATTTAGCGGCCACCGCTACACCCCGTTTTCCACGGTGTCCAAGGCGGACGCGCAGAATTCGATCACGTGCCTGTCACCAGCCAAAAGCTTCAATATCGCCGCCTGTTGCGCGGCCTTCACGATTGTGCCGGAGGACAGCCACCGCAAGGCATTCAAAGCAGAAAACAGCCGTCTGACCGTCAACAAGAACAACGCGTTTGCGTCTGTCGCAATGGAAGCAGCCTATGCGGAAGGTGGTCCTTGGTTGAATGCTGCGTTGGAATACATCAGCGGCAATCTCGACATTGTCAGAACCCGCCTCGATTCCATTCCGAAGGTGAGCCTCATCGAGCCAGAAGGCACATTCCTTCTGTGGCTCGACTTCCGTGAGCTTGGCCTTTGTCCTGATGGATTGACAGCGTTTCTGCGACAAGAGGCGGGTTGGGCCATAACGCGCGGAATTGCCTTTGGAGCCCAGGGAGCCGGATTTGGTCGCCTGAACATCGCTTGTCCAAGGGGCAAGCTTTCGCAGGCAATGTATAACCTGGAACGTGCGGTTGCCGGCCGCGACAAGCATGTTACATGATAAACACGTCTTAAACATCTGAAATAAATACCTTTAACGCGCTAACAGACCTCCCGGCGCCATGGTGTTGCGGTTTGGACCTGTAACCGTCGTTTCGTAATTCTCGTGTTGGCCAGGTTGCAGCGAGCGGCGGCACTGTTCGCAGGTTGAAGGTCGAAATGGGCAAAGACCGCCTCGCCAATCTGCGTATTCTGGCTCAAAAAAGCTTTATGACCTGACCTTTGTCTTCCGTGTACCAGTCAATCGCATGTTCGGGTTTTTCAGACGCTCCTCCGGCCCCGTCCACGCATATGCCAGAAGGCATGGCTCACGATCTCCTGTGGTAATTCTGTGCTCGTCGCCGGACCGGTTCAGTATCAGAGATCCTGGTGCAAATACCGCAGCATTGTTTTCAGACCATGCCCCCGCCACCGAAATATAGCTTTCTTCGATCTCCTGGTGACTGTGCTGCGGGTAGGTCGTGCTCGGCGCGAACAGAACAAAACCAAGGATAAGGTTTTCGCACTGGACAGGTCCCTGAGGGCCGAGGATCTCACAATATGCGTACTTTTGGCTAAGCGCTTTTGAAATACGCTCGTAGCCATACTCCCAGGTCAGTTCATCCCGTACCTCGCGCAAAGCGCGGGCCATGCCTTGCATCGCGGCCCGCTCCCCCAAATCCAATGCGCGGGCCAAATGGGCTGTGACTGGTTTCACATCGCGAGCCCTCGGAAGTATGTCAGGGTTGCGTGCCATCGCCGCAGACAAGCGGTCACGTACCGTTCTGCGATGCGCCCGGATCGCGGGACTACCTCCGGCGGAACCATGGCGATAGAGCGCATCGAACTCCCGCAGCAGGTAGACCCAGTTTGGACTGTCCTTCAGGCGAGGGACGGTCAGTGTTGTCATGTAACGGACCTCTGTCGTGGCAATTTTTTAGTTTAGGGCCGTCCTAACAAAGAGACCCGTCGCAAAGAACCCTTATCTGGCGACAAGCGATCGCAAAAACTCCAACCGAGTTTCCAGAGCCGGCGCGCCCGGATCAATACGCGACAGGCGGTGCGCAATCGCCAGTGTCGAGTGTTTTGACCGCATCATCTGGGCCGCACTCTTCTCCGGAAATCGGGTATGTGTTCTGATCTTCGCATCCCGCCAGTATCATTGGCACGCAAAGAACTGCTGTTAAAAATACCTGTTTCATGTCCACCTCCCCAGGCAATGCTCTCTCCCACAACGGTAGGCAAGCTGGGCTGCACTGCTTTGATGTTGATCAAGTGTTGGTGGCTCCGGTTTGCTTAGACTGGTTGTCGGGTAGGCTTAAATGGCCATGTACTCGTTCGGTTATAGATGGCCACAGCAAGGTGCCGAACTGGCTTCACAACCTTGAGTGACTGGCCGCTGTGGTCGTCAAAAAGCGGGTATCGGAACTCCTGACTGAGCCCTACTCTCTGTAATGGAATCTCACGGCCTCAAGTCGTGCGGCTTTCCTCAACTTCAATGGCCATGAGCCCGGGACAGTGTACGCGCACATACCCAACATTCTGTCACTCTACAGGCTTGCCGCCTCCCCGATCGCTCTCTGGATGGCTTTTGCGGGTCAACGCGAGGCGTTTTTCATGCTCATCATTGTCAGCCTGGTGAGCGATCTTGTTGATGGCCCGATCGCGCGACGCATCGGACGAGTGTCACGGTTCGGCGCAAAAGCCGACACGGTTGCCGATGCTTTTACGCTGATTGCGGGGATTACCGGGCTGGTCATTCTGGAGCCGCAGGTATTCGAGGGTCACTATGACTGGATGGTCGCGTTTCTGATGAGTTATGCAGCAGCTGCCTGCGCATCTCTGCTCAAGTTCGGCAGATTGCCCGCGTACCATTTGTACTCCTCCAAAACCGCAGCGTTTGGCGCGGGTGTTTTCTTTGTATCTCTGTATTTGTTGGGTTTTTCGCACGCTTTCTTCCTTGGCGTTCTGTGCCTCGGCATCCTCGCAAATTCAGAGTCGTTGCTGGTCACGCTTCGGTTGACCCGCGCCCGGACAGACATCCGAAGTTTTTTCGATCTGCTGAGAGCCAATGACGACGGACGCGCATAATACAACTTTAGTTGGCAGTCTCTTTCCAGACGCCTCGGCGGCGGGGTCGCGTACGGATGAAGCCATCGCTGGGCTGTAGCGAAGCGCTATCAAACATCTGCGCTAAGTGCGCAAATACCAGCCGGTCCTGACCGGCTCGACTTAGAGCTATCTGGAAGTACCGGCCGAAGTGCCTCTTGCGTCATCAATGCCATATATCGCCGCGACTTCTTTCTGGTAATGCGCCAAGACTTGAGGTCGCCGCACTTTCAGGGTCGGCGTGACCAGGCCGTTTTCCGGCAGCCAGTCTTCAAAGTCTGCATGGTAGGCTCGGATCTGCTGGTGTGCGGGCAGATGCTTCAGGCAGCCTTTGATCTGATCCATGATCACATCCGCTGATGCAGATGCATTGGGCGCCTTTTCATCCAAACGGGAGTCAACAGCAAGATCATGCCAGACCTCGCGGTTAAGAACGACAACCGCAGACAGAAAGGACTGCCCGTCTCCTACAACGCAAGTCGCAGAAAACAAAGAATTCGCGTCAAGCGCGGCCTCAATGGGCTCGGGATTGACGTTCTCCCCATTGGACATAACGAGCAGGTTCTTCAGCCGCCCCGTGACGTAGAGACGGTCGTCCCGCAATTCGCCAAGATCGCCAGTGGCGAGCCACCCATCTGCGTCAATCGTTTCGGCCGTCTGATCCAGCCCTTCCCAATACCCCGACATGAGCGAGGGCGAGCGCACAAGTATTTCGCTTGCATCTGAAAGCTTCACGGAGATCCCGGGCAGCGCATATCCCACTGATCCTGGAAGGTAGTCGTCGAGCAGAGAGCCGCTCACCACCGGGCCAGCCTCGGTTAAGCCGTATCCCTCCACCAGTGGAACACCTAGACCGACCAGATCCTGGCCCATCTCTCGCGCGATTGCGGCGCCGCCAGAGACCGCGATGCGGAGTCGGCCACCGAATGACTTTTTGACCTTGCGCACCACCAAGCCATTCAGAACCGGCCAAATCAAACGCTCGAAGACGTTTGGCCCTGGTCCTACCCCGGCACGCGCGGCGAAGCGCCGCCATCCGATCTTTGCGGTTCGTTCGAGCATCGCGCTTTTCAAGGGGCTTGCCGCGCTTTCCCTACGGGCCGCAACAAGAATGGATTCGTAGAGCCTCGGCACAGCAATAATGACCGTTGGGCGGATCGTCGCGAGGTCTTGCCGCACACGCAACAACGATTGCGCATATGCAACGCAAGATCCGGTCATCACTGGAAGAACGTACCCAAGCGTCCGCTCAAACGCATGGGTGAGTGGCAGGATCGAAAGAAAGACGTCTTCCAGCCCGGGCGGCACGACTTCCCGGGTGGCCTCCGCATTCGCCAGGATCGCGCGGTGAGAAAGCATGGCGCCCTTGGGGTTTCCCGTTGTACCGGAAGTATAGACGAGCGCAGCAGTCGCTGCGGGATCGAGCATCATGTCTTCATGCATTGGAACATCCCGCTTCAGGACCTCTGAAAACAGAGCGATGGGGGATCTCGTCAGCGGTTGCATCCGCTGTCCGGGATTTCGGATCCAAACCTCGGTCAGAAATGACCGGTCAGGAAGATGTTTCTCAATCTCCGCCCATTGCGCGTCGGTTTCGACCAGAACAACACGGGGCCGCGCATCCGAAATCACATATGCAATATTTGCCGGCGTATCGCTTGCGTACAGACCGACAACAGGAAGTCCGCGCTTGTGCGCGGCCATGTCGAAAGTCACCCAGTCGACGCTGTTCCCAATCAGAATTGCGACCCGGTCGCCCGGCTCTAAACCAAGACTTGAAAATACATCTGCAAGTTTTTCTGCTCGCTGGAGAATTTGGCGCCATGATAACCCGATCCAGTCCCGCTGGGCGCGGTCGAATTCCCGGAACGCAATCTTGTCCGGCGAGCGGCGAGCGCGTTCGCGCAGTAGCCCAAACAGCGTGCCCGCAGTGTCTACAGAGATCGGGGTCTCCAGCATGTCCTCCCACCGCGCTTGTCATTCCGCAAACACTGCTAAAGGCGAAGCCGCCTGAGTGTTCTTTGTGCAAATGCGTAGGTTCATACTCGATCACGAAGTGGAATTTTGCTCCTTGACCTCAATCAAGCCGCTTGACTAGCGCTGACCAAATGCGACGTGCGCATCTGCTTATTGCTAGACATGATCATCGGATGAAAAGAGTTAACCGTACTGTGTCGGCATACGGATGAGGTGTCAGCTTGGTTGCTGAGGGCTCGGGAAAACCCCTCAGAAAAACTGGTTAGCGGTGATTTATCGCGTGTCCTACCTGGTGTTACCAGACAACCACATACTTGCTGCGATGAGGAAAATAGAGCCCGGGAGCGCCAGAAGCGAGAATTCGAACTCCTCAATTTCGAGCCATGCAACCCGTACGAAATAGACAGCCAGAACGACTATGACGACGTGCATCAGGGACGCCTTGAGTTCGGCAATACTCTCGGGGACCAGTACTTCCGGAACTTCAGCCTTCTCCGGCTTATGCGAAAGAAACACCAAGATGAGTATTCCGTAGCCGAAGGTAAACAGCGCAAAAGCGATTAGAAAGGCATCCAACGCTTCCAGTGCGCGAACGATGAACACGTCAGATGGCCCCGCCACGTCGATTACATTGGCTGGCATCGAACCTGTAAAGTAGTCCCAGACACCACGGACCATCTTTTCAACACCAATATATGTGAGCGCGATTGCTCCTATGAACGAAGTAAGCACCATAATCAGCGACACATAGCGGGTACCACGAGTGATTGCGTCAAGCATTGTAACCTCCGTTCTTTCCGCGCTGCTTGTCCAAATTTCTGCGAAGCGCGACTTAACAGTTCCGCGTCAACCTGACTGAGGTTTGGCCTCTCATCATGCGCCGACAATCAGAAGAAGATTGCAGAAAACGGCAGGACCGTCGCCTGAATGCGAATTATCAAGGCATTGGTAATACCCAATCCATCCACAATTCTCAGCGCAACGGCTTTGACACCTGAAATTCCCTCAGTGCTAATCTCTTCTCTGTGGTTTGAATAAGCCACGGCTTTACAACTGCTGCCTGGTGGAATGTCTGACGTATGCCCTTCAAAAACGGGCTCTAGTGCCGCCAGGATTGTCCCATTGCTCGCGCGCTGGCCAACATCCACAAGTTGATCAGACGCTCGGTATTGACCTGCAGCGATAGCTGGCTGGATGTCGGCGACGACCATCGGAAAAATCTCCAGAGGCCGTGTCGAGCATGCGACTTCGGTCAACATCCCTATACTTAGAACCGTCGCACTAATCTGGTCGAAACCTGCCTGGAATCGCATTTCTCCGATTGAATCAGCGACAAGAACGCCTGCGGGTCTGAGCAATGGGTTCACGACATCGCCCACGCGTAGCTGGAACTGCTGCACCACCCCGTTAACACCTGCATAGATGGTAGACTTGGCGATCTGGGTTCTGGTTTCCTCCAGAGTTGCCTCAGCAACCTCGCGTCTGGCGGGAAGCAAGAGGTCGATTTCGTTTTCGATACTTACGATTTCAGCGACGGCTTCATTCCGATCTTCAGAGAGAGAAAGAACCAAGGATCTTGCACGCTCAAGCTCCTGTTCACTCACAACATTCCGATTGTTAACTGCGACACGTTCCCTTCGGTCTAAGTCTTCAAGAGCTTGTGCGTAAGCGATCTCGGCCCTCGATAGCCGGGCCTTTGATGCACTCAACAACGCCCTAGAGATTTCCGTCTGCGCTTCGATCTCAGCAAGTTGGCGCCGCGCTGTTTCCGCGCGCGCTTCCTCTTCCGAGGTATCCAACTTGAAAATTGGATCACCGCTTGAAACACGTTGGTTGTTTTCGACGTAGACTTCGGTAACCCGCCCAGTCCTTTCCGACAGGATCGCGACAGTTCTGAAGAGTGACGTTACATTGCTGGTGCTTGGGTGGAAGTAGAAGATCACGGTAATCAGCATGGCGGCAAGAATTGCGCAGGAGGTGATCCCCCACCGAAGCTCGTACCAAACACTGTAGATCGTAATTTCGTGACCCAGCCTTTTGCCTTGCCGGTACCGCCTGAAAAGGTAGTCGGGAAGAACAGTTACCAAGCCACAGAGAAAAAGTTCAATCATCGCGGTGTACCTCGGACCGGTTATCGCGCGCGATAGCTTTGGTAGAGCGACCGGACTTGTTCAGCAGATCACCCACCGGGATCACAGCGAGCAAAAGTGCCGCAACCCAAAAGGAATGATTGAAGGTCAGAAGCGACAGAAGACCGAGGAGGCTGACGAGCTGCATTTGCACCTTGTCAGCGCCGGAGGCCATTTTTTCCGGGATGTTCTGAATTGCTGCGTATGCAACGCCAAAACCGAGTATCGCGACAATAAGAAACGCTGCGACCACAATATGGAGGTAATCATTTGCGCCCGGTGCGTTGACAAAGAACGGCAATACTTCGGGGTCGCTTACGAGTGGATTAAGGGTCATGGTTGGCACCTCCCCAGGCTTGCTCTTGCCCATTTCAGGCTCGAAGACGGCTAGAACCGCATCGTCGCCCCAAACACCGCGCGTTTCAGATACTCACTTGCCGTTAGGTCGAAGTTGAGGTTCCATCTCCGGCTGACACCGAGCGAAAACCCAACTGTACCGCTCCACGGCGAGATGTTCTTCTGGCGCGCCTCAAAGCGAATAGAGAGGTTCTGACCCGCTGGCAGCAGCCCATCTGGAGACGTGGCTGTGCCGCGGATGATATTGTCGGAGTAGGTGTAGTTAACGCCGACATAGGGTGTCAGAGTCGCGCCAGACTCCAGAGTTATCAGTCGCCCGTATTTCGCACCAACGGTGGCAACTTCGATCACCGACTCGGCTGTCGCCTTGCGGCTGTCACTAAAGGTGTAACTGCCGTTGAATGTCGCAACATTCTTTCCCCAGTTCTTAACACCCACGAGACCCAGCGTGTACGTGTCAGAGTCGATATTTGCTGTGAAAGGCCATGTTACGGTACCGCAGGGATTGCGTGGTGGGCATGGGTTGATGACCGGAGGCAGTGGCAGACTGTCAATAAACTCATCGACATCTACTGATACTTGGATGTCCGAACCGCCCGTCACCCGCCCTTTTGAGATAAAGGCATTCATGAAGGGCAGCACCCAGGCGTCCAATTTGAATTGCCCCGCGTCGGTTTCGCTCTCGACGTTATTGAAGGAGACGAACGGTGTGCTGACGAGCTCCGTCCCTTGCGGCGGCGGGCCGGCGAGGCTCAGCGCCACGCTCAGGTCAGAGATCGCCGCTTTTTGCCAATTGTAGATGTAGAGCGCGGACGCCCCGTAGGGTTCGGGCATTATTATGCCCTTCTGAGCCGCTTCGGCGCCCAGGAACGGCAATCGTCGCTCATACTCATAAGGCTCGCCAATGGGCTCCAGTTCGTACAATCCGCGCGGCACGCGCACCGGGAAAGGGAAGTTCTCGAAACCTTGCACGATCGGTGTCGGTTGAGGGCTTTCACCTTCGACCTCTTCATCCTGCGCGAACGCGCCTTGTCCGCACAGACTCAAAACAGCTGCAGCGAAGAGCGATTTCTTTAGCAGATGCCCTACAATCATCGTCTCGCTCCATCATAGGTAATTGAACTGCATGCGCAGCCAGAACAGCACGCGGGCCAGGAGTTCGATCGGGCCGGCCTCGTCTGTGATCAGAGTCGCGGACCCCGACATGCCGAGCTTGGTGGCGTGCGTTGGAAGGTCGCCCGGAAGCGCGAGGCGTACAACGAACTGGTTGGAGCCCATCAACTCACTTAATGAAGGCAGCGCTCCTGTGGCGCCGCTGAGTGTGCCTTCTGCCGTGCCAGGGATTATTGAGTCGATCTGCGTGACAAACGAGGTCCCGGGCAGCGACTGCATGGCCACCATCACCTCGGCCCCCACGGTGAAAGCATGCGCACCGCTTTGGCTGAATATGCCCGTTAACGCGCGGCGTTGATCCGGCACGAACGCCATGGCCGACCGGATGCTTGTCACGCGCTGGCCGGGACGCAGCGTCATCGCGGTGACCATCCCTTCTGCGGGCGCGGTGACCTCAGTCTGCTCAAGGCTCCATCGGGCGGAGATCAGGGCCTGTTCAGCCTGCACGACTGCGGCGTTCACGCCGTCCACTTCTGACGCGATGCGAATCTCAATCCCGCGCCGCCGGGCCTCAGCTGCATTTAGGCTGGCTTGAAGCTGCTCGACATTCGAGATGGCTTCCTGCATCTGAAACTCGTTCGTCGCGCCGCGCTCGGCGAGCTGAGTGATGTCATCGCGGCGCACGATCCCGAAAGCGAGTTGGGCCTGCAGACGCTCGACCTCTGCAACGGCGCTGGCGAGTTCTTCCTCGAGCCCCTCAGCGGACGCGCGCGCATCCACCAGTGCGGCCTCAGACCGCGCGACCTCAGCCGCGAAGGGGGTCGGATCGATCCAGAAGAGCAGATCTCCTTCGGCCACGATCTGGTTAGGCTCAACGGCCACGTCTATGACCGTACCGGAGACGTTTGGCGTGATTTCGATAGTCACGCCCTGGACCGTCACCCGGCCTGAAGGCGTGAGATAGTTCAGCGCTCCGATCACCACCAGTGCGATGATCAGGCCAATCGTTCCAACAACGGTTTTCCAGGTGGTGTTCCAGGGCAGAAGCTTAAACCGACCGAAGATCAGGTAAACGAGGATCGCGTAGAGACTGAGGACGATGACCATTTGCCGACTCCCGCCTTACTGCCAGCGATAGACGAGGCCGAAATAGGGCCCGTGCTGGGTGACGTCATAGGCGAACTTCCCGTCCGCGCGATTCGTGCTGAAATCGATGCTGTAGTAGCGATAGCCAAACCGGATCGACGTGTTGTCCCAAGGCTTCCAGTCGAAGAGCGCGTTGATCCCGTATTGCAGGTCATTGCCGCCGACGCCGAAGCCGCCAAAGTCAGCTTCGAGGATCGCCGCCCAGTCATCATTAATTTCCCACATGCCGCGGGCGCCAACCACAGGCTCCCACCAGCCTTCCGTTCCGCCGAGATTAATTCCCGGTCCCGGGCCCGTCAGTGACACTTCTTGCTTCAGTTCGTTGTAGCGAGCCCCGCCCTGAATATCGAAAGCAAAGCGCCGACCGTCCGCGCCATAGGCGGTGTCGACCACGCGATAGGCCGCCAGGACCCCTAGCCAGGATTGCCGGATATCGACATCAACGGTCACCGGCGGCCCCGGCAAGGTGCCACCCGGCCCAAGGCTGACATAGTTCAGATCAGCGATCACACCCCAGTCGCCCTTCCAGGCCTCATACCGCCCGGCAATGGCGCCATCGAGCAGGTCCACCGCGTCACTGAAGTCCAGATCGAGCTTCACATCGGTATCGGCGATTGTGGATGTCCCGGAAGTACTTGCGGGCAAAAACGCGTAGATCTCGATCTCATGCCGCCACTGCGTTTCATCGAGGCCAGAGAAAGAGAGAGGTTCGGAAATCGCAGGTCCCACTGAGCAGAGTAAGGCGGCAACCGATGTAAGGGTTTTGGTCTTGATGAGCATGGTTTCGTCTCCCTAGGAAGCGGCTGAGCCACGCCGCGCGCGGCTCAACCGGATTTTCTTAGTGACCTTGTGACTTCAGCCGTGCTTCTTCCGGCGTCATCGGAGCGCGGTGCGGGAATTGCTGCACACGGCCCATATGCTGGCCCAGCAGTTGCTGCATTGGCTGGACCGCCCAGAGGCCCGGGTAAAGCGCGCCGTACTTCTCGCCCGGGTCACGCCGCACGTTGTAGAAATCCATACCCGGCAGGCCGCCCTTCGCTTCGGAGATATGAATTTTGTGGTTGTTGTAGCGGAAGGCGCCCAGCACATCGCCGCTGTAGTGCGCCATGAACTGGCGGCGTCCATGCCCTTCGCCATTCAGCAAAAGCGACGTCTGATCAACACCGTCGGTGATCCGGTCATTGGGGATCTGGTCCATGGCCCCGCCAATCCGCGCGGCGGTGGTGAACAGGTCCGTCACATGGACGACATCAACCGGGTCCTGCATCGGATCAATCATGCCCGGCCACCAGGCCATCGCGGGGACCCGCACACCGCCTTCGAGCACGTCGCCCTTGGCGCCTTGCAGGAGCGTGTAGCCAGAAGTTGGCCAGAAGGCGTACATCGGACCGTTGTCGCTGATCCACAGGACCAGGGTGTTCTCGGCGATGCCCTCGTCCCTCAGCGTGTCGAGCAGTTGACCAACATGCTTGTCGTGCATGGCCATGAAGGAGCCCTGCCGATTGTTCTTGTCGACCCGAGGGTCATCCATGAACTCCTGAGACGGGGCGATCTGGTTCGCGTAGGACGCCCAGTAGATGAAGAACGGGTTCTCGTCGTCGGCGTGGTCTTTCACGTACTCAGTGATCTGACCAATCGACTCGTTCTCAAAGGCTTCCTGCCGCTCGGGAGACAGTTCACCTGCCACTCCTTCGATGGGCGTGCGTCCTTCGCCTTTACGCCCGACATACCCACCGACCGACAGGTCGATTCCTGTCTGTTCCTTGTAGGTGTCGTAACCTGGGAAATCGGCAAACGGATAGGTGCCGCTCGGGTCCTCGAAGGAGGCTTGCCAGTAGTCCGGGGCGCCATTGAACAGCCCGTAATAGGCATAGTCATAGCCCTGGTTCTCAGGCGCGTGTTCTTCCAGATCGCCCAGATGCCACTTGCCCCACATCGCGGTGTTGTAGCCAACCTCGCTGAGAACCTCGGCGACGGTAACTTCTTCTGGTGAGAGCCCATCGACCATGCCGGGCCACAGGACTGACAAAAGGCCAGTGCGGACCGGGTGACGCCCGGTGTTGAGGGCGATCCGCGTGGGGGTGCAGGACGGCTCGGCATAGGAGGACCAGAACCGCATCCCCTCGAAGGCCATGGTGTCCAGTTCATCCGAGGGCGTGCCACGGTGCTTGCCACCGCCTTGCCAGCCCAGCTCGCCCCAACCGATATCGTCTGTGAGAATGTAGATGATGTTGGGCTTCTTGCCGAAGCGGCCTTCAAGCTCAGCCAGCTTCGCGTCAATGTCCGCGTCCTCGGCGGCCCAGGCGGCCGCATTGCGCTCGGCATGGGCCATATGTGGGCCGTCAGGTTCCAGCGCCTTCAGTGGCGTGGCGACTGCCATCAGCGCTGTCAGCGCCGTTCCAAGTTTCAATGTAGTTTTCATGTTTCCCTCCATGGTCTTGCAGTTAATTTCGTTTATCCGCACAGACACTTCCCCGTCTTCAGCATGCGAATTCGGAGCGGCGTCTGACATGACGTGTGTCAATGTGCAGGCATGGTTTCGCGTATTTCTCAGTGCGCCTCTGCGCCAGCAAAGCTGTCGGCATGGAGCCGCGCGTCGATCGCTTCGGCGACCGCAAGCTCGGCCTCTTCCATTGCGACAAGCGCGAAATCGAGCGCGACGGCGGCGTTGAATTCCAGCCGCTCTGCCCGGTGCTCCGCGCGCCTGGCGTCAATGGCATCTTTCTTGGCCTCGATCTGGGCCTGCACGCCCAGCGCTTTTGCTGTCACGGACGCGTTGAAGGCGGACCAGGCGGAGGCGATCGCATCGCCCTTGCTTTCGATCCGTGCCTGCAGGGCCTGCCGGCGGGTGGCCACTTCGGCCTCCATCGCGGTGATCTTCGCTTCGCGCTTGCTTTGCTGTTCCGCCCGGAAAGCGGCCGCGCGCGCTTCGATGTCGCCGACACGGACCGACAGATCAGAGAGTTTCTCGGAAAGTGTTGTCAACTGTGTGTCTCCTTCCTTGGAGCAGCGTTCCCTGTTCCGTGCCGGACAAACCGGTACCGGTTCCTGCCCACGGACAATCATGGGAGGCATAAGAAGCGTGCTTTGTTTTTCGTATTGAGCGGCCATCTGGCCTGCGCTCTTGGTGACACGATCACCCGACTCGCTCAATGACCTTGAGCGAATAATTAAGATTCTATAATAGAATAACTGTTATGGATCAGTTTGTTGCAATGCGCGCCTTCGTACGCGTGGTCCAGGCGCAAAGCTTTCAGGAAGCCGCCAAACTCGAACGTTTGGCGCAGGGCACTGTCAGCAAGCGCGTGGCCGCGCTGGAAGATCATCTTGGGGTTCAACTGCTGGTTCGAAACCAGCGTGGTGTAACGCTGACAGCGTTGGGTGAAACCCACTACGCCAATTGCCTACGCATCCTTGAAGAGTTAGACGCAGCCGAAGCCCGGATCAGGACGGATGCGCAAACCCCGGCTGGTGTGATCCGCGTGTCGATGTCACCTGTGCTTTCGCGGATACTCCTTGCGCCCCTGCTCGCAGAGTTTGTCCGCGAGTATCCGAAGATCGAGGTCACTTGTTTCCTGACCGAAGCCCATGTCGATATCATTGGCGAAGGAATCGATCTGGCGATCCGTGCCCGGCATCTCGAGGATTCTTCGCTCATCGCGGCACGATTGTCTTCAAATCCTCTGATGCTGGCGGCCGCGCCGGACTATCTCGCCCGGGCGCCGCGTCTGCAGCAACCGGAAGATCTAAAAAGCCATCGTTGCCTGACATTCCAACGTATGAAATCGGCGCAGACCTGGCGTTTCACGCAAGGTCGAAAGGTGCGGGAGGTCGCCATTGAGGGACCGTTGGCGGCCGATCAGGGCGACACGCTCGTCGAAATGGCGGTGGCAGGGGCCGGGATCGTCATGATGCCCGAATGGGTGATGAAAGAAAAACTTGCCGATGGGGAGCTTGTGCCGGTCCTGACTGAGTGGATGCCCCCCAGCATTCCACTGCACATCGTCTATCCGAACAGTGCCGCAGTGCCCCTTCGCACGCGCTTGCTGGCAGATCACATCCGACGCGAGGTGCGAAAGTCTGAGCTGCTGCCGCGCTGACCCCCGCAAGCAGAGACTCAACCGCCGATGTTTCGCTTTACCGCTCCCTCTACCGGGTACTACCCTTGGATCGACCACGCAGGACACTCACTCTTTACGCGGTGAATATGGAGACAGGAAAACGCATGACGTTCTCTGAACGATGGAAATCGGCTTTCGACGCCCGCGATCGCGACGCATTCGATGAACTTATCGACGACGCATTTCTCTATGTTCGACATCAATCGGGTAAGGACATCACCAAGGACCGGATCATTGATATCTGGTGCTCAGAGGGACCGCGCCCCATTCGGCGCGATTACAGGATCGTCTATGAAAACGACGAGATTTGCGTCACCCACCAATTCATTGACTTTCCAAGTGGCGATAAGGAATCCGTGATGGTCGTTATGCTGCTGAGAAATGAGAAACTGATCAGGATGGAAACCGGCGCAACCCCGATGCCATCTTAAGCTTAAACACATCAAACGCGAGACCGCGTGCTTCTGCTCCAAACTAAATGGAGTGAGTTTGCATGAGCAGCCTAACGGATCACGTACACCGACATAGGCGCGTGGGTGGCCACATAGCCTGCGTTCGACGAGAAGAAGTGGTCTTTTATTCCGGGAATATGACTTGCCATAACGATCAGATCACTGCCTGTGGTCTTGGCTGCTTCAATGATCTCCGACCCGACATGCAAGTGAAGATCTTTGCGTAATGCAACACGCTCTTCCACTTTGATACCGTGGTGCTTTGATTGTCTCTCTGCGAAGTCGCCTAAAGCCGCCGTCATGCGGTCGCCTTCAGTTACGGCTGAGGGCGTTGGCACAGAATCCACGACGCCAAAGTAAACTACGGTCGCGTCGTTTTCCTTGGCGATGTGAGCGGCTGAGTCCAACGCCTTCGAGAGCTTATCAATGTGAGCGACATCAACGGGCACCAAGATGCGAGCATACACGGCTTTTCCTCCCCTTTTCCTATCAGGCTATTGGCTGAATCCCATTTTGGCATTGACCCTGATCAATCAGTTCTGCGCGCCAACTTCGGTTTTCTGGTCGAATGCTTCGCGAAGTTTGCGCAGCGCTTAAACCAAAGTTGAATTGCGCGAGAGGTCAGATCGTGGCTCTATTTGCGCAGAAGGAGCCCCAAATGCTAAAATTCGTACTCGCCGTTTTATCGGTGGCGGTAGTTCCGGTGTCTCTGGGTGCCGAAGAACTGCGGACCCAGCTGGACGATCCCTATGACTCCGGTATGTGGGACTATCACCAGATCGAGCTTTTGGGGAATCCAAAAGACATACGGTTCGATGACCGCGTGATTGTACGCGCGCCAGCGTCCGCAGAGGACGCGTTCAATGTCCCACTCATGGTTGATGCAACCGGGATCGACAACGTGGAGGAGATCATCGTCTCCGTCGACTACGGCCCGATCCCGCATATCCTGACCTACTATCCCGGCGCGGCGGAACCGAAGCTTGAGCTGCGCTTCAAAATCGATCAGGCCACCGCAATCCGGGCATCCGTGCGAACCTCTTCGGGCAGCTGGCATGTGGGCAGCACCCGGATTGATGCCGCCGGTGGCGGATGCGCTGCACCGGCGCAGGCCTACGCCTCGGATGACTGGGAAGATCATTTGGGGGAGATCAACGGGCGTCTCTGGACAGCTTCCGGCCGGGCCCGCCTGATTGTTGATCATCCTATGGATACCGGGCTTGCCGATGGCATTCCGGTTTTCATCATCAAAGAGCTGCATTTTCTGAATGATGATGGATCAGAGTTAGCGCACATCGATTTAAAGGAGCCAGTAAACGAGGATCCCGCCTTCACGCTCTTTTTTGATCCCGACGACATGCCAGCGCTGCTTCATGTCCAAGGACGCGACAACAATGGCAACGAGATTGCCGGAACCCTGACGGGTGAGGCGCTGAATTGACCCCGACGAGACGTACGGCGCTCGGTTTTATGGCGGCTGCCGCCGGGTCTGTTGCCCTTCCGGGACGTGTTTTTGCCTCCGCCAAGTTCAAGTATGACTTGCAGCCAAAGCCAGCCATGAGCGGCGTCTGGATGATAGAAGGCGCAACCGACTATTTTTCTATGCAGAACGGCGGCGCGATCGTGAACTGTGCACTCTTGCAGGGCGAGACAGGTCTGATCCTCATCGATACCGGCCCATCGCGACGCTATGCAGAGGAATTGCGCTTAAGCGTTCAAGCGCTCGACCTGCGCGGTGTTTCAGCCGTCGTAAATACCCACAACCATCCTGATCACTATTTCGGAAACCAGGTCTTTGCTGACAAACCGATCTACGGCCTTGGCGAAATGATCGAACTTGCTATTACGCATGGGGACAGCTTCTCAAACAATATGTACCGCCTGCTCGGAGACTGGATGCGAGGAACCGAACCAATGCCGCCAACAGCGGCGCTGGCCACTGGGGAAGTCACTATAGACGGCCGCAAGTTCCTTGCTCTGCCCCTTGCCGGACATACGGAAACAGATCTCGCTCTGCTAGACACCGAAACCGGATTATTGATCGCCGGCGACCTGGCCTTTCTGGATCGTGCGCCAGCAACCACCAATGCAAACCTAGAGACTTGGCAAGCCGCGCTTACCGAACTGCAAGCACTGAACGCAGCGGCCATCTTGCCCGGGCACGGCCCGCTCGACCGCAGCGGCGCATCGCTTGCGCAAACCAGTGCCTATCTGAGCTGGCTGGAAACGACATTCACCGAGGGCGCGAATAGCGGGCTCGACATGGTGGATTTGATGGACAGTCCTATGCCTGCCGAGTTTGCGGCTATGGGGGCACAACCCGAGGAATTCCACAGATCAATCTCGCATCTTTTTCCTGATATCGAGCGCCGCGAGTTACCCCGCGCCAATTGATGCGCGTCAATCGACATTGACCGGAACGGGCTCGACCGGAGCAAGCGGCCAGCCGTGCTCGCGCCACCCGTCCGTGCCAAGCTGAAACCAAAAAACCTGTGAGTAGCCCAAGTCGGTGATCCGCTGCGCGGCATTCCAACTCATCCAGCAATCCGCCACGCAATACACAACGATCGGATGAGCGGTGTCGCCCATTGTGGCCTTTTGCAGTTCCGCTTGTAAGTAGCGTTGCAGGTTTGTGTCGAGCACGCCTCGTCCAACCTCCGGCAGCCAGACCGCCCCGGGCAGGCTCATCCGAGGTTCGGAGACAAGCCAGGTGCCATCCAACTCGTCATAGCGTGACTGCAAGGCGCCAAACACATCAAGCACCAAAGCCCCGTCGGCGATCAACACCTTCGCACCTTCCGGCCCAACCAATTGCGCAGGTGCGGGAATGTCTTCCGGCGTGGGCGCGCGCTGCTGGTCAATGCGATACCCGGTTTCAGGGTGGAACAACTCCGGCCGACGCTCTTGTATCGAAAGATAGCTTTCCGCTTGCGCCCCTGCGCCCCAGATCAAGAAGATCAGAGCATGGATCATAGCTGCGTTTGATGGCGTCGTTATTCGTGGCACATCTCATGGCACGCAACAGACCCTAAGCTGTCAAGTGAACTGGCGCGCGCTTCCGACCTTGGTCTTATGTCCCTGCCAAGCCGCCCTACCTAGCCTTATCCCATGCGCCTCTTGATACTCCTGCTGGTTTTTTTGCTAAGCGCTGTGCCGGTGTTGGCAGACCCTTTAACACGCGCGCAGGTCGAAGGTTACGTCCAGCCACCCTTCAAGCTCGGAAATCTGATCAACGACAATGGAGTGTACGAGCTTGTCAATGTCTATGATGAACCCGCGGGTTATATTTTCGAAACACTTGATCTCGCTCCGCTTCCTGGGTTCTCCGGCGCACCGATCAACCTGATCGTCACCCTTGATCGCCAGGGCGGCTTCATTGACGTTAAACTGCTGGACCACAACGAGCCGATCTTCGTGTCCGGTCTGGGCAATGCTCCATTCGAGGCGTTTGTCGAGCAGTATCGCGGCCTAAACATCGCCACACCGATCGTGGTCGGTACCCCATATGGTAACAGTGGCGATGATGGCTCCGCGCTGACCTATCTCGATGGGGTGACCAAAGCCACAGCGTCGGTGCGTATCGCCCATGAAACTATCATGGCGGCAGCGCTTTCCGTTGCCCGAGAAAAAATGCAGGGGATTGCGACCGTCGCTCCCGCCCATCCGGATCCTGAGAATGACGAAGTACTGACTTGGAAAGATCTTGTCTCACAGAGCATCGTCAGTCACCACATTATCACCAATGCCCAAACAGATGCCGCCTTTCTCGGCACAACCTGGGAAGACGACGACCCAGAGGCCCGTGGCGCACCGGACGCTCCCTATATCGACCTCTGGATTATCGATCTGGGCCCGCGCGCCATCGCTCGGGCGGCACTCTCTGACCAAAGCTATCAAGAGTTGCAGGACTTCCTCGAGATCTCTCCCCATGACGAACCCATCCTGTTGATCGAAACCGCGCGCCATGGGCTGGTGAGTGCCGATTTCGTGCGCAATACAGCGCCGGACTGGCTTGCCGCCTCCCAAAATGGGTTACCCGTCGCCCTGCGAGATGCGGACCTCTACGTCAAATTGCATCCCGACTTGCCTCACGGCAAAGCAATGATCCTGCGCGCGGACCGACGGCTGGGGTTCGATCCGGCTGCGGACTGGCAGCTGTCTCTGAAGGTCTTACGCGCGCATGGCAGTTTCCGCCCCGAAATTGGCAGCCAGACCTTTACGGTAACCCATAAGACCCCCGAGCGATTTTTTGTTCGCCCGGACGTGCCGCGCCCGCTGCCAGCATGGCAGGAAGCATTGCGAAACCGCCAGGTGGATCTGGCGTTACTCGCAGGAGGCCTTGCCCTTCTTTTGCTCCTCCTGTTCGCACGACAGAGCTGGCTGGCAGGACTACGCAATTTCACACCGCTGCGTCTCTCCGTGCTGGCTGTCACAGTCGGGTTCATCGGTTGGTGGGGTCAGGGGCAATTGTCGGTCGTGACACCGCTTGCCACGTTGCGAACAGCGCTTGACGGGGGCAGCTTCGCTTTTCTCGTTTACGATCCGTTTTCACTACTGATCTGGGCTGTTGCAATCCTTGGCCTCGTACTCTGGGGGCGCGGGCTTTTTTGTGGATGGCTTTGTCCTTTCGGCGCCTTACAGGAATTCGCCCACCATCTTGGGCGCCGCTTACGCTTTCCACAATGGACACCCCCGGACATCTGGGACCGCAGGTTGAAAGGATTGAAATACGTTCTCCTGTTGGGACTGATCGCTGTGGCGGTCTGGGCCCCCGACCACCTGGACACCGCGGCGGAGGTCGAACCCTTCAAGACAGCCATCACGACCTTCTTTCTACGAGAATGGTACTTTGTGTCCTACGCAGCGTTGTGGCTGGTACTCGGGCTAGTCCTGTTCAAGGGGTTTTGCCGCTATGTCTGCCCCCTTGGGGCGCTCATGGCCTTGGGCGGGCTGGTTCGCAGACGCAACTGGGTGCCACGCCGTGAGGCCTGCGGGTCGCCTTGCCAGCTCTGCCGTGTGAACTGTAGCTACAATGCAATCCGGCCAACTGGTCAGATCGACTATGCCGAGTGCTTTCAATGCCTCGACTGTGTCACCCTCCATGACGATCCGGCACGATGCGTGCCCATCGTTCTGGCGGCACGCCGCCCGCTGCGGATGGGAGCCGCAAAGTAACCCCCTTTTTGACCATGCCTCCTTGCGATTGGGTTTTGGGCTGCCAAAG
>JASJAW010000010.1 GCA_030066795.1 Dinoroseobacter sp.
CCTACGAACCGCTTCATCTTTGCAGGGTGAGACGTTTGGGTGGAAGTACCGGCCGACAGGGATGGGGAGCTTGGTGTAAGACGCTTTGCCGAGAAGACTTCAAGGCCCGTTCAGATATTCCTTACAGTGGCTGGCCTATCAAATTCGAAGAGATGGTTCCCCACTATCGGAGGGCATTCGAGACTTGTGGCTTTACCGACCTTGACTCAGAGGCTTGGTTCGAAAAGCCCAATGGGAAGACCGGCGAAGTTGGTTTAGAGCACGCGTTTCTTGCGCCTTTGAATGACTTTGCTGATGGGTGGAAGTCATTGTCGGACGCCGGCCAACAAAACCTGACTCTCTTCTATAACGCAACAGTCACCGAGCTTCACACCGAGGGCACCGCCGAAGTCGTGAATTCAGTGGAATTCTCGGACGGTCGACGAAGGCATCGCCTAACACCAAAGGTGGTCGTTCTGGCAACGGGTGGTATTGAGAACGCAAGACTTTTGCTACTTTCCGATCGCACGCACACGCGTGGACTCGGCAACAGCCGAGATCTTGTCGGTCGTTTCTTTATGGAGCATCCGCGCTTCAGATGGGGTCATATCACGACAGGCGCTCAGAACACCGAGCTCGTCGATTTGGACCCATCAGAGATCAATCGAAGTGGACAGGGCCTTCCAGCTGAAATCGTGATGCGACTGCGCAAAGGGCTTGTGCTGTCACCGAGCTTGCGTGAACGAGAGGGCTTACTGGCCTCCCGAAGCTGGCTGCAACCTGTGCCCGAAGTTGGAGAGGGCAAGGGCGCAATTGCGCTCCGAGAAGCTGGTTTCTGGCTCGCCAAAGGGCGCCAACCCGCTCATCCCGTCAAATCGTTTCTGACGATGGCGAGACATCCGGTTGATACGGCCAGAGCTTTGTCGTTTTACAAAGGACCATCGGTCCGAAGACTGGAAGCGAAAAACTTTTGTTTTAACTCAATATTTGAGCAGGCCCCGCAGCCAGATAGCTATGTCACTCTTTCGAAGAAACGCGACAAACTCGGGCGAAGACAGGCCTCACTTCACTGGCGCATCAACGAACAAACCCGCGATACAGTGCGGCGCACTCAGACCATCCTTGCCGATTACCTGCGAGGTCTTGGACATAAAGTCGACCTCACCCGATCGTCCGGGGAAGACGGAGAGATGGTCAAGGCGAGTTGGGTGCGCCATCACATGGGAACAACCCGCATGAGTCAGAGTCCGTCAGATGGCGTGGTTGATACTTCGTTGCGCGTTCACGGGATGCACAATCTTTTCATTGCCGGATCGTCTGTCTTTCCAACAGTTGGAAACGACATGCCGACCCTAACAGCCATCGCTCTCGCGCATCGTTTGTCGGATGAACTCGAACACCTCTTGGACAACCAGAAGGTTTGACGACAACCTGACCAGCGGACTCTTGTGTGCCCGCGAAGCGGGTTGTGTCGCGGTATAACGCCTGACTTCTGACATCGGCCGGAGGATCATCAAAGCGCAGCTTAGTCGTCCGCCTCTGTCCGCCGGCGCACTGCAGCCAGAACCGTGCGGCGAAACTCCACAGGCTGTTCGTCGAGTACTTCCGACAAAATGCGCAGGTCTCGTCGTGTACGGTGCAGGTTGTCGATCAGCGTGAGCACGGTCGGCATCACATCCGCTGGCAAGGCCATGTCTTTGCGCAGGTCGCAGATCAGGTGGAGGCGCGCCACGTCAAGGTCATCGAAGACAGGCCCGCTTTCGCCCTGCGCGGGGCGCACCCACCCTTCGCGAACCCACAGACGGAGTTCTCGAAGGGTCACCCGCTCAACACGGGCGACGACAGCGCGCTCATCAAGCCTCATGTCTTCCTCCTAAGATCCTTGCGCGGGTCGAAGCCGGACGCGGAGCGCCAGTTTTCTGCAAGGCTGCGCATCTCGTCATCGATTGATTTGGGCAAGACGATCTTAAGCCGGACAAATTGATCACCGGCCGAACCGCCTGTCACGATGCCCCTGCCTTTCAACCTGAGCCGCTGCCCCGAAGACGCTCCTTGGGGGATTGTCATGGCAACATTGCCTGAAAGGGTCGGCACATCCACTTTCGCGCCAAGAACAGCTTCGTCGAATGTAATGGGCAATTCAATCTCGATATCCGCGCCATCGCGTTCGAAAACCGGATGCGGAGAGACCGAGATCGCGACCAGAGCGTCTCCGGGAGCGCCCTGCCCCATGCCAGGGGCGCCCTTGCCCCGCAATCTGAGTGTCTGCCCATCCCGGACACCGGCTGGGATCGTGATCTCGATCGATCGACCGTCGGGCATCGTCACGGTACGCTTCCCCCCCCGCGCGGCATCCATAAAATCGATATTGAGTTGATACCTCAGGTCGCCGCCACGGGCATGGAACTGCCGGGCGCCGGTGCCCTGCCGCCGACCGAATAGGTCCGAGAAAAGGTCAGATAGATCTTCTTCCGATCCAGTGCTGAAGCCGCGTGCAAAGTCGCCCGCCTGATCGTAGCGCCCTGCCCCATCTTGCCCGGAGTATTGATGATAATACTGCCTTTGCGGACGTTCCTGACCACTGGCGTCGATTTCACCAGCATCAAACCGTCGGCGTTTCTCCGGATCGCCGAGCAAATCATGCGCCGCAGAAACCGCCTGAAACTCTTCCTGTTTGTCGGGATCATCGGGATGAAGATCCGGATGAAGGGTTTTGGCAAGCTTGCGATACGCTTTCTTGATCTCCTCGGGCGTCGCTGTTTTCGGGACGCCGAGGGTCTTGTAAGGATCATCACTGGTCATCGTCGAGAACCATAGCACAATACCTTGCCCTGACCGACACGGTTTGAGCCGCAAGGTGCGTCGACTTTCGCGCACCCGGTGCAATGAAGCAGCCACAGCTCAATCTTGAAAAACATAACTGCCGGGCGCGTCACATATGGGTAAAAGGCCTTGCGACGGTGCACCCATCGTCGGGGGCGCAACAAGAGCTCCGTCGCTCTCTTCCAACCATTGGATCCAAGCTGTCCACCAAGATCCGTTTATCGGATCATGCGCTTCGAGCCATCGGTCAGGTCCCACATAGAGGTCGTCGCCATGCCGGCGCCCGATGCGATAGTGGCGGCCCGGATGGCCCGGTTCGTTGACGATACCGCCGTTGTGGCCGCTGCTCGACAAGACGAACGTCAAATCTGTTTCTGTGAACAGCGCAGCTTTGTAGACAGACCGCCATGGCGCAATATGGTCCCGCTCGGTTCCAACAACGAACATGCGCGCCGTGATATCTTTCAGCGCAATCACGGGCCCTTCGACCGCAAAACGACCTGCTGTGAGACGGTTCTCAAGGAACAGGCTGCGCAAGTACTCCGAATGCATACGCGCGGGCATCCGGGTCGTATCACCATTCCACACTCCAAGGTCCGTGGGCAAATCCTCGCGGCCCAAAAAGTAGCGATGCACCGCACGGGTATAGATGAGGTCCTCCGCGCGGATTGCCGCGAAAGTGCGGGCCATTTGCGGTCGGTCCAGATACCCCTGATCCCACATCAGGTCTTCGAGGAAAGAGATCTGGCTCTCATCCAGAAACAGCAGCAACTCGCCAGCCTCAGTGAAATCAACCTGCGCGGCCATCAGCGTGATACTGGCTAACCGGTCATCGCTGTCCCGCGCCATTGTCGCCGCGGCGATGGCGAGCATAGTACCGCCCAGACAGTAGCCATTTGCATGAATCTTCGCGTTAGGTACGATTTTCTCAATAGTATCAATTGCTGCCATTACACCGCGTCGCCGGTAATCTTCTAGCGACAGCTCTGCCTGCTCCACGGTGGGGTTGCACCACGACATCGCAAATACCGTGAAGCCGTTCTGCACCAAGTGATTAATGAGCGAGTTGTGAGGCGAAAGATCCAGAATATAGTATTTCATGATCCACGCAGGAATTATCAGAACCGGATCAGGGTGAACCTGATCGGTTAGCGGCGCATACTGGATCAGTTCGAAAATGTCGTTTCGGTAGACCACCTTGCCCGGGGTGCAGGCCAAATCCTTGCCGACCTGATAGCCTTCGGGGGCCGGTCTGCGCGATTGCGTAACTGTCTGCACATAATCGTTCCAGAAATTCCACGCTCCGTTTATCAGGTTCTGCCCACTGGCCCGAACTGTCTCCTCTATGATCTCGGGGTTCATCCATGGAATATTAGACGGCGACGCAACATCCAGCATCTGTCTGGCGAGAAATTCGAGACGATCCGTGTCTTGTGCTTCCATGCCGCTGATATTTCGCGTTGCGGCCTGCCACCAATTCTGCGTTGCCAGAAAACCCTGCTTCCAGAAACTGAATGGGGGCATGTCCCACCCTGAGTGTCGGAATCTCGGGTCTTGCGGTCGGGGCTGGAATGGTTGTTCTGGTCGCTTTCCCAGGCTTTGTTGCATTGCGTAACCGGCCAGCCTTTGCGCGTCTTTCACGGCGTGCAGCAACAACTCTGTCTGACGACCGGGCGCGCGTGCGGTATGGATGGCCCAGTCGCTCCATGCTCTGGACACCGCAAAGGGCGAAACGCCCCCCGTCAGACGCGCCACCGACGAATGCAACCGGCGATCAAAATGGGTGAAGCCACTGCTGCCATTCTTCTGCGGCACAACAGCAGGCAGCTGATGCGGTGACAGCAGTGGTACGGCTCGGGTGGCAGGTTTCTGGTTTTCCGGGTGTGCCATGGTTGCGACCGTTCTAGGCGCTGGGTGGGAGTCGATGCTGCGGCACATTATACGTGAAAACAGCTGATCGCCTCAGTGCAACTTCCAAGTCTCGGACTAAAATTTACCAATCAGCGGGAACCATTGTGGCACTCCCCCTCGATGATCGCCCTGCTGCCCTGCCGATTGCCAAAATGCGTCCACGTCAGGGGCGCATCAAAAACCTGATGCATGTCAACGGCAGCGCCTCATCTCTCAAGATACGCTCCCGGCACTCATTTCCAGGGAGGAGAGCGATGATTAGAAGAAGATTTTCAATCTTGGTTTTGGCAATTGCTTGTGCCAGCCACGGCTTATCGAATGCGTCATTCGCTGACACCGCCACTGACAAAGCTGCAATTCTTGAGATCTGGTCCACCTACAGTTCCTCCAGAGTGGCGGGAGATGCCGCAACGTGGCTGAACCTTTTGGACAAGAAGGGCATTCGAATGCCACCCGGGGTACCCGCATTGGATTACAAAACATTTGCCCCCGGAACGCCGGAACGCTTCGCCAAGCCACCGGCTTCAATGGAAATCAACGCCGAGGAAATAGTTGTTACAGGAGACTGGGCGTATTCTCGCGGTACATTCACTGTGAACGAGGCGGTCGAAGGGAAGTTCCTTTCAATTCTGCGTCGTCAAGAAGACGGGTCTTGGCGCATCTACCGCGATGCTTTCAACTTCAATTCGGAGTGACCCAAGTCTGTGCCGCCGTGTCGGCCGCACAAGCCTCTTTTTGATGCGTCCAGGTGTCCACCTCACGGTGGGAATGGCGGCCTCTTCGCATTGCTCAAAGCTCAGGTTGATCTTGCTCAAGGCGTCGAGCACCAAGATCTGCATACTTCTAACCCTTCATGCGATCTGAGGGGAGGAGAGACATGAAAAGGCTATTCTTGGCAGTTGTTATCGCAACTGGCGCTGGCCCGGCGCATGCTCAGGACATCTCTCTGGGCGAATACGAGTACCGGAACAGTTGTGCCGCTTGTCATGGCGCGGAGGGACGCGGCAATGGGCCCGTTTCGGCGCACATGTCGAAGCCGGCACCAAACTTGAGGACACTTTCGTCCGATAACGGGGGAGTATTTCCGGTGAGCCGCGTTTACGAGGTGATTGATGGCAGCGCGGGGGTTGGAGCCCATGGGATGATGGACATGCCCGTTTGGGGCTACCGTTTCACCCAACGCGTCGGCTCTGAAGATACGGATTTTTCGGCTGATGACGTGAGTAACTATGCACGCATCCGTATTTTGGCGGTGATCGATCACCTCGCCGGCCTGCAGGACGGTTAAACACTGGCATTGAAACATCGGTTCGGGATGTAAAACGACACGAGGGCGGGCACGCCTTGTTGCGGGGATTTGGGTTGCGCGGAGAAAAACATGTCGTGGTCATTTTCTATCGGTCGGCTTCTTGGATCTGAGCTTCGTGTCCACGCCACCTTTTTCTTGCTGTTGGCCTGGATCGGAACCGCGGCGTGGCTAACGGCCGGACCAACCGCGGCGATTGTCAATGTTGGTTTCATTCTCGCACTTTTTGCCTGCGTGGTCGCGCATGAGTTCGGACATGCGCTCGCCGCGAAACGCTATGGCATTCGAACGCCAGACATCACGCTGCTGCCAATTGGCGGCATGGCGAGGCTCGAACGGATTCCGGAAAAACCAACGCATGAAATTGCAGTCGCCCTGGCCGGTCCTGCGGTCAACATCGCAATCTGGGCGAGCTTGGTGCTGATCCTTGGTGTTGAAACAAGCTGGGATGCGCTCGGAGAAATTGAGAGTACCGGCAAGGACTTCCTCGCGCGGTTGGCGGTTGTGAATCTGTTCCTTGCGATCTTCAACATGATCCCGGCCTTCCCGATGGATGGCGGCCGGGTTTTGCGTGCAGGGCTGGCCATCTCATTGGGCCGTGTGCGCGCCACGCAAGTCGCCGCACAAGCCGGGCAAGTAATCGCCTTTATCTTTGGCTTCCTCGGTCTAACCGGCGGAAACCCTTTACTCATTCTTATCGCGATCTTTGTCTTCGTCGCTGGCATGGCCGAAAGCTCTGACGTTGAACTCCACCACCTTGCAAAGGGCAGTCTAGCGCGCGATGCCATGATCACGACCTACGAGCATCTATCTCCGCACGAGGCTTTACACTCTGCTGCGGCGGCTCTCGTGCGGACTACGCAGACGGAGTTTCCGGTATTGACGCAGGATGGTAAGCTGCTCGGTTTTTTGACAAAGCTGGGCATCGCGCAGCGCGCCCAAAACGACGAGCTTTCGTCCCCCATATCGTCTGCAATGGTGGCGAACATTCCGGAGGTGAACTTGCGCGATCCCTTGGAAAATGCATTGGATAGTCTTCAGAGCGCAGACGTACCAGCTGTCGCGGTCGTAGATCATGCCGGGGTTTTCCTCGGCTATATTACGCGAGAAAACATCGGCGAGTGGATGATCCTGCACCGAAATGGCTAGATCATCTTATTCTTTCGGAAATAACTCTCCTAAGGCGCAATGACAGTTCGGCACATTGCCACTTGTCCAAAAAACAAGGTCTCAGCACTGCAAGGTCAGCGGCTTCAATACCGCCGCCTTGTGGCTTCGCAGACAAGCACCAAAGGGCAACGTCCACGAGCGCTAGAAAGCACCCCAATTAGATCCGAATACCGGTATGGGGCGCTCCCGAAACTCGCAATTATTCCTGAATAGACTCGATGTAATCGACAAGAACCGCAATTCTGCCACGCGTTACGACCTCAGCACCAAAATAGCCAAACTCTTCCCGCGCGGTCGTTGAAAAGCGTTCGCCCCATATGGGCATCGCGCCGCCGTGGCCGCGCACGCCCGAACGCCCATCCACGACCATGAAAACATCAAGGTATGGGAAGACGCCGTCATTGGCCGCGCTAAGTCCGGTGAGGCTCGGCACATCCAGATTGAGCCATTCGCTAAACGGCCCCTGCCCCATGCCACTTTCGCCATGGCAGCCAGCGCACGCAACCATGTACTCCTGCTTCCCGGCCTCCTGCGCAGCTGCGGCACCACAGATGACTGAAAGCGCAAGAGCGCCCGTTACTAACCTTCTCATTTGATCCTCCCGAGATTTGCTTTCCCTAACGTTTGCATAGGTTTGCTCATCCCCTCGAAAAGGTCTTTGCGCCAAGTCAAAGCAGTGGCGACATGAGAAACTTCTAACCGTGCGCCCGATCATTGCAGCCCTACGATGTTGGACCTGAGGTGCTAGCGCTTTTCTACTACGCACTCTGGCAGAAGCGCTTCGGTCATGCCGAGATCGCAAAGCGCAGTCCCTTCCGTTCCCACTGTCGCAGCAGCGGCCGCGACCCCCCATTTCAGGGCTTGCTCGGGCGGCTCTCCGCGGGAAAGCGATAGACTCAGCGCACCAACCAGCGCGTCCCCGGCCCCGATCTTGCTTCGCTCTTCGACTAATGGAGCTCGGCAAAATAACCGCTCTTGCCCACTGACCAAGAGTGAGCCCTTCGCACCATGCCCTGTTACCACGATCCGCGCCACCCCGCGGTTCACCAAATTGCTTGCAAAGGCAAAGTTCTCTTCGATGGTCTGAATCGGATGCTGTGCGGCTGTCTCGACCTCACTGCGATCCAGCCGCAGAACATGAACCGGGCGCTTCGGAGAAGAGATCAGATGCATGAGTGGGGTCTTGGACGTATCGACCACGAGCCGGTCGGTCTGACCCTCGAGCGCGGATTGAACGCGCTGAGGAAAGTCGTCGCCCATACCCGGAGCGACACCACCACTAAGAACCACAAACCCGTTTCTCGGTGCTGCGTCCGATATCTTTAACAGTAAAGCCTCGGCCTCGTCTGACGTCACCATCTGTCCGGGGAGGCTGAAGCGATACTGTTCCCGGGTTTGTTCATCAGTGACCGCAAGGCTGTATCGCGTCTCGCCAGACATATGACAGGCCAAAGTGTTTACGCCCTCTGCTGACATGAGATCGATCAGTCGCTGCCCCATAGCGCCTCCCTCGATCACCAGAGCTGCGACCTGTCCACCTAGGCGCCCGATTACCCGCGCGACGTTCACTCCGCCGCCGCCAGGGTCAATCCTCGGGGCGCTGCAGTACAACTTCGGCCCTGCCTCCACCTTTTCGACTGAAGCGGCGTAATCAACGGCGGGGTTCAGGGTGATCGTCAGAATTCCAGTCACGGCATCAACCTTCAGGCGGCTATACCAGGAGATGCTTCGCAAAATGCGGAGGCATGTCCTGTAAAGGCACCTGTGTAAGGTCTTTTGCCAATTCCGCAACGATAAGCGCACTCAGTTCCTTGCCCATCGCTGATCGAAGGCTGCCCAGCATGTGCGGAGACGCCGCGATCAGAAGGCGCTGAAAAGCCCCCTTCTGTGCTTTGGTCTTAAGGGTTCCCGCGAGTTGCAGTGCAAAGTCTTCCTCGGCATGTCTTTGCGTGTCAGCCTGCACGAATTCATGCCTGCCATGTCCGTGACGGTGATGACCAACCGTAGGACTGTCGGAAAACTCTCTCGGGTCTTCCGCGTGAAACACTAAATCCGGTCTCGGCTTCAGCCCGTGCGCGGGACCTTGATGGTCCAGCACAAATGCAGTTCGTGCGTTTGCAACCAAGATCCAGGTTGAGATTGGTTTCATGGTATCGTCCTCCCGCGCGGCACTGCGGTCCGGTTATGGCCTAAGCAGGCCCCAACCACACCGTCATTGCTTTGCCTGACAGTAGCATGTCCGCACGGGCACTGTTTGACTTGGGTCAAGCTTAATCCAAGACGTGGCGCAAGCAGTTGAACTGCGATTTCGAGCGGTGCCCATTGGGTTGATCTTGCGCAAGAACAAACTTCGCTTCTGCACTTAGTATCCCTGCATGAAACTGTTCTTGATCGCTGTATACCTGCCTTCAACGCGCAGCGCCCCTATGGGTTACAAAGCGTGAGACACGCAGCGGCTTTGCTTGGGATATACCTGGCGGTGGTACTGCTGCCGCTTGGGCTCTCCTGGGCGCAAGATATGCCGCCGCGCGCTTTTCGTCAGGAACTGGCCTCCGGCCTTGGGATGCTTGCCTATGCCGTCATCCTCACCGAGTTTCTTCTATCGGGCAGATTTCGTTCGATCTCCGGAGGTATCGGCCTCGACGTTACCATAAGGTTTCATAAGTTGATCGCACGCATTGCGTTGGCTTTTGCGGTACTTCACCCGTTTTTATACCGCTTCCTTCCAGGACCACCCCGTCCCTGGGACACCACGCGCGAGCTGACACTCACAACCGACTTCACGGCCCTTGCCAGCGGAATTGCTGCTTTCGTCATCCTGCCTGGGTTCGTACTGGCCTCGATGAATCATGACAGGCTCGGGTACCGGTATGAGAACTGGCGCTTCCTACACGGCATAGGCGCGCTCATTCTTGCGGGACTGTTATGGCACCATACAGTGTCGGCAGGACGCTACGGGGCAACGGCTGAACTTTTCTGGTACTGGACGACCATGACAGGGATTGCAGCTTTTTCCCTGCTGTTTGTCTACGTTTTGAAGCCGCTCGAACAAATGCGGTTTCCGTGGCGCGTGCGTGCAGTGGAACGTCTTTGTAACCGGCATTGGCGGGTCAGCATCGAGCCGGTCGGGCACGATGGCATCCGCTTCAAGGCAGGACAATTCGTTTGGCTGAATATCGGGCACTCCACATTTTCTTTGCGTGAGAACCCATTCTCAATCAGCTCCGCCCCTTCTCAAGGACCCGACCTTGAGTTCCTTATCAAGGAACTTGGGGATTTCACATCGAGTCTTGGTCAGATTGAGGTTGGAACGCGCGCCTATCTCGATGGACCGCACGGTACCTTGACGGTCCACGGACGTTCAGAGCCCGGGATCGTTCTGATCGCCGGAGGCATTGGGATCGCCCCAATGTTGGGGATCTTAAGAGAACTGGAGGCAACACAGGACCCGCGCAAAGCCTCACTGATCTATGCAAATCGCACGCAGCACCAGATTCTGTTTGCGGAAGAGTTGGCGCATTACGCCAAGCAAGAGATTGCCGAGGTAATCAGAGTGGTCTCGGAACCAGAAGCTGACTGGACCGGTGAAACCGGCTTCGTGTCACGCGAGTTGCTGCGGCGCCGCTTCGATGATGATCGCTTTGCCAAATGGCTATTTGTCCTCTGTGGACCGCCACGGATGCTGATTGCATTGCAGGAAGCCTTGCTGAGTCTGGGTGTCACCCCAGACCGCATACTGGTGGAGAGTTTCCAATATGATTAGGCGGTTGCGCAGGGTACCACAGGACATTCGAATAAGTTGGGCGGTAGCCTTTTCGGTCGCGGTTTTCCTGCTGGCACTGATTGCCTTTGCTCTGCGGCAATGAAATGACCAGCGATCGCGGTGACAAGCCAAATCGCGCGAATGATTTGATCCGGCGCAATCCACGGGCCGGATCCTTGCCTTAGACTGGCACAAAGTAAACTCGCTATTCCGAGGCCCTCTGTGACCCAAATTCCCGCCTCCGCCAGCACAGGTCTTAGCAGTCAGGAAGCTGCAACCCTTCAAGCCAAGCACGGCTGGAACGAACTTCCGCGAGGAGCGCCGCCCTCCGCCGCAAAAATTTTCGCACGGCAATTCAAAGGACTCCTGATCCTGATCCTTGCAATCGCAGCGGGCATTGCGCTCGTTTTGGGCGAGCAAATCGATGCGCTCGCGATTGTCCTGGTGCTGCTCCTGAACGCCGTTCTGGGATTCGTGCAAGAATGGCGCGCCGAAACGGCGCTCGAGGCGTTACGCGCTATCCTACAACCCAGTGCTGTGGTCGTCCGAGACGGTCGTGAAACCGTTATCCCCTCACGCGAGATCGTTCCAGGTGACCTTGTGTTGATCGAGACGGGTGACACAGTTCCAGCGGATGTAAACCTTACCGCAAGCACGGAAATCTCCGTAGATGAAAGCGCCCTTACGGGAGAGTCTGTTGCCGTTTCAAAAAGCGTCGGCGGGACGGATGACCTGAGCTTGCTTTTTGCAGGAACATCAGTCGTTGCAGGTCGGGCCGAGGGCCTCGTTACGGCGACAGGAACCGCGACACGCTTTGGCAAAGTTGCGGACCTGACCGCGCGTGTTGCCGAACAGCCAACGAACCTCCAGAAACGCCTTGCGAAACTGGCCCGAGATATTGGCACAGCCGCTGTTTTGTTGGCCGGATTGGTGATCGCGCTGGGTGTCTTGATGGGGCGCCCGCCGGTCGAGATGTTCATGACGGGCCTGTCACTTGCCGTCGCGATCGTGCCAGAGGGTCTTCCCGCGGTTGTTACGATCACGCTGGCGCTCGGCGCGTCCGCAATGGCGCGCCGCAATGCGTTGGTACGACAGCTTCAGGCGATTGAAACCATCGGCGCAGCTTCAGTGATCTGCACCGACAAGACCGGAACCCTGACGGAAAATCAGATGACCGTTACAGGTATCTGGACCGCAGACCGCGTCTATACAGTCACCGGAACGGGTTATGATCCGGCAGGCCACATTGCTTGCGACGGATCAAAGGTGCGCGCGGGCACCGATCCGATCCTCGCGATGCTCCTCGAAACGGCACTCGCCTGCAACCACGCGACACTCCATCGCGATAACTCCAACTGGCAAATGATTGGCACGCCGACCGAAGGGGCATTAGTCACCCTTGCATTCAAGGGCTGGGCTCCCGCGATCCCGGCAGACGCACGACTGGCCGAACATCCCTTCACCAGTGACCGAAAACGCATGAGTGTCCTCTTGCGCGGCGCGACCGGAACGCGGCTCCATGTCAAAGGAGCGCCAGAAGCACTTCTCGCGCGGGCCACGCAGATCTTGACCGCATCTGGCCCGATGCCTCTGACCGAAGACCGGCGTTCTGAGATAGAAGCGGCGTATAAACAGATAGCCTCACGCGGTCAGCGCGTTCTGGGGCTCGCGTCACGCGATGCGACGCCTGAAAACACCGAAGAAGAAAACCTCGTCTTTTTGGGCCTTACCGGCATGATCGATCCGCCCCGCTCAGAGGTGCCCGTCGCCATTCGGCATGCGCGCGCGGCCGGAATTCGGATCATGATGGTCACTGGCGATGCGGCGCTCACCGCGGGCGCCATTGCGGAGTCGATTGGTCTCGATGCGGCGGAAATCCTCGAAGGACCTCAGATCGACGCGCTTTCAGATGTCCAGCTGCAAACGCGACTGCGTCACCCGGTGCATTTCGCCCGCACGCGGCCAGAGCACAAGATGCGTATCGTCGCCGCGCTGCAGGCCGACAATCAGATCGTTGCGATGACAGGAGACGGTGTAAACGATGCCCCTGCTTTGAAGCATGCTGACATCGGCGTTGCCATGGGCATTCGCGGCACGGATGTCTCCAAGGGGGCTGCCGACCTCATCCTTTTGGACGATAACTTCGCAACAATCGTTTCCGCCGTCCAACAGGGCCGCCGGCAATTCGACAATCTACGGAAATTTGTCCGATATCTACTCTCCTCCAACGCAGGTGAAGTCATCGCCATCCTGGTTAACCTGCTGATCGGCGGGCCGCTGGTCTTTCTTGCAACACAAATTCTCTGGATGAACCTCATCACTGATAGCGTGACGGCAATTGCCCTCGGATTGGAGCCGTCTGAGAAAGGTCAGATGGAGCGCCCGCCGAGGCGCCCGGATGCCGCAATACTTGGTCGCCCTGGGCTTTTCACACTTCTCAGTTTCGGAGCCTATACAGGTGCTGCAAGCCTTGTTCTGTTTTACAGCTTCCTGCCATTAGGTGTTGATATCGCTCGGACTACGGCATTCACCGGTATGGTCGTCTTCGAAAAGGTCAGCGTTTTTGCGTTTCGGTCGCTGAGTATGCCTTGCACTGCCATAGGCTGGCTTTCGAACCGCTTCCTGATCATCGCCTTTTCGGTGAGCGTAATGGCGCAAGTGGCGGCGGTATACTGGGCACCACTGCAAACACTGCTAAGAACAGTGCCCATAGGCGCGGACCAATGGCTGTCTATCGCGCTGGCTTCGCTTCCGCTTTTGCTCGTGCCCGAGGTACTGAAACTCGTGCGGAACAAAAAGGCTTCTTTTCGGTAGCAGGTCGCTCGGACTGCGTGCGCGCAACATAGTCTGTCACGGTACTAAAAAGCGCGAAACAGCACGGCTCGATAGCAACGGCAGTTGAGACAGGGCGCCAGCAACCAACGCGGCTTTTGCCCTCGTCCGACTAACGGGAGCCTCTATCCGATGCGGTGTCGCCAAGCGCGCATTTTGCGATCCCCCGACGATGACGTCTATTGCCAGAGCCCTTGTTGGTAGGGCTTGATAGTGAGCATTAAAAGAAAGGAGATCGAAAATGACCGTTGAACGTTCCATTCTTCTTATCGTTGGCCTGATAGTCCTGGGCAGCGCTCTTCTCGCAGCATTCCACAGCACCAATTGGCTTTGGCTGACTGGCCTTATGGGAGCGCACTTAATTCAGGCCTCTTTCACAGGCGTCTGCCCCGTCGTTATGACACTCAAGAAGATGGGTCTGCCCACCAAAGCCGGGTTCGCCTGAGAGTAGTCTGTGCAACCATCAGCTTGCCGCGATATTGCTTTGACACGAGAGGTGCAGACGAGCGACACCCGCAGTCTTGCGCATTGAGTGACGAGCAAAATCTTGTTTGTGCGCCCGCGAGCCGGATTTCTGGCCGCGGGTGTTCTGGCCCATCGCACTAAGGTTTTGGCCCCGCTTAACTCTGCGTCTGCGCTGGCTGACAGACGCCAAAAACCCGCCTTACAGGTTGTTAAGTCCGTCTATTAATTAATTGATCAAATTATCTTTTTTCAAAATCTGAATGAGAATGGTGAAGGCTAGCTATCGAGACTATTTTAGCACCACACGAGCGAAGTCAAAAGCCGCGCCTTATCGGTGTTTAGCGCAAGGAACTCCAAGTTCACTACAATGCGCGATTTCCCCGCCTTGTAATTTGTAATGGATTTGCCGCTGTTACTGTGTCAGATAAACCTTGTATATCATTTGATATTTTTGTGATGACCTGCGCCCGTCAAGCGCGTTTCGAGATGAGTTCTGGGGCCTTTGCGTTATGCGCCACGTACTATTTGTATTGTTTTTATTGTTATCAGGCTGCGACGTGACCTCGCGAGGTGCTTCAGAGATCGAGTATCTGCAAGAAATCGATAGTTTAATGAAAGCCAGCGACAGCTGCGGATTGCGGCGATACGCGATCTCGCAACCACTCTCTTTGTTCCGCAATGACGAGCTCGCAAAGGAATTACGCGACTTCGTGCGGAAGTCGCGGGAGGAGTGCGCGTCCTCAGACAGGAGTGACTCAGACGACAGGCGATCTCGGGAAACAGTTTCTGTCGCAAGTCGTAGCAACCGCGATAGCGGAGACGACAGCAGCAGATCCGAAAGCGAACGCGGTGGCGCGACCAGTGGCAGTTCGAACAGCAGTGGAAGCAGCGTCGGGGCAGGAAGCCACAGTACCGGTCCCGGTGGTGGTTCAACGTCTTCCAGTGGAGGTAGCGCGGCAGCGGACGACGAGGATGATGACGAGGACGAAGATGAAGATGAAGATGAAGATGAAGATGAAGATGAAGATGAAGATGACGACTGAGCGCGCGCACAAAAGCCAGTACGTGCAAACCTGCGCTTGAATAAAGCGTGTAGCGTCAACTGAGCGCATCGCCGTCCGTCTGTCGCTCAGCAAAGTGGGATATGCCGAGGCTCACTCAATAAACATATCGAACGCATCCCGAAATCGGCTACAGTAATTTCAATCATTTGAGCCCAGAGCGCTGCATAGGTGCAGGCCCCCTAAGACAGGTCCAACGTCAAAGATGACCCCCACAACTGTGCCCGGTGCAACCTTCCATACCCGCGTTCGCAATGAGGCCTTGGGGGGCGATAACCCGTTTGAGTGGCAGGCGCTGTCCACAGATGATCTCTTTTTGGGAAAGAAGGTCGTACTTTTTGCGGTGCCCGGCGCTTTCACCCCCGCATGCTCCGAAAGTCACCTGCCGGGCTACGAGCGCCTGTATGATGACTTGGTTGCCGAAGGCGTTGACGCGGTGGTCTGCCTGTCCGTGAACGACGCCTTTGTGATGTATCAATGGGCGCGATCCCAGAAGATCGAGAAGGTCGTCATGCTGCCGGACGGAAACGGGGAGTTCACGCGGAAGATGGGGATGCTCGTCGAACGGACCGGGCAAGGGATGGGAATGCGGAGTTGGCGATACTCGATACTGGTCACGGACGGAATGATCGAGAAGCTGTTTGCCGAGCCGGGATTTGCCGATAACCCACCCGGTGTGCCCGTCCAAGTGTCCGGAGCCGAAACGATGCTCGACTACCTGAGGTCAACCTGAGCTTGAGCAGACAGTTCGGACAGCCACAGCGTGGGTTTCAATCGAGAAGACCGGTTTTGCAGGGGGTCGCAGCGCTACGACCCTGCAACCATTTCGCTCAAGTGCTAAGGCTCGTAGCCCAAAGCCGCAATCCCCTGTCAATTGTTATACTCACCTCAGCTCAGACATTCGCCCCTTCAACTGTCCGGCGGCACGAATAATTCCGCCAATCTGCATCAGTTGATCGGACAAAGGGTTCGTCTTCCGCCAAACCATACCGATCGTGCGCGATGGGCGGTCTTGCGGAAACCGTGCGATCGAGACATCGGCAGATCGGGTTTCCATCTCGACCGCCATTTCAGGGATCAACGTGACCCCCATACCGGCTCCGACCATCTGGACAAGCGTCGACAGAGAGCTTCCTTCCATGAGTTCACCTGGGCGTTGCTCACCGAACCGGCAGAACGACAAAGCCTGATCGCGAAAGCAATGTCCCTCCTCCAACAACAGCAGGCGCATAGTCCGAAGCGTTTGTGGGCTTGGAATGGGTTCGTCCGAGTCTTCGAACACACGTACAAGTACAAAGTCCTCTTCGAATAACGAAAACTCCGTAAGAGACGGCTCCGATATGGGAAGAGCCACAACGGCGAGGTCGATGCGACCTTCCTTCAGGTCCTCGATCAGAGTTTGGGTCACAGCCTCTCGCAGGTTCAAGTCAAGATCCGGAAACCGGCGCTTCAAAGCATCAACGATTGTTGGCAGGAAATAGGGCGCGACAGTAGGGATGATGCCGAGCCGCAGCCGCCCGGTGAGTGGGCCTTTCGCGGCCCGCACCATGTCTTCCAGTTCATCCACCGCCAACAGAATATGTCGGGCCTTTTCAAGCAAATCCTCCCCAATTGGGGTCAGGCGGATCTCCCGCGCTCCGCGCTCAACCAGAGGCGCACCGAACATGCCTTCCAATTCTTTGATCTGCAGAGACAACGCCGGCTGAGAGATAGAACAAACCTCTGCAGCCCGCCCGAAGTGCCGGTGTTGTGCCAAAGCTTCGAAGTAGCGGAGTTGTTTCAGAGTCAGCCCAATCATAAGCTGAACTTATCAGAAAGTTTTGAATATCCAATTGGAGATAATCAGACTGATTGGCTAGAATGATTCTAGAAAAGGCTGTGGGAGCAGCAAGTTTAACTTGAGGGAGAAATCCAATGGACGGCAACAATGTGAACACTGCCGGCGCCTGTCCCGTCATGCATGGCGGCAACACAGAGCTCGGCAACAGCGTCACCAAGTGGTGGCCCAAGACACTTAATCTGGACATCCTTCATCAACACGGTGCGCGTACCAACCCGATGGACCCAGACTACAACCACCGGGAAGCCGTCAAAGCCTTGGATTTCGAAGCCGTCAAAGAAGACGTCAAGGCGCTGATGACCGACAGCCAGGATTGGTGGCCGGCGGACTGGGGACACTATGGGGGCCTTATGATCCGCCTCGCATGGCACTCGGCTGGCTCTTACCGGATGGGAGACGGTCGTGGGGGCGCAGGTTCGGGCAATATCCGATTTGCACCGCTCAACTCCTGGCCGGATAACGCCAGCCTCGACAAAGCCCGCCGTTTGCTGTGGCCGGTGAAGAAAAAGTACGGCAACGCGCTGAGCTGGGCCGACCTGATTATCCTCGCTGGCAACATGGCCTATGAATCTATGGGCCTGAAGACATTCGGCTTTGGTTTTGGTCGCGAAGACATCTGGGGGCCGGAACAGGACGTCAACTGGGGCGTGGAAAACGAATGGCTGGCGCCGTCCGAGAACCGCTATGGCGACCTCGACGATACCTCTACCCTCTATAACCCGCTGGCTGCGGTCCATATGGGTTTGATCTACGTAAATCCCGAAGGCGTGAACGGTAATCCTGATCCGGCGCGTACGGCGATGCATGTGCGCGAAACCTTTGCCCGCATGGCGATGAACGACGAGGAAACCGCGGCACTGACATGCGGGGGTCACACTGTCGGGAAGGCCCATGGCGGTGGCGATCACGCCAATATCGGCGCAGAACCCGAAGGGTGCCCGGTACACGCGCAAGGCTTTGGCTGGGACAACCCCGGCATGGACGGCAAGGCGCGTAATGCCTTTACGTCCGGGATCGAAGGCGCCTGGACAAAGCACCCGACCCAATGGGACATGGGCTACTTCGACTACCTCTTCGATTACGAATGGGAACTGACGAAGTCGCCTGCAGGTGCGAACCAGTGGAAGCCCGTCAATATGCCGGAAGGCGAAATGCCCCTCGATCCATCCGATCCTTCGGGCCGAGCGTTGCCGATGATGACAGACGCCGACATGGCGATGAAGATCGACCCGATCTACAACGAAATCTGCCAGAAGTTCCGCGCGGATCCCGAGTACTTCGCTGACGCCTTCGGGCGCGCTTGGTTCAAGCTGACCCATCGCGATATGGGACCCAGGGCCAACTACTATGGGCCGGACGTGCCTGCCGAAGACCTGATCTGGCAGGATCCGATCCCTCAAGGCTCCACGTCTTACGACGTAGCCGCCGTGAAAGCGAAGATCGCAGCCAGCGGGCTGTCGGCTTCCGAAATGATCGCCACCGCCTGGGACAGTGCACGCACCTTCCGCGGCTCCGACAAACGCGGAGGCGCCAATGGCGCACGTATCAGGCTTGCGCCACAAAAAGACTGGGACGGCAACGAGCCCGAGCGCCTGGCCAAAGTGCTCGGCATTCTTGAACCGATTGCAGCAGAAACGGGCGCATCCGTTGCCGACGTGATCGTCCTTGCGGGCAATGTGGGCGTGGAACAATCCCTCACAGCGGCAGGTCACTCTATCGAAGTGCCCTTTGCGCCCGGTCGGGGCGATGCAACCGACACACAAACCGACAGTGCCAGCTTCGATGTGCTCGAACCCCTCGCCTGCGGGTTCCGCAACTGGCAGAAAGAGGAGTACGCCGTAGCGCCCGAGGAACTGATGCTGGATAAAGCACAGTTGCTCGGCCTGACAGCCGCAGAGATGACAGTGCTGGTCGGCGGGATGCGTGTTCTGGGCGCCAACTTCGGCGGCTCGAAACTGGGTGTCTTCACCGATCGGGAAGGACAACTGACAAACGACTTCTTCGTCAACCTGACTGACATGGCCAATAGTTGGGAGCCTGCTGAAGACGGCACCTACGAGATCCGCGACCGGACAACCGGAGCGGCAAAATGGACCGCAACCAGTGCTGATCTGGTCTTCGGTTCCAACTCGATCCTGCGTAGCTATGCCGAGGTGTACGCTCAGGATGACAATGCCGAGAAGTTTGCGCGCGACTTCGTGGCAGCGTGGACCAAAGTGATGAACGCCGATCGATTTGATCTGGTTGCATAATCGAGAATAAGACGGTCCGGGCAGGTTTGCTGCCCGGATCATTTTCGTCCAGCGCGCGTTCTCAGGCTTATGTGCGAAAACTGCCCATAAAGCGTGGACGCTTTTTCGCTGTATCCCCTACCCGCTTTGAAATCCCAACTGACTGATCTGGCTGGCGTAAATCGGTATTGGGTGCCGTTCCGCTAAAGCCGCTCAGCGGACAATTCGTCATTTGCGCCTTGGTCTTGGTGTCGTACGTTTGTTGCGACACAG
Organism: Dinoroseobacter sp.; assembly: GCA_030066795.1. GTDB lineage: Bacteria > Pseudomonadota > Alphaproteobacteria > Rhodobacterales > Rhodobacteraceae > Dinoroseobacter. The sequence continues at coordinate 19,655 of JASJAW010000010.1, forward strand.
GAGATCGCCAAATGAAGCCAATCGTTCTTGCCGCCATGTTCTTTGGATTTGCATCTGCCGTTTCTGCGCAGGATGAGCCAGCCCGCATACTGATTACAAATGTCCATGTTTTTGACGGCGTGAACGATGGCCGGATTGAAAACGCCAATGTGCTGGTCGTGGATAACCTGATTGCCGAGGTGTCCGCCGGCCCGATAGCTTCAACCGACGCCGTTGTCATCGACGGTGGGGGGCGCACCCTAACACCAGGTTTTATCGACGCGCACACTCATATGTCACTCATCGCCCCGTTCACCGACCTTGAGAACGAGTATACCGCAATCTATGTGGGCGCAGCTGCCGGACAGATGGCAGAGAACATGCTGATGCGCGGGTTTACGTCCGTGCGGGATGCTGGCGGCGCAAGCATCGGTGTGCAACGGGCCATCGACGATGGCTGGTTCCCGGGACCGCGCGTCTTTTCCTCCGGGGCCTTTATTACTCAAACGTCCGGTCATCTGGACATGCGCGACCGGACCAACCAGCACCACCATTTCGGCGGCAAACACAGCTATGCCGAGGAGGTCGGGCACTATCATGCCATTGACGGCGAAGCCGAGATGTTGGCCGCGGCGCGGCAGAATTTCCGCGGCGGAGCGACACAGCTCAAGCTGGCAACCAATGGGGGGATCTCTGCGATCTATTCGCCGCTCGATATTGATCAGTTTACTGATGCGGAGCTTGCCGCCGCTGCCTTCGTGGCGGAAAGCTTCGGCTCCTACATCATGGTGCATGCCTATTATGACAACGCGGTACGCCGGGCGATCGAGTTTGGTGCCAGAAGCGTCGAACACGGGCATCTCATGACCGAAGAACTGGTAAAAATGATGGCTGAGAATGACGTCTATCTTGTGGTCGAGGCGCTGATGTCCGTCTCGCCTGCCCCTGAATCCTTCACTCCGGATCAACTAGAGAAATACGGGCTGATGCAGAGTGGCTTCGAAAAGCTGGTTGATCTGGCCAAGAAATATGATGTGAAGATTGCGTTCGGATCCGATGTCTTCCTATCGAAAGAGGCGTACGAACTTCAATCGCAGGAATGGGTTGCACGCGCCCCTTATTTCACACCGTACGAAAACCTGCGCGCTGCCACTGGCACCGGTGGCGAGATCTTGGCCTTGTCAGGACCCAGAAACCGATATCGCGAGGGACCACTCGGAGTGATCGAGGCTGGGGCCTATGCAGACTTGCTTTTGATCGATGGCAATCCTCTGGACGACATAACTATCCTTGCTGACTACGAAGAAAACATTGATCTGATTATGAAAGATGGTGTGATCTACAAGAACGCTCTTGATAATTGATGCACATAGCGCTCTCTTTCACGATAAGCGTTTTTCAGGCAAAGGTGGGCGCCGGGAGCGCGGGCACATAAAAATCGCCCCCATTCAACGACTTGGGACTCCAAATTCATGAAATTTCTAAGCGCAGGCCTTCCGGCAATCGTGACACTGGCTGCAACATTGCCAACAGCCGTCCCAGCCGAGGAGTGGGAGTTCGAAGGCTCTCTTTACCTCTTTGCGGCAGAAACAACGTTGGGAAAAGGCGATCTTGAAGGCACGCTTAGCTTCTCGGATGCTCTTGAAAACCTCGACTTTGCCGCGATGGCAGCCTTCGCAGCCAGCAATGGTCAGTGGACCTTTATTGCCGACGTAATGCACTTCGATCTGAGCTTTGAGAACGATACGGACGGTGTTCTGTTCACAGGTCTCGACACAGACTCAGTGACGACGCTTTTCAATGGGCTGGCTCTGTATCGTGTGCAAGAGACGCCTCGGTACTCTTTGGACCTTGGGGGCGGCTTTCGGTACTTCAAAACAGACACTACGCTTGCGTTGCGCCCCGGTCTTTTGCCGGGAAGATCGGTAAGGAACGACGACAGTTGGACCGACCCAGTGCTTGCCGCAATTGGTCGTTTCGAACTGTCTGAGAAATGGACGAGTACTATTGCCGCTGACTACGGCAGCTTTGTAAGCGATCGTGAAACCTACCAGCTGACAGTGTCGCTTGGTTACCGGTTTGCAGAGAACTGGACGGCAAGGTTAGGTTACCGTTACGTCAACGTCGAAAATGACGAAGATGATTTCCGGTTCGAGCAGTCCGGGCCTTTATTGGGAGTGAACTATCGGTTCTGATGGCGCACCAGCGTCACTGCCTTGGATGTTGGGGATCTCGCCCAAACATCATAATAGCAAGATAAATCAAGGGGTAACGATGCAGACTTTCATCACAGGCATTGCGTTCAAACTGCGAGGACTATCCCGCCGACTTTGTGCCGGAGCCTTGCTCTTCGTGCTGGCCGCTTGCGCGCAACCGCCCGAAATCATCGGCGTCGACAATCCCACAACGCCGGTTGGCTCCGTCGAAACAGCAACTCAACACCGGGTGTTCATAGCGACAACCCGTGAGGATACGGAAGTTGTGGGCGCTTTGTTTTCTGAATTGCGCGCTGATGAATTGGGGCTTGCGTCCGTCGACGTCTCCGTGCCGCCGAACCACGTTGTCGGGGCGCTTGAGCGCCCCAAACGCCTTCCGCCCAATCCAGCAACGGAATTCGCAATTGTCGAACCGACCGTTTATGCCGGGAGCGAAGAGTTCGTTGCGTCGCTCAACAGCGAATTGCGGAAACGGCCGGCTGGCGACAAGGACATCCTGTTTTTTGTCCACGGATATAACACCACGACAAGTGAGGCGTTAATGCGCGTCGGTCAGTTTGTGGAGGATAGCGGGTTTAAAGGCGTCCCTGTCCTTTTCACTTGGGCCTCAGCCGGGAAAACCTCTCGCTATGTCTACGACTTAAACAGTGCGTTGATTGCCCGCACGCAATTGATCGAGGCCGCGTCGATCGTGTCCCAGAGTGCTGCAACTGAGTATCATATGTTTGCGCACTCAATGGGGGGGTTTTTGACGATGGAAGCCATCGTCTATGCGGCGCAGACGCAAAGGTTTAATCAAACAGGAAGACTACGAGATATTATCCTGGCGTCACCCGATATCGACCTTGATCTCTTCAGAATGCAATTGGCGCAAATCGACGACTCGTTTGACCGGTTATATGTGCTTCTTTCAAACGACGACTATGCGCTCCGCGCATCGCGTCTTCTAGCCGGAGGCGTGCCAAGAGTTGGAGCCGCCGATGCCGAAGAGTTGGTGGAGTTGGGGGTAAACGTCATAGACCTGTCACAGATCACAGACACCCAGTCCGATAGTCACAGTAAGTTTGCTGGTTCGCCTGAGGTTGTTCAATTGATCGGTCTCGGTTTGAATTCGATCCCCACGTACGGCGATAGCCGGAGAACGGTACTGGATCAGTTTATCGGTGAAATCCCGATCACTATCGTAGGGGGTGGGTAGAGCTCAGGCGCGCGACAAAGAAAGTATCGAGCTTGCTGAAATCTCGACCGGATTGAAGGCAACTGCGTTTCTAACTTCTGTCTGACGCCCCGAAAAAACAGTGCAGCCCCTCCGGCCTATCCCGCGGCGCAAATTTCTCTCAGGGTGATGGGACCCCTGCCCGTATTGCCTCTGAGTACCCGGGTTTCAAAGTGTATGCCTGTCCCTTTGCGGAGACACTTCCAAGGTCTCTCAGTTCTTCAATCGTGTAGTCCGTGTTCACTGCACCGCGTTCGTATCCGAACTCTGGCAGGTATCCATTAACAATTATGCGCCAGTCAAAAGGTGGCGCATCGCCGATAGCATCCAGCATCTTAAAGACAACGGTGGTGCAGTTCGTTGTGATCGAATTGTACCACCGTGGTTTCACGGAAAGTTCGTTTGCATCCCGGACGTATTCTTCAAGCAGGCGCCGAGCGCTTGAAGGGGCGGTGCGCAAACGGAATAACTGGACATCTTCTTTGCGGATATTCGTACGAAGGCCGATGACATCTTTTTCGGTCGCAGCAACTATCACGATGGGGTTCGATTTGAACATATCGGCAATCGGTGAATAGACACCGTCTGCTTCTCGCTTTACCTCAATCGACCATGCCAGATACTCGCCGCCTTCGAAGCCAAAGCTCAGGATAAAATGGGCAATAGATGGTCGTGACCAGTACGAAAGAAAAAGGTCCAGGGACTGCAGCTTGCTCAGATCGAAGCTACTCGTGATCCAGTTCTGATCGGAGTCGCCCTCGCGCCACGCGAAGTCGCGCACATTTTCCAGCGTCAGGATGTCCCCTTCGATCGTGCCCGTGACCTGCCTTGCGACATCCGGTGCCCAATCCCGCTCCAAGGGAGCGTCTATGGAGTTCCACCATCCGAGAAGGAGCATGAAGGCAAGCACGTAGGGGATCAGTGTTCGATTTCGCCCTGACCAAAGCCGAACTACGACAGTAGAAAACCCCAGGACTGCCAATGATCCGCAAAGCAGATAGCGGGCCCATTCAACTTCGGGACCACGGAACCAGAGCGCCATGACGCCCCAGATCGTCGCACCGCTGACCGCGAGAACGAACACCAAGCCCGCAAGCAGCTTCAGACCGGCCCGGAACACTATGGTCTTCTCATCGTTGCTAGGGGATGGGCCATGTGATCACTCGAATACCACCTTGATCGGAACATCTGCGAGCAGCTGGTCCAGCTGTGTAGATCTCGTATGGCGGGAGAAGGTCCCTGCGTTGTTCAGGCCCTGTCCGAGCAATTGAACCACCTCGGGAGATCCCGCGAACTTTGAGTGGCTCCCTGAGGAAGAATCCTCAATTTCGGACAGATCAATTGCAATCACGCCCAAATCCGCAAGTTGGGCCGCGTCCGCCGCGCCCACGCGGGGAACCCCGCCGGCGATCCGCCTGGATGCACGAAGGGCGCTGTCATCCTCCGACAGAAGAACGAATAGCTTCTCGACATCGACACTTTCGCTGATCTGATCCAGCTGAACGGCAAAAAGATCGATATCGATATCGGGAGACGCGAGAATAATGTTTTGCAGTCTGCGCGCCGTATTGAAGTTGCCAGCCAAGGCCTGCTCCTTAGCGGCCTCCATGACCAGGAACCCCCCCATGGAATGCGCGAAAATGTCGTATCCCTCTGCATTGGTCCGAGCCAGAATGCTCCCAATGTCCCGGACACTTGAGCGTGCAATCAAGGCACTGTTCAAGTCGTAGACATACCGGGTTAGCTGGGCCGCCGAGGCCCAGTCGAAAAGGACCGCAACTCCTTCAAATTCAGTGTCTTCCACGAATTGGCCAAGCCGTAAAAGTGCGTCGCTGGTCGTGTTGTTATAGCCGTGCACAAAGAACAGAATGTCCCGGGCTCCACGCTCGCGCTTGGCAAGCTCTGAGTTTACAGCCGCTATAAACGCTTGATCGTTGTCATATACGACCGGATCAACAATTGCGAACTCTGTACGAGGGTCCGGAGGTAGTCTCTTAGGGCGACTAAGCTCCCCGACGACATGGTTTGGTGGAACGGATACAACCACTGACGCTAATCCCAGATCAGGCGCACGCTCCGCAGAATAAAGCGCCCCAACAGTCTCACTCGCTTGCCTTGTCGAGGCGAGGAAAATCTTGTGCTTTGTCGCTGCTTCCACCGAAGCTACCGGCACTTCCGGGTTATCGATGCCGATGAGTTCAGGTGGCCGACCACAGGCCAATAGAAGCGCAGTGCATACAGAAAGGTAAAAGGAAGTCCGTAAACGCAATTTCGATATCCTCGCGCCTCTATGTGTCCCAGACAAACAGCTTGTTACCGCAGTTGAGTTTCAACCAATGTGCAGTCAAGTCAGCAATAGTCTTGTTTGGCGACCAGAGAAACCGACTCTCTCGATATAGTTGGCGTCATGGAGCGTCGGCAGCCTCCATTCGAAAATCGCAGCACTTCAAACCGTGCTCGCGCTCCGCTCAGAACGGCACTTGACGCAATCACGCAAACTGTCCAAGCAACGAATTGCAAAGGCTCACTGTATGGCCCGTATCAGAATACAATTCTCGCCCTCAGCCCCAGCAACGTCATGCTGTCTTGGCCCGCGTTTAACAGCGGATTGTCGATAAACTGGATCGACGGCGTGATCTGGAAGTTCGGAGAAATCGAAAAACGGTAGAATGCCTCGAGTGTTTTCTGACTACCATCGATCCCGTTGGCTTCGGCCCAGTTGAAACCAATACCCGCCAGATCTGTATTGCGGCGGAACAGTCCGACACCCGTTGATACTGACCTCTCGAAGAGAGCCGCTGTCCCATCTGAAACCCCGGCCCGAAAAAACGGCATCCACTTGTTCTCGAACAACCATGCGGCTGAAAAAGCAGCACCTTTGTCTTTTGGCCGACTGCCATCCGCAGACTCGTCCGACTCCCAAATTGTCAGGTGGATGTTGTCGAAATAGATCCGGTCAAAACTGGACGTATAGCCGATCTCGAGGCTCTTGAAGAGTTTCCCGTCAGAGAACACGTCAAGGTTAGGGTCAGAGGGGTCAGCATCCGCATCTGCAATGCTGCCGACCACATAGAAATTGGAACCCAGTTGCGCGCCACCGGCAATCCCGAGACCTGGATTGGGCGCGTTGATCGTGGGGTTCGTGTTGAAGGACAGATTCTGAAACGCTGTGTAGGGACTGACGAGCCCATACACATCGACAAAGTCTGTGACATCGATCTGGCCGAATTGGATGGTCCACGACCTGTCTGCCGCGCGTTGCGTCCAGAAGAGGTTGGTGAGCAATGTGCCGCTATCGTTGAAGGCAGTCCCGGTGATCGACACGGCTCCGCCGTCAAGCCCAAGGAACTGAGGCGCGACATCCCCATAAGCATGGCGGTCTTCGATCTTGAAGGTCAGGCTGCCATTCTCGGTCGCTTGCCAATTGCCGTAGAACCGGGCGATGCCTCCGCCAGCCTCGCCCTCCCCAAGATCTGAACTCGAGTTTTGTCCCAGGGCCAAGTAGTCGAGATTGAAGCTAAAACCGTTCTCCGCCAGTCCGTCTTTCCACTCAAACCAGCCCGGAGCGATATTCCGCGGAAAGTCGGACCGGAACTGAGGGTCGGTCAACCCGTCTCCGGGTTCGAGGTCAGCTGCGGCAGATGACGGGCCGGATAGACCTTGTTGCGCCTGTGCCGGCATTCCCAACATGCCAAGCGCAACAAGTGAAATGACAACGGGTCTCATTCAGATACTTACCTTCTTATCGGCGACAGCACGGCGGCTCGCGTGGCCTCATCGACAGGTGGGGCTGGCGGGTTCGGTTGAAACGGGTTCTTCACAACAGGGCTGAAAGTGAAGGTGAATGTCCAGTCTTCAGAAAAGGGATCAGGGCGGATCACGTTCTTTTCAGCAGAGAAGTTCATTTTCACGATCTGATCGCCAATTGCAGTGGTCTTGGCGACAGCCAACTGAAACGGCACGGTCCATTCGTCGCCCGACGGGGCCTCCCAGTTGTAGGTGATGGTCGGGCCGGTGCCGATCTGCCAGCCGTCACCCAGACCGTAAAACAGGAAGTACTGCAGCGAGGTGATAGAGGTATCGGGGCCGCTACCGCCGATCTTTTCGTTATGGAACGGGAACACGCCCGCCACGCCCCAGTCAAAGGTTTTCACAGCAAGAAAGCTGGGGCCAAGCAGCCAGTTGTTCGATGACACATCAGTGCCGAGCGGCGCGCTGCCGACAACCCCGGCCCCAAGGGTCCAATCCCCTGCCTGCCAGGAATAGAGCAGGTCGTAAGGGATATCGTTCCACGCGTTGTTTGTCTCAAAGCCTATCGTACCGGGGCGCGGCGCGTCCCAGACATAGCCAAAGGCAGGCCGAAAGATCAGATTGTTGCCGTTGTTCAGCTTGAACGGCAGGACCGGCTGGAAGGTCAGCGTGGTGCTGTCCTGGTCGTCCGCACCTGGCAGATCGCCGTCGAAACTGCGATACTCCAGCTTGAAGTTCATCGTCGCGTTGGCCGCGCCGGGATTTGCAAGCTCGCGGGCCAGATCGTCGATGTTCGGTCCCGCTTGGGCGAAGGCGCTCGCCGGTAGTAGCCCCAAGGCAAGAATGCTGAGGCCGCGCCAGATCATATTCACTGTCATCGTTAGTTCCCGGCAGGAGGAGGCGGGCTGTGCACACCGCCGCGCTTGCTTGCCTCGGCCCGGAGCAACGCGTCGTCCTTTTGCAAGCCCATCGAAGCGCGCATGTCCTGCACCGTTTCGACCTGCGCGACCTCCATAACAAGGCTCGCACGCATTGGCACCAACCCATCTACAATATGGAAAGAGTGGGATGTTTCCTCGGTTACAACCTTGCCAGTCAGCCGCACAGGCTCGTGCATAAACTGCGGACGCCAATCCGTTTTCACCCGCGCGCGGATCATCTGGTTCGGATTTGGTGGCGGCATATGACTGCACATGCCGCGCTCGGGCACGAGATACACGATTGCCGTTCCATCCGTATCCGAGGGCGCACTGATCGCAAACCCGACCAGCGCAACTTCAGCACCATCAACTTCGGGGTTGACGGCCACGGCGGCTTGCTCCCGGCGGTCGGCAACCACCCAGCGCTGATCGATCAGCCAGTCTGCGTCGATCCCGTCGTCGGCCAGCGCCGCTACAGCTCCATCCACCTGGGCCTGCCGGTCAGCTTTCTGCAGATCCGACAGAGCTGGATCATCAAGTCGCGCGCGCGTCCGGACGATTGTGCGCAGGGCGTCAAGCTGATCATAGGTGAGGTTGCGATACGGGTCCTCGAAGCTCTGCACCGATTGATCGATCAGGTCTTCCCAGCCGATCGCTTGAGTTTCCGCGTGCAGGGCATGTGTAGATAACCCAAGTCCAAACGCACAGATGATGCCAAGAGCTCTTGTCATGTTTTCCTCGAAAAAAGCCGAAATGGCGGGGCGAGCCATGAAGGGCCGCCCTGCCCCATCAGTTAAGCGTGTTCTTGTAGATCACACCATCTTTCATGATGAGTTGGATGCCTTCCGGGCTTTCGGGCCGTGGGTCGGCCCCGAACCAGACATCTCCAGTCCCGACTACGGAGAAATCCTCAAGCGGGTTGCCGTCAAGGATCAGGATATCCGCATAGGCGCCTTCCTCGATCACGCCCAGCTTTCCCGCCGTATAGGGGTTTGTGAAGTCGCCGGACAACGCCACAATCTCTCCACCCGTCGAGGTCAGCGTGACCATAGATGTATAAGGGCCGAAGAATTCGTTGTTCAGGTGCTTTTCATAGGCAACCTGTATATTGCAGGCCTCAACGGAGCCGACGCAGTCAGTCTGGAACCCGCGCTTCACCGGGCATTCCTTCATATTGTCGAGGTAGCCGGCAAATGTCGCGGAGGCAGACTTCGCTTTCGCCAGACTGGAGGGCACACTCGCCACGGCCGGGATTTCCAGCAAACCGGGATCGAAGGCTGTCAGGTTGGTCGTGATATAAGCGCCTTTCTCATTCATGACCTCAGCAATTTCACAGTCGAAGGCAAACCCGTGTTCGATGGACATCACCCCCGCATCAAGAGCATTGAGGATCGCCTCTTTGCGATAGGAATGCGCCATGACGTAGCTTCCATACTCGCTTGCTACCTGAACGGCCGCCTCGATCTCTTCCTTCGATCCGGCGAGCAGCTGCCAAGGGTCAAATGCTGACACCACGCCGCCGGATTGCATGAATTTCAGTTGTGTTGCGCCCATCCGAAAATTGTTGCGCCCAAACTTGTAGACGTCATCCACACCGCTGATTTCCTGAGCCAGGTTCAACCGGCTCATATTCGTGGCGGAGCCCGGTGGCGCGGTGAAGTTTGCGAAATCTGCGTGGCCGCCGCGCGTTCCGATAAAGGCTGCGGAGGGATAAAAGCGTGGGCCTGTGATCTGGCCAGAATCGATGGCTCGGCGCAGACCTCCGTTGGCGCCTCCCGCGTCACGGACCGTTGTGAATCCTTGCATCAGATACATTTCAGCCATCCGCGATCCATGGATCGCAAAGTCTTCCCATGTGGTGTTCGCCTCCATCGCAGGAAGGCTCGGCCCCATAAGCATCAGGTGTGCGTGTGTTTCGATGAACCCCGGCGTGAGAGTCCCGCCTCCTCCATCAATCACAGTTGCGCCCGGCGCCTCGATTGCATCGGTGGAAACCGCCTCGATCAGATTGCCCGTCACCAGAACGTTCGCATTCTCAATGAGCGCTTCGTTCACGCCATCGAACACTTGGATATTCGTGAACAGTGTCTGCGCAGGTTCGTCTTGCGCAACAGCAGAGCCCGCCAAAAGGGACATCGCGGTGGCGCACACCGCCAACCCGCCGAAAGAGAACAACCGGGGCATGAAAAGGAATCTCCTAAGCTGTTATTTTTCTGCGACTTTAGCGAAGATACGCTGTATGTCTTGCCATCTTTTCTTCTGAGGCCCAAGAAAAACGAAGAAAATGGCAAGTTTCTTATCGGACTTTATGGCAGATTCTCGGGAAAGGAGACCCTATGCCCGACGCGCCCCAGACGCCGCCCACGTCCTACGGATTTGTGCGCCTGATCCTGGCGCGCCCGTTCATCGATGAAGTGGAGCGGCGGGGGATCCAGACCGGACGCGTGATCCAAAGCCTCGGACTTGCCCCGGAAGACTTGAACGACCCTGAGCGTTTTGTTCACGCGCAAACGGTCTATGGGCTCTTCAACGCGCTCGCGGACGCCGCCGGAGACCCGCAACTGGGCTACCACGTCGGATCTCGCCTCGATTTCGCGAAATGGCCGCCCTTTCAGCGCGCGGTCAACTCTTCGCGTACGGTGGGGGAGTTTCTGACAGCGTTCATTGAAGCGGTCCCCTCTGAAGCGAACTCAGTGCGCCATGAACTTACAATCACGTCTCAGGGCGCATGCTACCGCATCCATAGACTGATCGAGACGGGCGCGAGCCCGCAACACACCGAAGCGTTTGGGGTCTCTCATTTTGTACGGCTGTTTCAATCGATTTCCGGCAAGCAGTGGAAACCTGACGACGTTATGATTAGGACTCAGTTCACCGCTGCGCTGCCTACGCGGGTCCAGGGCGTAAAAGTTGAGCGCAAAGGCGAAGGTGGATTAGAGATCCATTTTCCGACTTCCTGGCTTTATGCCGCGATAGAGTTGAGCTCTGTGTTGAGCGCCGCGCATGGGCGTGCGCAGAAAGGGCTTGGCAGAGACGTTTCCCTCATCAGCGTTTTTCAAGCTGCCGCAAGGACCATGCTTCACGATCTTGGCGCGGGCGTCGACGATATCGCCAAGGCAGTTGGAGTGGACAGCGCTGACCTCAAAACCGCATTGCATAATGAAGGCACCACTGCCGCCAAAGAGTTCCGACGCCTGCGTCTTGAAACGGCGAAAGCGCGTCTGGGGTCCAGCAATAGTTCGATTTCCGAACTTGCAGGTGATCTGGGCTATTCAGACCCGGCCCACTTCACGCGCTTCTTTCGCACACAAACCGGGCACTCCCCGCGCGCATATCGGAAAACCCAACGAGGAAGGAAATAATGGCAGTAGTTTTCGGGTGGATGACCGTTACCCGTGTTTTTTTGGGGCACCATCCGACCAATTCAAACGATTGAAACCAAGAGGATTATTCAAGTCACCAACCAAAAGGAATAAGATGTATGCGGATTGGGTTGAGCGCCTTACAGGATCTGGAGCCACTATCGAAAATCGCGAACACACCCGTTGATTACACCACTTCGGCAACGGCTGGCATTGCGTTACGCAAGGCCGCCAGACAAAACACATGATTGATCTAGGAGCCAAAGATCAGCCCCCTCAAACGCCCAACGGTTCAGCGCAGGACGAGAACAGGCGTCTCGCTCAAAGATATCACCTCGGCGGTTTGACTGCCGAGCAACATCTTCTTCACCCCGCTGCGACCGTGTGAAGCCATAACAATCAGATCACAGTCTTCGCGGCTGGCTGTTTGCATGATGCCTTCTGCGGGTTTTAGGTCGTTCACATGCCGCGTTTCACATGCGATGCTCATGGCCGACGCGCGGGCTGCAGCTTCGTCGAGAATGATCTTGGCTCCCGCTTTTGCGGCGGCTTCGTAGGCCTGCACCGCATCTAACTGCCCTTTGTCGATATTGCTCGCCATATCCATGGCCGACCAGATTTCCGTGACCGTGACGATTAACGCTGTCGCGCCAACAGTCTTTGCAAGTTGGAGCCCGTGATCAACGGCTTTGCTGGCCAGCTCGGAACCGTCGGTCGCAATCAGTATTCGTTTGTACATCTTGTCCTCCCCCAAAAAATGACTTCGACAGGATAGCCTGACGTACCGCGCCATCCTAGCGGCATCTGGAGTGACAAGTCTGCCCGACTTCGCTCAGACTCTTTGAAGACTGCGATCCCAATCTGGCAACAAACAGGATAGCGAGGATGAGTATTCAGGTGCTCTGTCGGAGTGGGTCGAAACGAAAAACAGCCTCTTCAGGCGCATCGAGCACCGCAAGGTTACAGCGGTCATGGCAGAAGCCCAAAGTGAACAGCAAGCTGCAGTGCCGGATCTGAGGCTTACCGGCTTGAACCACGACCGGTTCGTGGCGTTACATGAGGCCCAAGCAGACGTTTCTGGCATCACTCCGGAGTGTTATCGGTTTAACTTCAAGGCTATTGCGCTTGGCTGCCGGAGGGGCGCGGCACAACACCTCCCAGATATCTGCGTGGAGTTCTTCAACGCATGTATCGCGCGTCATATCTCGCCATGTCGCCGTCTCTGAGCGTCCTCGACTAAAACTATTCTCAGGGACGATTAAAAAGTCTTAAGAATTTCGAAACCCCAGCCTAATCTAGGCTTCCTATCTTGCGGCCAACTCCGGTTTTCGGAGGCAAAGATAGGAGTGCATTTGCATGAAACACCAAACAAAGACTTCCAGATCCCTCGGCCGCTTTGCTACGGCAACCGCGCTTTCGACCAGCTTGCTTGCAGCGGCAACAAGTGCGGTTCACGCCGATGAAGCATTGGCCGATCTCGTTGAGCGGGTTTCGCCTTCGGTTGTAACGGTTCTGTCGTCCCGTGAGCCTGCACAGATGGACCTTGCCAAAGGACCGACGGACAGAATGCCCTTCCCGGAGGGATCGCCGTTTGAAGACTTCTTCAAAAATTTTGGTCCACAACAAGGTATTCCCGACCAGTTCCGGAACCAACAGCCCTCTTCTGGGTTGGGATCGGGGTTTATTCTTGACGCAGAAGGCTGGATTGTGACCAACCATCACGTTGTGGATGGCGCGGACACAGTAACTGTTCGTTTGAGTGACGACCGTGAATTCGATGCCGAGATTATCGGGGTGGACGAGCAAACAGACCTGGCGCTGCTTCGCATCGAGGCAAACGACGCGCTTCCCTTCGTAGAACTCGGCGACTCAAGCGAGATCCGTGTCGGTGAAGATGTCATGGCAGTCGGCAACCCATTTGGACTTGGTGGCACGGTGACCAAGGGGATCATCTCCGCCAAAGGGAGAAATATTGCAGTCGGTCCCTATGCCGACTTCCTGCAAACCGATGCCGCAATCAACCGGGGGAATTCTGGCGGGCCGCTTTTCAATATGGACGGCGAAGTCGTCGGCGTGAACTCTGCCATCTATTCTCCGACCGGCGGGTCTGTTGGTGTCGGCTTCGCAGTTGCCTCGGATATCGTCGAAATGGTTGTAGAAGACCTAAAAGATGATGGCAAAGTTGACCGTGGCTGGCTGGGCGTTTCGATTCAAAACGTGACGCCAGATCTCGCGGCAGCGCTCGGCCTTGAGAATGCGAAAGGCGCTTTGGTGTCGTCTGTCGTGGCAGGCAGCCCCTCCGACGGTGCATTAGAAACCGGGGATGTCATCCTCACTTTCGATGGTCAGGATGTGCCGAATAGCAATGACTTGCCGAAGCTGGTTGCTGCGGCAGGTATCGGAGAGACAGTCCAGGTAGTCGTTCTGCGCAGCGGCAATACGAAGACCCTCGACATCTCTCTGGGTCAATTCACAGCAGCTCAAAACGCCCAGCGGGATGTTGCAGAGCCCGAAGAGACATCTGCCCTTGAGGCTATGGGCGCGACTGTTGCCGAGCTTACGGACAGCGCGCGCGCTGAAATCGGCGTCGGGGACGACACGCAAGGGTTGGTCATCACCTCGTTGTCGTCGTCGGGACCGGCGGCGAAGGCGGGCCTTCAGGTCGGCGACGTCATTGTGCGCGTGGGAAATGAAGCGATAACGACGCCCCAGACGCTCAGCGCCGCGCTTGACGCAGGGCAAACCGATCCGGCCCTGCTCCTGATCAACCGCGCGGGTCAACAGATCTTTGTAGCTGTCGAGCTCGTTTGACAGGCTCAAAGACTGAGCGTTCCGATTGCCTTATTTTGTGCGGGGGCATCGGACGGCGGTGGATCTTAGGGAGGTGATCCACCGTTGCCGCCGGGCGTGGTAATCACGTCCGGCGACGCATTTTCAAAGACTATTCTCATCATCCGCCCACGTCCCTAGTATACCCGTTGAAACATAGCTCAATGACACGCCGTATTCTGATTATCGAAGATGACGAAGAAACCCGCGAGTTCATCTCCCGCGGGTTCGCTGAAGAGGGCTATACAATCGAGACGGCCGAGAACGGCCGCGATGGGCTCTATCTTGCGACCGACGGCGGGTTCGAGGCGATTATCCTGGACCGCATGTTGCCGGAGATGGATGGACTGGCACTTCTCAAGTCAATACGGGCCGCCGGATTAACGACGCCCGTCTTGATGCTCACGGCGATGAGCGCGGTCGATGAACGCGTTCGCGGCCTACGCTCTGGTGCGGACGACTATCTCGTCAAACCCTTCTCGCTTCAGGAACTTCTCGCCCGCGTGGAAGCGCTGCTCCGTCGCCCGCAAGAGCAGTCGGAAACGACGCTCCTGACCTGCAATAACCTTGAGATGGACCTTGTGCGTCGAACTGTACGGCGCGGCACCCGCGACCTCACCCTGACCCCACAAGAATTCAAGATTCTTGAGTTCCTGCTGCGGCGCAAGAACAGGGTCGTCACGCGCTCCATGCTTTTGGAGGGGATCTGGGACTATCACTTTGACCCCAAAACGAATGTCGTGGATGTGCACATCAGCAAACTCCGCAAACAGGTGGACTTTGGTTCAGAGGTGCCGCTGTTACAAACAGTGCGAGGTGCCGGCTACATGCTGGCGGACGCCTAGATGGGCTTCGTCCAGAGCACGCGTACGCGCTTGGTTGCCGCCAGTGCACTGCTAAGCCTCATAGCAATCGCGCTTGTGTTGGGCCTCGTCTATCTCACTGCAAACAGAATAATAGAGGCCGAAACGCGAGGTGTAGTTACCGCCGAACTCAACGGTCTTTCCGACAGTTACGCTGACCTTGGCATGCTGGGCCTCGCCCGGGCGATCGAGCGACGCATCAGTAACACCGCAGAGCCAGACGCGCTCTATCTTCTGACGGATCGGTTTGGACAACCGATCGCCGGAAATCTTGGCGCTTGGCCGCCAACGGTCACCCCGGGCAGCGGCTGGGTCGAGATAGAACTGATACGGACAGACATCGATCGGCGGGTCCCGATCTCAGCCGCTTCAATTCAACTGCGCGGGGGGGAGCGGCTCTTGGTTGGGCGCGATGCGTCGGCACGGTATCAGTTCGATCGCGTCCTTGGCCAATCACTGGCCCTTGCGCTGGCAACCGCTATTGGCCTGAGCCTGATCACTGGCTGGCTACTGACGCGCCTTGTATTCCGGCGCGTGGGTGAGATTTCGGAAACTGCGCGAGAGATCGTATCGGGAGATCTCACTCAACGCATGCCCATTCGCGAGGGCGGCGACGAATTTGATCAGCTCGCCCTAACCTTGAATGACATGCTGGATAGGATCGAAGCTCTCGTCGCCAACCTGCGCATGACCACCAACAGTCTGTCGCACGACCTGCGCAGCCCGTTGACGCGACTGCAAGGCCATGTCGAGCAGCTTACACAAGGCGAGCTTTCGCCGCGGGAACGGGAAAAAGCTGGCGAGAACGCATTGCGCGAAGTCAACCATATCCTTGATGTCTTTAGGGATTTGACAGAGATCGCACGCGCCGATGCAGGCATCGGTCGGTCTGAATTTCAGAAAGTCGACCTGGCGAAACTGGCGCGGGAGGTCACTGAGTTTTATAAGCCGGTCGCTTCGCAGAACGAGGTTTCGATTTCTTGTATAGGCGCGGATGTCGTTATTGATGGACACAAGGCCCTTCTAAACCAGGCCGTCGCCAATTTACTCGACAATGCGATGCGATACGCACCTCCGAATTCTGCGATCAAGGTGGCTGCCAAGCAGGTGGGTGTGAACGCTGTGCTGTCTGTAACTGATGCCGGGCCGGGCATACCGTTAGATGAATATGACCATATTCTTCAGCCCTTTGTCACGCTAGACGACAGCCGCTCAGACCGACACTCTGGCCTTGGGCTGGCGTTGGTTGCCTCGGTCGCCCGATTGCACAACGGCAAGGTTACTCTGGCAGACAATGCGCCTGGTTTGGTCGTGTCGTTAGAACTAGCCGGTCACCATGATTAGGCTTGCTCAAATTGGCACACAGCAAAGGCGCGCCACCTCTTCAACGAATGGCAAACCTCCTGAGACGCTGAGCCACGTCAACTGAATGCACATGAGTACGGTGACTGGCCTCCTCGCTGCTTCGCCAAAGAAGTCGCCACTGGGTTGCGTCGCTCCCAAACCGCGTCGACACCCGGTATAGACACGCTGTTTCTCGAGGATGGACAATGGCTGAGATACGCCTACGAGCAGTAAGGCTTCCAACATGCCTGCGGTGGCGATGAGCGAGACCCGGGGACTGGCTCTCCAACTTGCTCTGCCGTGCACAAACGTTTGAAATATCGCGCGGTTTCTTTTGGGAGTGAAAGGATTACTGTAGACCGCGACGATAATTGGGAGCTTTTTTTGATATTCGCTAATCTATGAAAGAATTGGCAGATGCGGTCTAAATAATGCGTAGCGTTTTTCTTGGTCTTTTTCGTTTCTCAGTCCCATGCCTTCTGCTCGGGTTGCTGTGCTTCGCCCTGTCACTGACGCCATCTCTGATACCCCGCGGCCCTTTAGTCCAAGGAATTCTTGGAGGGGTAGTAACTGCTGTCGGCTATTTGATCGGTAAGGCCATCGGCTTGCTGTGGTGGGCCGCTGACATGCCTGTCCTTAAGGGAAAAGCGGCGCTGGGTGGTAAGCTGCTCTTTTCAGCCGCCGTTGTCGCAGCGCTGGTCTGGACGATGACTTACAGTCTTGAGTGGCAAAACGAACTGCGCGGGAAGATGGGGATGGAGGCCGCTGATGCTCAGCATATTCTCCAGATCGTCGGGGCGGCGACCCTGACGTTTTTTGCAGCCTACATTCTCGGGGCGTTGGTGGCGGCTCTGTTCCGGTGGGTCCGCTCCAAATTCTACCACATAATGCCGGCCCGGCGGGCCAATGTTCTGGGTGTTATTACCGTTGTACTCGTCCTCTTCGTCGTATCTCGGGACGAGATTTTCGATCGTTTGGTTATGTCGCTGGATGAAAGTTACGAAGCGGCTCAGATGCTATTTGAAGTGGCGCCTGCTTTGCCCCCTAAGGCAACTCAGGCCGGGTCTGCTGCGTCTCTTGTCGATTGGGCGACGATGGGCCAGCCAGGACGCGATTTTGTGCTGAACGGGCCGGACGCCCGCGCAATATCAGCTTTCTCGGGCAAGCCCGCACTGGACCCGATCCGGGTATATGTCGGCCGTGCCAATGGGGAAACTCCGACCGAGCGTGCCGAGCTCGCGCTCGCTGAATTGAAGCGTTTGGGCGCGTTCGACAGAAAAGTGTTGGTCGTGACGAGCCCAACAGGGACGGGTTGGATGGACCCCGGGTCCCATGATCCGGTCGAATACATGCATGATGGCGACATCGCGACGGTCAGTGTGCAGTACTCCTTCCTACAGTCACCTTTGGCGTTGATACTCGAAACACGCACCGGCTTGGACCAGGCTTCCGCTCTGCTAAACGTGGTTCATGAGTACTGGAAAACCCTTCCCCGGGATGACCGGCCGCGGTTGTACGTGCATGGTTTGAGCCTCGGTGCGTGGTCGTCGATGTATGCCACCAACATTTTTCGTCTGGTGAATGACCCCATTGACGGAGCTTTCTGGGCGGGGCCGCCATTCCCTTCGCAATTCTGGTACAGCATTCAGAATATGCGCGAGCCGGGCAGTCCTTGGGTTCTGCCCACAATCGAAGATGGATCTGTCGTGCGCTACGCATCGCATTTCGCGGATGCCTCGCGGGCACGCGCCCCGTGGGGCAACCTCAGGATCGTATTTCTCCAGTACTCCAGCGATCCAATTGTTTTCTACGATCCATTTTCGGTTTGGCGAGCGCCGCCCTGGATGAACGATCCACCTGCCGAGGATGTGTCCAAACACCTCGTCTTCATTCCGTTTGTCACTCAGTTTCAACTCGCTCTCGATATGGCTCTCGCCTTCGGAGCTCCGGCCGGGCACGGTCATTCCTATTTCGCAGAGGATTATATCGCCCCTTGGGCAGAAGTGACCGCGCCGGAGGGATGGACCTCAGAGGATACGCAGCGATTGCAAGAGCACTGTAATCTTGGCGTGAAATTGGGATGTCGCAACTAGTCGAAAGGAACGACCGAACCAGTGCATCTGAGAAATGAGAGGTCAGAGCCCGACATTAGCAGACGCATAGATGCAATCCCCCTACCCCGTTTCTCACATTCTTGTTCTGGCGCCCTGCACCTAACTGATCGCGCAGGTTTTGCTCGTCTTGAGCGAGATCGGTAAGGACTTCGCAGCCAGTCTCCTTAGCGTGATCACTGGCCAGTTTATGAACGCGAGCTCAAATCAGCAAGCAAACTTGCAGAATCCCCCGATATGTGCAAGTGTACATGCAGAACGTCGAGTTGTTCATGTCACTTATTGAAAGAATATCGGATCAAGCCGCGACGCTGACTCCCAGCGAACGCAGACTTGTTGAAAACGTGATTGAAAGCCCTACCTCGGCGGCGCTGGGAACGGCTGGCGAATTGGCTAAATCGGTGGGCGTGCATGAAGCGACGGCCTCGCGGCTTGCCAAGAAGCTTGGTTTCGATAGCTACGCAGCATTCCGAGATGCGCTGCGCGATGAGTTCATTGCAACGCGCGAGGCCGCAACCCGGTTCGAAAAGACGATCTCCGAAAGCAGTGCTGACACAATCTTGGGCAAGCTGGCGCACGACGAGGCGCAAGCGCTCAGCGGGATCGAAGACTTCATCGAACCGCACCAGATCGCGAGTATAGCGGGCCTACTGATGCACGCGAACCGGATCTTCATCTATGGCTATGGCAACGCTGAAGTGCTGGCTCTGATGATGGTCAAACGGTTCCGTCGCTTTGGCAAAGAGGTGCAGCAACTCGACACCAATCCACGGGGGCTGGCCGAGCAGATGCTGGGACTTGAAGCCGGGGATGTCGTGTTGAGCTTCGCATTCCGCCGCCCGCCCCGAGGCTACGCTGCTCTGATCGAAACCGCAAAAGAAGCCGGGGCAACGACAATCATCATCTCGGGTCAATCAGGTGCACTCCTGTCGCCCCGACCCGACCATCTTCTGACCGCTCCGCGCTCCGGCGATCCGGATGCGTTCCAGACCCTGACCGTACCGATGACCGTCTGCAACGCCCTCGTCATCGCCGCCGGTCTAACAGCGAAGGAGGAATCGCTGAAGAAGCTCGATCGGCTGGGACAGTTAATCGAGCGTTTCGAATAAAGTGTAACCCTAGGGAGGATCACATGAGGTTTCTGACTGTAACGCGTCTTGGCGCGATTAGCATTTTTGTGTCTACGGCTGCGATAGCAGGTGGCCACTTGAACGAAATGGGTCCGGACGAGCTGCTGCCGTTGGCGCAGCAAGAGGGCAAGTTGACGGTCTATTCCTTTACCAGCCGCATTGGTAAGGTTGAGAAAGCCTTCGAGGAGGCCTATCCCGGCATCGATCTGCAGGGGTTCGACATCTCTTCGACTGAACAGATCGCACGGCTCAAGGCCGAGGCGCAGGCGGGCGTCACCAATGCCGACGTGGTCTACATCTCCGATACGCCGGTTGTACTGAGCGAGCTACTGGAAGCAGGGCTCATAGCGCCCTACGTGCCGCCGCGCGTGGCCGACCGCGTACCAGCACAGTACAAAAGCCCGCTGCTGGCACAGCGTTTATCGACCAAGGTATTGATGTATAATGAAGAAGCCAATCCTGACGGGGCACCTGTCCGCAACCTCTGGGAACTAACAACCCCTGACTGGACAGGCCGCGTAGTGATGGTCGATCCTCTGCAGCGTGGTGACTATCTCGACCTGATGACAGAGATCGTCCTGCGTTCGGACGAGATGGCAACTGCCTATGAGGCACAATTCGGGAGCGCGATCGACCTCGACGGCGCCGCCAACGCCGGCGAGAAATTCATCAGCGATCTGTTCGCAAATGACCTTATCCTGGTGGGCTCCACGGACGATGTGAACGCGGCCGTCGGCGCCCTGGGACAGGACAATCCGCCGGTTGGTTTTACCAGTTATTCAGACCGACGCGACAACGAGGAAGAAGGCTGGGCCCTGCAAGTCGCCAATGCTGTAGAACCCGCGCCGGGGATCATTTTTCCTGCGGTGCTGGCTCTGGCCGCAGAGCCCAACAACCCCGCCGCAGCACGTCTGGCAATCGATTTTCTCATGGGCGACGAGAGCGAGGTTGGCGGACCAGGTCTCGCACCGTTCTACGTTGCCGGCGACTATGTCACCCGCACCGACATACCGCCCCACCCCGACGCGGTGCCTCTAGATGAGTTTACGGCCTGGCGGCTTGACCCGGCAAAAACGACCACGATCCGAGCCGAGATTGGCGACCTGATCCTAACACTACAGTAGCCGGACGCTCTTGGCGGAGGCGGGCATAGCGACGTGTCCGCCCCTGCGCTATCGTCACTTCGCGAACAGGGATGATCTTGATGGCGGACGCAGCCATGGGCATGCAAAGACGACGCGTGCTGTTTCAACAGGGAACGGTGCTGAAAGCGTTTGTGCTGGCCCTGCTGATCGCCCTGATTGTGCTTCCGCTGATCAGAACGGTGATGTTCACGCTGCAGCCGGACACGATCAAGGCTTGGTCCGACGTGCTGACTGGCAGATTGTCCACCAACCTGTTCTACAAACCCTTGGGTAATACGCTGCTCATCGGTGTGGTTGTGGCGACAGGGTGTATCCTGCTGGGCGGGTTTCTGGCCTGGCTCGTCGTGATGACAAATGTGCCGTTCCGTAAGACCATTGGTGTGATGGCCACGCTGCCATTCATGATTCCGTCTTTTGCGGCCGCGCTGGCCTGGGGATCGCTTTTCCGCAACGACCGCGTCGGCGGTCAGGTCGGCTGGCTGCAGGGCCTTGGGTTCGACATCCCGGACTGGCTGGCCTGGGGCATTGTGCCAACGCTGATCGTTCTGACTCTGCACTATTTCAGCCTCGCCTTCACCATCATCGCGGCGGCCTTAGCCACGGTAAACTCCGATCTCATTGAAGCCGCGCAGATCGCCGGCGCTAAAGGACAGCGCATCTTTTTGGGAATTATACTGCCGGTGACGACACCGGCGTTGGTTGCAACTGGGTCACTTTGTTTTGCGGGCGCTGTTTCGAACTTCGCAACGCCAGCGCTTTTGGGGCTGCCGGTGCGGATGCAAACGCTGTCAACCCGCCTGTTCGGTATGATCGAAGTGGGACAAGTCGGGCGCGGCTATGTGATCGGGATATTGCTGGTGCTGATATCCGGCGCGTTCCTCTGGGCGGGCAATCGGATCGTCTCGGGCCGCAGGTCTTATGCCACGATTACCGGGAAAGGCGGACGCGCCAAGCGCTTCGATCTGCGTGGCGCGCGCTGGCCGCTGTTCGTTTTGGCCATGGCCATCCTGGTCCTCTCCACCGTCGTGCCGGTCATCGTGCTGACGGCATCCAGCCTTGCACCGTCATCAGCCAACCTTTTTTCCAACTGGACGTTGCACTACTGGCTGGGACAAAGCGATCCTTCCTTAGCGCAAGGCATTCCGGGCATTATCTATAACGAGGATATCGTCCGGGCGCTGACAGTGACGCTGAGCCTGGGATTGGCCGTCGCCTTTACCGGCATGTTTGTGGGGCTTTTGGCTTCGTACACAACGGCGCGCTTTCGCGAGGGGTGGGCCTCCGCAGCAATTACGCAAATCAGCTTTCTGCCACTTCTTGTACCCGGCATCGCCTTTGGCGCAGCCTATATCGCTTATCTGGGAGCACCGATCGGGCCGCTCCCGGCGCTCTACGGCACCTTCATGCTTTTGGTCATTGCGGGCACAGCTTATCTGCTGCCCTTTTCTGTCCAGACCGGACGTGCTGTTATCCAACAGGTGGGAGGTGAACTGGAGGAGAGCGCACGCATCACAGGGGCCAGCTTTGCCCGCAGACTTTTGGCCATCACGGTGCCACTAGCCATTCGCGGTCTCACAGCGGGCGGCATTCTGATCTTCGTCAAGATCGTCCGTGACTTGTCGCTCGTTGTATTACTTTTTACGCCCACGATGCCGGTCCTGTCGGTTGTCGCGTATCGGTATGCATCGGAAGGCTTCGGGCAATTCGCCAACGCGATCACGGTCATAATCCTGTTCATCTCTATCGCCGCGTCGCTGATAGCGAACCGGCTTCAGTCCAAATCCCAACCCTGGCTCAAGAATTAGAAAAGCCCCATGCTGGAAACTCGCAATCTCACCAAATGTTTCGGAAACTTCGAGGCTGTAAAGAACGTCTCGATGTCCGTGCCCGATGGTGCATTCCTCGTGCTACTCGGGCCGTCCGGGTGCGGCAAGACCACTCTTTTGCGAATGCTTGCAGGTCTCGAATTGCCGTCGGCGGGGCAGATCGTGTTCGATAGCCAGACCGTTTCAGACGGAGACCGGAATTGGGCGGTCGATCCTGCCCAGCGCAATGCGGGTCTGGTGTTCCAGTCCTATGCGCTATGGCCACATATGTCGGTGCGCGGCAATATTGAATGGCCCCTGAAGGTCATGAAGATGCCAAAGGCGGAGCGCGCGACGCGCGTTGCAGAGGTTCTGAAGCTCCTGGATATCAGCCCGCTGGCAGACCGCTACCCGAACGAGATTTCGGGCGGCCAACAGCAACGTGTCGCCATCGCGCGAACTATTGCGCCAAAGCCATCGGTGCTGCTGTTTGACGAGCCGCTCTCGAACCTCGACGCCAAGCTGCGGGTCGAGATGCGGACGGAGCTTATGCGGCTGCACCGTGCGACAGGGGCAACGACCGTCTACGTCACCCATGACCAGATCGAAGCGATGACCATGGCGTCACATGTGGCTGTCATGAACGAAGGCCGGGTACAGCAATTTGGCACGCCCGCGGACCTGGTAGATCATCCCGAAACTGCATTTGTGGCCACGTTTGTTGGCACTCCACCCAATAACATGGTGCCTGTGATTAAGAATGGAACCGGCTACAGGGTCGGCGGCCGGCACATGCCGGTGACCCCACCTGCCGACGACTGCCTGGCCATGTACCGCGCTGAAAGGATGGTACTCGGCGACAGCGAAGGGGATACCACGCTGCCGATGGAACTGGTGGAAACAAGCACCATTGCAGGGCGCACTATGGTCACCGGCCTGCGCGACGGGCTGCGCTTGACCGCTATTGTAGATCACGCACCGTCGGCGCAGATCGGGGACACGATCCAGTTCTGCCTGCCACCCCGCCCCGATAGCTGGTTTGGCCCAGACGGAGAGAGGATCGGTTGATGCGATTGTTGTTGGTCCGGCACGGGCAATCTCAATGGAACGCCGCGCGGCGTCTCCAAGGTCAGGCGGACATCGGCTTGTCCGATCTCGGCAAGCGCCAAGCCGACGCGTTGCGCCCGGTGATCGAAAAGATCGGCCATTGCCGGGCCGTCTCGTCCGATCTTGCACGGGTCCGCGACACTGCGCACAGGATCGGGGCCGAACCCATGCGATTCACGGAGGCGTTGCGAGAAATCGATGTCGGCGACTGGACCGGCCGGGCGATCGAAGACATCAGGGGCGAGAACGAGGATGCCTACCAAGGCTGGCGGGCCGGCACATCAGCCCCGCCGGGCGGTGAAACATGGGCGAGTTTCGTTGAACGGGTCACAGACGTGATCGAGACAGAGAAGCGCAATGCGTGCGAGAACCTTCTCATCGTTTGCCACGGCGGCGTCATCCGCGCGATCCTACAACGCTACATTGGGCTCGATCCAGCACAGATTATTCCGGTGGCTCCCGCGAGTCTGAGCGCCTTCCGATTGGGCAACGGAAAGCAACCGCGGCTTGAACTTTTTAACTACCTTCCTGACAGTCCGGACTTCGGAGCACCCGACTGATTGGCGTGGCCCGCGGCCATCGCACCTCGGGCTTCTTGCGCTACCTTTGGGGTCGCTTTAGCGGCTTTTGTTTTACGTGGAGAGAAGCGGTAGTCTGGGATCTAAGAGGTCGTTCGCCACACGCTTCCTGAATGACTGCGTTCCATTGAAAGCCGTTATCTTACAGATCTGGTCAGTTTTCTTGAGTCATAGAAGTGAATGACCTCCGTGAGAACAAAGCGGGCCAGGCATGCTGGCCCGCGGAAGCTTTAGGACAGGTGGTGTACTTCCTGCAGCCCGTAGACTGGTGTATCGATACCTTCCATACGCGCCTTTATTTGCAACGATAGAAACTGGGAGTAGTGGCGCGACTGGTGGAGGTTGCCACCATGGAACCAGAGCGCTTCTTGTTGCGTAGGCTTCCACATGTTGCGCTCTTCGCCTTCCCATGGGCCCGGGTCTTTCGTTGTATCTGATCCCAAACCCCAGACTTTGCCAACCTTGTCCGCCATCTCTTGTCCTGCCAGATCCGCGATCCAGCTGTTCATCGATTTGTAGCCGGTCGCATAGACGATAACATCTGCATCAAGATGGGTACCGTCGTCCAGAATGACCCCGGTTTCATCGACTTCGACCACTTGCCCACGCCTGATTTTGATCTCACCGTCAATGATCAGCTGGCTGGCTCCAATATCGATATAGTATCCTGACCCACGCCGAAGATACTTCATGAAAAGGCCAGACTGATCGTCCCCCCAATCGAGCCAGAAACCCGCTTGTTCAAGTCCGTTGTAAAAGTCTTTGTCCTGCTCCTTCATCGCGGCATACGCGGGGATCTGAAACTCGTGCAGGATCGCATAGGGCAGTGATGCAAAAACCAGATCGGCCTTCTCCGTCGTCACACCTGCTTCCACAGCTCTCTCGGAGTACAGGTCGCCCAGCCCGATTTCCATAAGCGTGTCCGACCGAACGATATGTGTGGAGGACCTTTGCACCATTGTGACGTCGGCCTCGTTCTCCCAAAGAGCGGCGGCAATATCATGGGCAGAGTTATTGGAGCCCACGATGACCGCTTTCTTGCCCTTATACTTATCAGGGCCGGGATGCTGCGAGGAATGGTGCTGATCGCCCTGAAACTTTTCCATTCCTGGAAAACTCGGCATATTGGCCTTGCCTGACATGCCAGTTGCCATCACTAGTTGCTTGGGTTTGAGCACCACCTCTTCACCGTCGCGATCCACGACCACAGTCCATTCTCTTGACGTTTCATCATAGCGCGCGGACTTTGCTGTGGTTCGGGTCCAATAGTTTAGTTCCATAACCCTGGTGTACATTTCGAGCCAGTCGCCGATCTTATCCTTTGGCGAAAAGACGGGCCAGTTTTCGGGAAACTTGATGTAAGGCAGATGGTCGTACCAGACCGGGTCATGCAGGCAAAGCGACTTATACCGATTGCGCCAGCTGTCCCCCGGTCGGTCGTTACGCTCCACGATGATCGTCGGCACCGCCAGTTGACGCAATCTCGCACCGAGCGCGATCCCACCCTGGCCTCCGCCGATAATCAGGCAATAAGGCTGAGTTTCATAGCCGAGTTCGGCCTTCTCCTTTTCGCGCTCTTCTTTCCAGGTTGTTCGGTGTTTGCCTGCGCCATGCTTTGCGCCAAGCGGGCGCTGAAATCCTTTGGGTTCCTCATGCCCTTTGAGCTCAACCATTGTGGTCAGCAGCGTCCAGATAAGGCCGTCCTTAAGCCTGAGGAGCCCGTAGCCACGCGCCACAGCGGTTTCAAACTCGATCCACGCGGTGGTTATACCGCCCTCTTCTGTAGGGGTCTCTCCATGAGCAACCTTCCAACCCGATGGCTTGGTGGTCGCCAGTTGATGGCGCAACATGTCGGCCACCTGTTCCTTCCCCTCCACAGTTTTGATGTTCCAGGTGAAAGAGACAAGATCGCGCCAATAGCAATCGTCCTGAAATAAACCGGTCGCTGCCTCGATGTCTCCCTGCTCAAGGGCTGCGCCAAAGGTATCAAGAAATTCCTGCGTCTGGTCCGTCAATGTCGTGTCGAGCATTGCTTCCTCCCGTATGCATGCTTGTTCGTGCAGTCTAGAGGAAGGTCAGGCTTCAAAGCTAGATAACAGGCTGGGCGCGGATATAGCACCTAATTCCAGCAGCGAAGTGGTACTTAAAAGCGGTCAGCTCTGAATTCATGCCCTGAAGGCCTTGCAGTCCGGAGGCGAAGTGCACGTCGTGCGCGGCGGAACGGGCGAGATGGAATCCGACAGAGATCAAATGCTTGTAGGCGTTCCAATCCGTCGCGAGCAAATCTTGATGGCAAACCCTGCAAATCAGCTTTGAGTGCCTCCATAGAGAGTATTATGCGACCTCTCGTGACCTAACTGAAGGCGGGAGGCTCTGTTAAGAATATTGACTTTTCCAAGTTTCAGGCTGACCATTTTGTCTTAGATCAACTATTGGGTGCGCTGCAGTGAACAGACTTGCGACGACTTTCACCGGCCTTGAATTTGAAAATCCTTTCGTTTTGGCATCCGCGCCGCCGACGGAAAGCAAACGCAAAATCCTAAGGGCCTTCGAGGCCGGTTGGGGCGGTGTCGTCACCAAGACCATCGGCCTTCACCCGGTTGAAAACGTGGCTGGGCCTCGGACAATCTTTCAACGCGCGAGCGATGAAAAGCCTTATGTGTCGCGGTCAAAGCGAGCGGATACCGTGTCTCATTCTTCCTGGAACTGGGAGTTGATTTCCGATCAGCCGTTGGACTTGTGGCTGCCCGATCTTGAGGAGATCAAGTCAACCTACCCAGACCGTATGCTCATTGCCTCGATTATGGCGGGCGCCGGGAATGAGGAGGAGATGGAGAATTGGCGCAAGCTCGCCAGAGCGTGCGTCAATGTCGGGTGCGATGCAATTGAGCTGAACCTGTCCTGTCCACATATGGACCGTAAGGATATGGGAGCCAACATCGCCAATGACGAAGACATCATCCGGTCCATCCTGAAAGCCGTCACGGGCGCAGTCAGCGTTCCGATTTGGGTCAAGCTCACGCCCTCGACCTCGGCACTCGTCGATGCGGCCGGCGCTGCTTATGACGCTGGCGCGTCAGCGATCTCTCTCTGCAACACCTTTCCATCGCTTCCCTTGATCGATCCCGAAACACTGAAGTTCGAGGTTGAAGTCGACGGCCTTGTGACGTCTGGCGGATTAGGGGGGTTGGCTATCCTCCACCAGGCCCTGCAACGCGTGTCGGACATTTCGCGGGCTTATCCGGACAAAGCGATCTCCGGCATTGGTGGCATAAGAGGCTTCCGCGAGGCGTTTAATTTCATTGCCCATGGGGCCGGCAACCTGCAGGTCTGCACCGCTGCGATGGAAGAAAAAGGCAGTGGCGGCGTTGGCGTGAAGCTCATTCAGGAACTGAAAGACGACCTGAATGAGTACATGGAGCGTAAGGGGTATTCATCCATTGAGGAGTTCCGCGGGATTGCACGCGAACGGATTGTTGAGCATTCTCAAGTCCGTAGGAAGAGCGATGCTTATAATGGTGGCTACGAAATCGCTTCGTAGGCAGCCCAAACCACGCCCGTGACTGACGCAACAGGGTATCTATCGTCCGCGCTCTTCTCGTGCCCGTTCAGACGCCCTACAGCGTTGGCCGGCCGCAGACGACATAGATCATCACGGTCTAGATGGACCACTGTCCTGTCATGCACTAACAATCAAACCGGACCAGTCAGTAACGGTGAGCCAAAAGGAGTTCCAAATGGATGGTGGGCAGAATTTCCGCATTGATCCGGATCGACTCTGGGACAGCCTGATGGAGATGGCCAAGATCGGCCCGGGTGTCGCTGGTGGCAACAACCGCCAGACGCTGACCGATGAGGATGCCGAGGGCCGCGCCCTATTTCAGACGTGGTGCGAGGCGGCAGGCCTGTCAATGGGGGTCGACACGATGGGCAATATGTTTGCGACGCGCGAAGGCGCGGACCCGGACGCGCTGCCTGTTTATATGGGCTCGCATCTCGACACCCAGCCCACGGGCGGGAAATATGACGGGGTGCTGGGCGTGCTTGGCGGGCTGGAAGTGGTGCGCACGCTCAACGATCTCGACGTCAAGACCAAGCACCCGATCGTTATCGCGAACTGGACCAACGAGGAAGGCACGCGATTTGCGCCTGCGATGCTGTCGTCGGGTGTGTTTGCCGGCAAACACACGCAAGACTGGGCCTATGATCGGGTTGATGCGGAGGGCAAACGGTTTGGCGACGAGCTCAAGCGCATCGGCTGGGTGGGTGACGAAGAGGTTGGTGCGCGCGAGATGCATGCGATGTTCGAGCTTCATATCGAACAAGGACCCATTCTCGAGGCCGAGAACAAGGACGTGGGCGTTGTAACCCACGGACAAGGTCTGCGCTGGATCGAATGCACGGTGACGGGCAAGGAAAGCCACACCGGCTCAACCCCGATGGCCATGCGCAAGAACGCAGGACGGGGCCTCGCACTCATCACCGAGCTTGTCCACGAAATCGCGATGAAGAACCAGCCCAACGCGGTCGGAGCCATCGGCCATATCGACGTCTACCCCAACTCCCGCAACATCATCCCGGGCAAGGTGGTCTTCACTGTCGATATGCGCACGCATCTGCTCGACAAGCTCAATGGTATGGTCGACGAGTTCATGGCGAAAGCTCCGAAGCTCTGCGAAGAGATCGGAGTGGAGTTCGACAGCCACATCGTCGGCCAGTTCGACCCGCCGGCTTTTGATGAAGGCTGCGTAAAGGCTGTCCGCGACGCGGCAGTGGAACTGGGCTACACTCATATGGATATCGTCTCAGGCGCCGGCCACGACGCCTGTTGGATCAATGACGTCGCGCCTACGGCGATGATCATGTGCCCCTGTGTCGATGGGCTGAGCCATAACGAGGCCGAAGAGATCAGCAAGGAATGGGCGCAGGCAGGCACCGATGTGCTGCTGCATGCGGTGCTGAATACGGCGGAGATTGTGGAGTGACATTACGAAATGCCAGCGTTGCTCTCGCGTTGGTTTCTCCTGCTGTCGCGGTTGCGGAAATGGCTTCTCTCGAAAGCATTAAGAGAGGTGATCCGGAACAGTCGTACCAGTATGCGCGATGCGCAGCATTTTATTTAGCAAACGTTGAATGGGCGGGGCAGACCATAGGCGAAGAAGTGTTTGAAGCATCCAAGAAATCGGTCGAAGACCTATTGCTTATTGCCACGATGGTGCGCCTATCAAACAGCGACGGAAACAGAGGCACAGCGCACGTTGCCGAAACAGTGAACTTGGACACCAGAGAAATCGCTGATTTATACTTGGAAAACTATCGGCGCAGCTATGCCTTGCGAGGTACTGCTTGGGAAGCAAACCCGATCTGGGAAAGCGACGCTGAGACATGCAAGCCAGTCGCTGAAGCTGCGAGCCAAATAGCCAATGAGTTGGGAGATCAAAAATGACAACAGTCATCAAAAACGGCACCGTCCTCACCCATGATCTGACCTACAAGGCGGATGTGGCGGTTGAGAACGGCGTGATTACTGAGATCGGTCCAAACCTCTCCGGCGATGAGGAACTCGACGCCACGGGCTGCTATGTGATGCCGGGCGGGATCGACCCCCATGTGCACCTCGAGATGCCCTTCATGGGCACCTATTCCTCGGATGATTTTGAATCCGGCACCCGTGCGGCGCTTGCGGGCGGCACCACGATGGTTGTCGATTTCTGCCTGCCCAACCAAGGGGAAAGCCTGCTTGATGCCATCAAGCGATGGGACAACAAATCCACGCGCGCCAATTGCGACTATTCCTTCCACATGGCGGTGACCTGGTGGGGCGAGCAGGTCTTCAACGATATGAAGACCGTTATCGAAGAGCGTGGGATCAACACCTTCAAACACTTCCTCGCCTATAAAGGTGCGTTGATGGTGAACGATGACGAGTTGTTCTCCAGCTTCAACCGCTTGGCCGAACTGGGCGGCATCGCCATGGTCCATGCCGAGAACGGCGACGTGGTCGCTGAGCTGTCCGCGAAGCTTCTTGCCGAGGGCAACACAGGTCCCGAGGCCCACGCCTATTCCCGCCCCTCTCAGGTCGAAGGCGAGGCCACCAACCGGGCGATCATGATCGCCGATATGGCCGGGGTTCCGCTTTATGTGGTGCACACGTCCTGCGAAGAGGCCCACGAAGCCATCCGCCGCGCGCGCCAGCTTGGTAAGCGGGTCTGGGGCGAGCCGCTGATCCAGCACCTGACATTGGATGAGAGCGAGTATTTCAACGACGACTGGGACCACGCCGCCCGCCGGGTGATGTCTCCTCCTTTCCGCAACAAGATGCATCAGGACAGTCTCTGGGCCGGGCTCCAGTCCGGTTCGCTCTCGGTCGTGGCGACCGACCATTGTGCCTTCACTACCGAGCAGAAACGCTATGGCGTCGGCGATTTTACCAAGATCCCGAACGGCACCGGGGGACTTGAAGATCGGATGCCCATGCTCTGGACCCAAGGGGTGAAGACCGGTCGGCTTACGCCCAATGAGTTTGTCGCGGTGACCTCGACCAACATCGCCAAGATCCTGAACTGTTACCCCAAGAAGGGCGCGGTGATGGTGGGCGCGGACGCAGACCTCGTGGTCTGGGACCCGGAGAAGTCCAAGACGATAACTGCGGGCAGCCAGCAATCCTCAATCGACTACAATGTGTTCGAGGGCAAGGACGTCACCGGCCTGCCGCGCTTCACCCTGACCCGTGGGCAGGTGGCGATCTATGACGGCGAGGTGAAGACCCAGGAGGGTCACGGCAAGTTCGTGAAACGGCCGGGCAACGGCGTAACCAACAAAGCGCTTTCAACCTGGAAAGAGCTGACCGCGCCGCGCCCTGTGGAACGGACGGGCATTCCGGCAACCGGAGTATGACGCCGAATGGCCACTGTCCCAACGGGCGTTCTGGAGGCGGCAGTCTACGTTGAAGATCTTGATGCTGCGGAGAGTTTCTACGGAGGCGTTCTCGGCCTCGAAAAGCTCTTGCGCGTGGACGGACGGCATGTCTTTTTCCGCTGTGGAACGACAGTGCTCTTATGCTTTGTAGCTGCAGCAACTAAAGTAGGGCCTCCGGCAAATGCGCTTCCCGTTCCGACCCATGGGGCCAAGGGCGAAGGCCACGTTTGCTTTTCTGTAAACGGTGAAAATCTGGACGAACTGGTGGCTATGCTCACGTCGCATGGAATTGAAATAGAAGCTGACTTCAGATGGCCCAACGGCGCGCGTTCTGTCTATGTGCGCGATCCTGATGGCAATTCCGTCGAGTTCGCCGAACCGAAATTGTGGGGTTACAAGACGTGACCGTAGTGGCGGCAGAGGGCTTGAACCTCACCTTCCAGACCAGCGACGGCCCGGTGCACGCGCTGAGTGACGTGGATCTGACAATAGATCGCGGAGACTTCGTGTCCTTCATAGGTCCCTCAGGCTGTGGGAAAACGACTTTCTTGCGTTGCATTGCGGCGCTGGAGACACCGACCTCAGGCTCGCTTACTGTCAACGGGCTGAGCCCGGATGAGGCCCGCAAGAGCCGGGCCTATGGGTACGTCTTCCAACACGCCGGGCTATATCCATGGCGCTCCATCGGTGGCAACATTCGCCTGCCGCTGGAGATCATGGGTTATCCCAAAAGCGAACTCGCCAGCCGGGTGCAAAAAGTTCTGAAGCTGGTCGATCTCGAAGGGTTTGAGAACAAACACCCCTGGCAGCTTTCGGGCGGCATGCAACAACGCGCCTCCATCGCGCGGGCGCTCGCGTTCGATGCAGACATCCTGTTGATGGACGAGCCATTCGGGGCCCTGGACGAGATCGTGCGCGACCATCTCAACGAACAGCTCCTGCAGTTGTGGGACAAGACCGGGAAGACAATCGCCTTTGTCACGCACTCCATTCCGGAGGCGGTGTATCTTTCGACCAAGATCGTCGTCATGTCGCCGCGCCCCGGGCGCATCACCGATGTGATCGAAAGTACCCTGCCGCGGGAACGCCCGCTCGACATTCGTGAGACGCCGGAGTTTTTGGCGCTCGCGCATCGCGTCCGCGAAGGCCTCCGGGCCGGCCACTCCTATGAATAAAGCGCGTAGAAACACCCGCCCCGGACTTGATCCGGGGCCCCGCGGGCGCAGAAGGCCCCGGATCAA
>JASJAW010000045.1 GCA_030066795.1 Dinoroseobacter sp.
CCGACTAGGACCATGGTGATTGAGTGTCCGCTTGCTCATTTGCTTCTTGACCTCAAAGCGGAGGGAAACCTGGAGCAGCTTTTTCGAAAGCTGATAGGCTATGGCAAGCGATTGAGCGCTTTCGGGTTTGTCCGACTGCCCTATACTACCAAAGCGCGGCACCCGAACGCTGGGCGAAGACACTTATCGGTCAAGCATTTTGCGCGGCACTCGGAGGAACAATGGACAGACGACGGTTTTTATTCAGCCTGTCTGCACTGCAGGTCCTAGCGGCGTCTCCGGCAGCTGCACAGGCATTGGGCCAAGGCAGACAATCAACACGGCTCCGTCCCCTAGATTTCTCGCCTTTCCGGAGTGCAATCGATGCGCTGCCGCAGGATACTTCGAGCGTTCTCGATACGTTGATTGCCCAAGGAACAATACTTGACCTGCAAAGGCTAATGACGCCAACAGGTTTCTCATCCGAACTGGTGACAACGCATCTCCTCGCCCGGATCGAAGCCTACGATGAAGTCTTCCGGACGTTTGTCGAGCTCAACCCGGCAGCTTTGGAGGAAGCTCGTGCAGCAGACGCAGCACGCACCGCAGACAGCGGTCCTCTTCATGGCATCCCAGTCAGCGTGAAAGACAACATTGAGACAAAGGCCCCAATGCACACCACTGCCGGTGCCGCTGTACTGCTCGACAATGTGCCCGAGGACGATGCGCAGATCGTCGAGCAGCTTCGGGCCGCAGGAGCTGTCATTCTCGGCAAGGCGAACCTGTCTGAGTTTGCAGGCGTCGTAACCACCGGACCGCGCCTTGGTGGGGCTTCGGCAGTAGGAGGAGTTGGAGTCAATCCGTATGGCGAGGACTTTGCGACTGCGGGGTCTAGCTCCGGCTCAGCGGGCGCAGTGGCCGCTCGATTGGCCATGATCAGCGTAGGAACCGAGACCTCCGGTTCGTTGATCGCGCCAGCCGCCTATCAGGGCTGCGTCGGGATGAAACCGAGCCGGGGTTTGGTGAGCGGCGATGGGGTGATCCCTCTGATATCAAACAATGACTCAGCCGGACCAATCGCACGCAACGTGACTGATGCGGCACTTCTCTTGGGAGCGCTTGTCGGAACAGGCACCGACTACGCTTCCGGCCTCGGTGCCCTTTCACTCGCGGGGGAGACTGTCGGCGTCCTGACTACGGACCTGACTGCAGACAAGACCAACGAACCTCTCCTTGACCGTCTCGAACGGGCGCTCAGTCTCGCCGGCGCAGATATCAGACCTGCGCGGCTCGAAGATGAGACAGGTACAATGGGTCGCTTCACGGGTCTTATCGGCGCAGGTGTGCGCTATGAAACGATGCGCTACGTAACCGACCGCGTGCAATCTTTGTCAACGCTTGAAGACCTGATCGTCTACAACGCAGCCGACCCTGATACACGCGCTCCCTATGGCCAGGACATTCTTATGTCCCTCGCCGAGTTCTCAAGTGACATTGTAGCGAACGAATACGAGGAGGCCACGCAAACGGCGCGCGCGGCGTCCATTGCCGCTCTCGAGGCAGCATTTGGCGAAAGCAACGCGGCAATTCTCGTGAGCATCGACAACGCACACTCAAAGTACTATGCGACCGCTGGTTTTCCGGCTGTGACTGTTCCGCTTGGTCTTCGCGAGACAGGCATGCCAGCTGGAATAACCTTGATCGGACGCCTTGGTGAAGATGCCCGTTTGCTCAGCCAAGCTTTTGCGTTCGAGCAAGCATCAAGATACGCGGTCGTCGTCGATTTGGCGCCTTAGCTGTCGGGCTAAATTAGGTTGATTTTTAGCATCACTACGAAATTGCAGACGACGGCTTGGTTCGCCAAGCAGTCATTCGGCCCCCACGGACACAGTAACATGACCAGAACTGTCAGATGACCGCTTCAAGCGGCGCGCAGACGCCTTTTTCTGCCAGCCCATCTGACTCTCTCCATTATCCGATACGGTAGCCGCAATGAAGGCTAACGAGGCTTTGGGTAGCAAGTCTTCAAACCGGGCGCTTCAAGATACTGTCTTAAAAAATCCTTGTCTTAAGCTCGGGTTTGGGGACATTTTACGCCGTTGGCTCCGGCGAACTTATTTTCAGCTTAGTAGTAGGAATGGCAATATGAGCAAAGCTGTTTTGGCTGTCTTAACGTTTATTGGTGGATTGATTTTGGGCGGTGTCGGCGGCGGGATGGTTGGCGTCGGCAGCGGCGCTGGCATCGGCATTGCAACGGGTTTGTCGGCCGGTGTCTGTGGCATCGCCAACGCGGCGCAGCAGGAAGGGTTGCTCACCGAGGAGCAAGTCGACCAGGTCTTCAACCGCGCCGTCAGCAATCTCAGAGAGTTGGCACCCGACATGGAAGATGGCGGCGGTGAGATCGTTGGTGCCGCGAGCGAATGCGACGCGGTGCTGCAACAGCTGCGCGAAGCTACATCTGCAAGCTAGAGAAAAGAATTAAGACGATGCGCCAATTTCTTCTAGCAGCCTTCGCGGCTGTCGCGTCCATGCCTGCCCTTGCTGCCGATGTCAGTCAGGAGTCCATCGACGGGTGTATCGACCAGTTGCGTGCCGTGGGCGGCCCCGATGGCCAAGGTGGCAACGTAGAGTCGACCGAATTCTCTGAAGCCAACTCACTTGTCATTCTGCGAGACCGTGGCGAAACCCTCTGGCGCTGCCTTGTGTCAAATGACGGCATCGTTGCCGAGTTGAGCGTGGCGCATGCGATGGATGACGGTCAGGGCGCGATGGCGGGTGCTGAATCCGAAGGCGGCACGACGACCGAACAGGTCCGTTTTGCTCCGGGCACATCGGGTACCGAACTGATCGCCACTCTCGCTCCAGGGGCATCGACGCGCTATGTCCTGGGCGCGCGGGATGGGCAGTTCCTTTACGTCCGCGTGGCGCCGCGTAGAGGTCCGCTCGACTACCAGATCTTCAACCCTGACGGTTCATTCCTGTTGGATATGATCTCGTCCGACAACGAATATAGCGGCCAGCTCTGGCAAAGTGGCGAGCACGTCGTTGAGGTTATCAACCGATCCAATGCGGACCAGACTTTCAACGTGATCTTCGGTATCGAGTAACTTCAAATTCTTACAAAAAAAGGGACATCACTATGAAAGCTTACTATTCTGTCGCAGCGTCAATTGCAGTTCTTGGTCTTGCCGCCTGCGATGCGCCAGCGCCATCCACGGAACCGGGCCAACCCGCTGTGGGAAGCTCCTCTGACTTGAGTGCGTTCGAGGGCGCGCGCGCCGGGCAGGCAGAGATGGGTATCCAAAACCTTGGCTTCGAACCCATTCGGTCTGAGGGGCTGACCACATTCTGGTTCAACCGCGATACGGGCGCCTGCGCGCGGATCACAACTGCGGATGGTCGTTATTCTGACGTGACGATGCTGCCGGCAGAAGATTGCTAATAGGAGACAGCGATGCACTTTGATCTCGCCCATGCGCTTGTCTCGGTCATTTTGGTTTTTGGGATTATCATGCTCGGACAGAAAACAGAGGTGTTCGGACATGTCGAAAAAGGGAAGATTAACTGGAAACTCTTCGGAACGATTTTTGTCGTGATCCTGATTCTGAACTTGGTCTGGCCGGGCACCTGAGCGCTGTAGAACCCCAGAACTAGCGCCCTGCAGGTCATGCCATCGCATGACCTGCCCCTCGCTTAAGGCAAAGCCAAAGTTCGGAAGATTTCAGTGACTGTCTGCGGCTTTCGCATCGATAATATCATATTGCAGCAACCGAGAGTTCTCATCGTCGTCCGTGACAACAAAGAGAGAACGGCCATCTGGCGAAAGCGCGACCCCTTCGGGATTGTCTAAACGGCGTCGGTGGTCTCCATCGAGCCAGTGAAGCTTGAAGGATCTAAGGTTGCCATCGAGCTTCGGGACGAAATGCACGGACTTCCCGATGTCACTCAAAATCCAAAGCCCGTCTCGTACAGGGTCGAACGCCAAGCCCGAAATGTCCTCCTCTTTGGGAAGTACCGCTTCAAGGTTGTCCACTGAAACCAATCGCTCAAGCGAGGACCCAATCTCGACCAAAAGCCGCGGGTTCTTCTCCTTCGCGACAAGAACTCCTCCGTGATCAGGCGCTAGCGTAATTCCCTCTAGCCCATTCTCATTGTCGTCGAACGCATCGGCCAGACCCGTAAGCTTTTCAAGCGCGCCAAC
Source organism: Dinoroseobacter sp. (assembly GCA_030066795.1). Lineage (GTDB taxonomy): Bacteria > Pseudomonadota > Alphaproteobacteria > Rhodobacterales > Rhodobacteraceae > Dinoroseobacter. The sequence continues at coordinate 4,181 of JASJAW010000045.1, forward strand.
TTCGACATCGTGAATTCGGTGGGGTTTGTTCAAAGAAACTGTAATAACCCTACCTGTGTTTTCGGACACCACGAGCAGTCGGCGATTGGCGGCGTCGACCGCAATACCTTCGAGATCCTGCAGCCTGTCATCCTGTCCGAGATAGGCGCCTATGTCGCCGCTCTTGTCCAATCGAAAGACTGTCCTTGCATTGTCGGACACGATCCAGAAACCAGATCCATCGGGGTCGATGCTTAGACCAGAGGGTTCTGTGAGACCAATCTCGGGGACGTAGAGCGGAATATGCGATCTGTATTCGAGATCCAGTGCGCCAACGGCTGTTGTGCCTCCCAGCCAAACCGACAGCCCAGCTAGCGCGGTTAGTCTAGGCCACATACCAGTCTTTGGCCGCGTGGCCCGCCTTGCTAAGGTCATTGAGCGCGCCAGGCACTTTGCTTGCAGCATCGACGTCGCTATGCGACAGCACATACTCCACCACCGGCTTGAAGTCGTTTTTTCGCGTCGAGACAATCTTGAAACCCTTGGACTTGAAGGCCTCCTGAACCGGACCTAGGGCGTCTCTCAGTGCGTCATCGTCGTGGAACTTCAGCTCAACCACAGTGGTTTTGCGTACTGTGACGAACCAAAGGGTTACGCATCCAGCAAGCGTGGCCACAAGCGCCATCACCGGTAGGTTTAACCCGACGGCGAGGCCAACAAGCGTTACCATGATAAGAAGCGCGCCATCGACCAAGGAATTGGACGCCATTCGAAACCGGAACAGACTGCCAAGTCCGAAGATGACGAACCCAATCAGGTAGCCATGATGCGTTACAAGAAAGCCCACGAACATCCCGATCAAACCGAACAAGAACATGCTCGCCTGTACGACCCAGCTCTGCGAGTCTTGCCGAAGCGTGTTGCCTCGCGGGTGGAACGCGAAACAGGCGACGAAGACAAGCGTTTCGACAACTGAAAGCAGGAAATCGGCTAGTTCATCTGTGTTAGTAATCTGGCTCCATCCAATATCCCTGACGGTGATGCGCGTGGGCATGGTCAGGGTCCCGTCAGCGACCTCTTGTGCAAAAACCATAGCGGGCCAAAGAAGACATGTGAAAATCGCGGCAAGAAAGACTGGTAAGCGGTTTCGCATCAAGGGGCCTGTCGTTTCGCTCTCATTCGCCTGCCACTTTTACAGCGCCTGACAGAACTGTATCAATCCGCCGGATAACACGCTCTGGTGTCAGAAGCTGCTCTGGCAATGTGCGCACATCTAACGAGGTCAAGAAGTCGGGGCCTTTTAACGCGGAAACACGTATCGTGCCATCCGGCGCAACATCGAGAAGTGTGATACTCTTAGGGCCCGTCTGCTCGGTTCCGATCAGACGTTTCGGGCCACCTCCAAGCTCTGCTTGAGAGATCACAGAGAACGCTGCAATTTGACCCGGGTAGTACGCGTGATGGTGACCGGAAAGGTGCAAGTCGACACCGCCCCTTTCAAGCAGGCGTTCAAGCTTCGGATCACCAATAATCTCCGTCTCACGTTCAATGGTGAATGGCCAAAGCGGCATATGACTGAAGACGATGCGCGCTGTACCAGCCCCTTCAAAAACCGTTTCTAGCGCTTGCATCTGATACGCATCGATTGGCCCGACACGCGTGGCATCTATAGAAACGACCCGCGCCGGACCAATGTCGAATGCATAGAAGAATGGGTAGCTGACGTCCTCCACAAACTGCAGGTCGGGACGTCGCGCGCGCCATTCATCTTCGTAGATCCGCCGCTCAGTCTCAAAACCGGGATAGGCGGACCCATCGTGGTTTCCGGGTGTCGCTGCGAGCGGGATGCCTGCACGCGCTAGAGGGTCGGTGACGGCGGCGTGGAACGAGCGCCACATCGCACGTATTTCGTCCTCCGAAAGCGCAGGGCGTCTCTGTCCCGCGACCATGTCCCCGGTCGACAAAACAAGATCAGGCGACAGCGCAATGAGGGTTTCTACGGCCTTATGGACGTTGTGGGAGTAATCGATCGATCCATAGGAACCGTTCAAGTCTGAGATCACAGCAATCCGGACACCTTCCGCCCAAGCCTGAAGGGCAGCGATTGTCCAAAACAGAAGCCCAAACGTACCGCTACGCAGGATCACAACTGATCTCGTCGGGTGTGACGTCTCCAGCGAGGAAGAACTCCTTGGGGTTCAGATCGAACCACAACCGCTCGGCGCGGCAACTTTCTTGGAGGATGCCTGCTGCGAGCGCAGTGTTTTTGACAACCTGATTCACCTCACTGTCTTTCAAACCGATGCTTGTTGAAAGCCATTGAAAAATAGGCCCTTGGGATTGAAGATCGCGATCAAGCGCCACTAGGCGGCTGTATACCTTGCCGTCAAAGTGTCGGAGTTTTTCGAGCATCTGTGTCGTCTTCGCGAAGTTCGCATAGGCTACGCGCGCGCCTGCGTCATTGTCGTTGAGGTTCGTGCGCCTCAATAGCATTGCGCCCTCCGGCACGTCGCCATCACCTGGTTCATGGTGCTTGGCTTTCTTGTGGTCCACGTCCCCATTTTCAATCCAGTAGTAGTAGGGTGTGAAGTCTATATTCCCCACGCGGTCCTGCTGGCTGAAGATAAAGTCCAGAAGCACAATCTCAGAGATTTCGCGCATCCAATAAGCCATCTGTTCACGGGGAACATCTGGTCCCAGATCGCGGTTGATTTGTCCGTCCCGGCGGCCCTTGGCAAGTCCTGCATCTATCGCCTCGACTAGCGGCGCGTCTTCTCGAAGGGCTATAAAAGCAGGCGTTTTCTGAAAGTCGAGATTCTGTCCCTTTCCCCACCCGGACACGCGCGTGCCATTAATCTCTGATCCATAACGATGCCCGGGGCTTGAGGTCAGGATGCCATAGATTTGAGTGCGGTCAGCGGTGAAGATATCATCCGTCGGACTGTAGGAGGCTGGGTTTGCCTCTGCATCGACCAAGTGTTTCCAGCCCGCATGGTTCATCCGAGCAGAGCTGTTATGGCCCGAAATCGCAAGCCCTGGCCGTGCAACCTCGGAATTGTGCATCGCCACGTCCATTGAGCGCCAGACAGTCACCGGCACCAAAACGGCCATGTCGAAGTAACGAGAAAAATGATAGTAGAGAAGCGGTGAGGCCGAATATGTACCGCTGGTGCCAGAGGCATTCATTGTTACCTTGAATTTCGCAAGATCGTCCTGGGCCAAGTCCTTCGCCGACTTGCCTTCCTTACAAGCATTTCGCTCGAACGCTGCGCGATCATTGGCATATGGCCCCGATGTGATGTCATACACCATCATGCCAGGGCTGGTACTCCAGGTTTTTGGACAAAGTCCCACTGCCGATGCGTAGAAGTCGATCGCGCAGTACTCGGCTTCATCCTTCAGATCGTCGTTGGAATACGATCCACCGGGAATTTGGGCGATGCGAACGCATCGTTCGGCCACGCCCTTGGGGCTGGCGAAGACACTTGCGTCACCTTGTATTTCGTCGCTGGCAACGGCTTGGGTAGAGGCGAAAGCCGCAACAAGGCAGATCGTGTTTCGAAGCATCTTTCTGGCTTTCCTTCCGCTATTTGGGGCAGATCGCGGACCGCTCTGCCTCGGTTATCTGAAGAGTTGTGTCGACCTCGAACCGATCGAATTTAGCGTCGATCCATGCGTCGCAGCCGTTCGAACAGGGTGCGCCGTTCCGTGCGTTGTTCCAATATTCTTTGGCACGCCCTTCGGACCAACCACAGAACTGGACGAGCGCCATGGCCGAGAGAGCACCAGAGGCATGGACGCCCCACATGCAGTGAACGTACACAGGGCCTTCATTGCCTTTGATGACGTCATGCAGAGCCTTCATCACATCTGCAGGACGCGATGAACGGGCGGGTTGATAATTGAAACTTCCCGCACTGCACGAAGTCGTTCCGTAATCTGTGTTCTTTCCGAAGTCAGCGTAGAAGCCCCTCGAAAACCCCTCAGAGCAAAGCGACTGCCGTTGAGACGAGGATAACCCGGTACGCGCCTTGTCTCCTCCTGAAAAACCGCCGCGGTATAGAACGCCATCCAAAACCGGGCGGAAAAACGCCGCACCATCTGGTGCGCCAGGATTGGTCCGCGCCAGCATCGCGGATTGTGACGGACCGCCTGATCGCGATGTCACATCTGCAGCGCTTGCAACTGGGAACGCGGAAGTCAGGGCAACCGCTAAAGTCAAAAGTGTCTTCATGAAATGGTCCTAATCTAAGCAACCTTTCCAAGCCCTCGAATGTAAAAGCTTGCCGAAAAAGCGGAGGTAAACTTATTTTCAATTGTTAGGATCATAGGGCTGAAATCAAGTGGTTACTTCGCACTGCTCCATCCAAGAAAAGCCGACTGCGAAAGTGAGTTCGCAAACAAGTTTCAAAGAGGGGCAAAGCGTGCCGAACAGTTTAGCACTATTGAGAAGCTCGCGTTTTTATCTGTCGCGCGAACTCTGGCGGCGAAACTCTCTCGTTGCGGCTTTCGCCTGCTTTTTCTTGGGCGGTTGCTCTCAACTTCAACCAATCCAGTTACCGTCCGAAACTGCAAGTGCACCGGACGACCAGAGCGTTCTAGCGGTCGTCGATACCGTGTCGCGGCGCGATTGGCAGCACGTTCTCAATACAGGGGATCAGGCGCTAACCTGGCGCTTGCGAACCATCGACAGCGCATCGAGCACGATAGATCTACAGACGTTCTTGTGGCTCGACGATCCGGTTGGGCACCTCCTCCATGACCGGATTCTCGCTGCCGCAGATCGAGGCGTGAAGATCCGCATCCTGATCGATGACAGTTTTCTGGCCGGGCAGGATCAGGCTAATTTGCGCTTCGCCGCCCATCCCAATGTCTCTTACAGGATCTACAACCCTTATCAGCGCCGCAGCAGCGGCACCGCAGCCCGCGCACTACTGAACCTAGGTGAGTTTTCACGCCTTGATCACCGTATGCACAACAAGATCATGGTCGCGGACGGACAAGTTGCGATTGTTGGAGGCCGAAACCTCGCCGACCAGTACTTTGGTCACGACCTCGAAGCAAATTTCCGCGATATGGAATTGCTGGTCGGCGGACCTGTGATCAGCGATCTGGAAAAGAGTTTCGACAGCTATTGGAATGACGATTGGTCCTTTCCCATCGAAGAGGTAGCACATTTGCGCGCTAGGGAAGTTGAAAGGACAGCGATTGCTAAAAGCGCAGCCGTTCTTTCGCGAAAGTACCCTTCTGAACCTGTCGGGGAACAAGCTCGGCTCTGGAGCGAACTTGTCGATACCAGCTACAGGGCACGCGTGCGTGTGATTGCGGATGCCCCCCCATCCTCCCGGCCGGAGAGTAATAGCGATCGCCCGGATCTGGTTGCGCGCAACCTAAAGCAGTTGATCCAGGGCGCTCGGTCCGATGTTTTGATCGTCTCGGCCTACTTGATCCCAACGCCAGCCGTTACTGAGGTTCTCAGGCAAGCCGAACAACGCGGCGTAGAAGTTCGGCTCCTGACCAATTCAATAAACTCCAACAACCACCTGCCGGCCTACGCGGTCTACCGAAATCATCTTGAAGAGCTTCTGGCGCTCGGGGCCGAGGTATATGAGATGCGGGTCGATGCACAAAGCCGCGACAAGTACCTGGTGCCTCCAACTGACGGAAAGGACCTTGGCCTGCATGCCAAGTACATGATTGTCGACGGCGTGCGGGTGTTTGTTGGCAGTGCAAACTTTGATCCAAGGTCGCTCCGCATCAATACAGAGGTTGGTCTTGTACTTGAAAACAGAGAGCTCGCCCAACGGTTGCTGCTGGAAAGCCAAACTGATCTGGAGGAGCAAAATGCTTGGCGTGTGGATTTGGACGAGCAGGGCCTGATCTGGTCTTCGCAAAGTCAGAATAGGCGTACGCCACCTGCTAGAAGCAGCTTTCAGCGGGTTGAGGCGTGGTTCTTTGCTCACCTGCCCATTGAAGCTGAGATGTAGGATACCAAAGCGACCCAAGTAATCTGAGAAGCCCGGGTTCAATTCACAAATCGAGTGCTACTCGTTGGTCATAGTTTATTGACAGCAGGGAAAAACCTTGCAGCATTGTTGTGACCAATAGAAATTATGCAACTCGGATCTCTGAAGCATCGCGGCTTGAAGCTTAAGGGCAAGTTTGAAATGGCAGATTTGCCCGCCAAGCAGTCATTCGGCCAGCTGCGCCTCGCTCCGAACTTGACTGAAACCGTCAGAAGACTCCTAAGAGCGGATAGCGGTCTTTCGGATCGATCGCAGCGAACGACCGCAATGAGCCCAAAGTGCTTGATGCTGCACATTGCTCCAATCCTCGCTCCTCGAGCTGCGGCTAAAAATGTGACCAAATCAAAATGTGTTCTCCAATGATTTGTGGCACTGAATAAACGCCCTCTAACTCAGCGAAGCCCCAACGCAAAATCAGTGACAGAGCCGACGTGAATAATGAGCTGTCTCAGTAAACGTGAATGAACCATCGGGTATGGCCTAAGGAGCTTCACGATGACAGAGTTTGATGCGAGTCGCGCCGCCGCAGGTGAGCCGCAGAGATCAAGGAGCATTCGATGAAGAGAACAATTCTTGGCGTCGGTGCCCTCGTGTTCGCTGGGCTCGCGCTCTACTTGACGGCAGACCGCTCAATCCCCATGACCACCGATGCACGGGTCAAGGCAATCATAACACCATTGGTCGCACAGGTGTCCGGAACGATCGTCGAGGTACCTGCGGCAAACGGCACGTTTGTTGAGCCTGGGGCTGTGCTGGCGCGGATCGACCCCAGTGATTTCATGCTCGCGCGCGATCAGGCGGCGGCCGAGCTGGACCAAGTGATTCAGGACATCGGCGCAGGAACCGCAGGCGTGGCCGCCGCACAAGCCGAGGTGGCGCGCGCAGCGAGCACCTTGGAGAACGCGCGTGTTCAATCCGACCGCGTGTTTCAGCTTGAGCGTGATGGCGTGGCTTCGACGGCACAGGGCGACACGGCCAGAACTGACTTGCAGGGGGCCCAAAGCGCGTTGGCCGCAGCCGAAGCCGAACTGGACAGGGTCCAATCACAGCTTGGGCCGGAGGGTGCCCAAAACCCACAGGTGCGCCGAGCGTCCGCCGCATTGGCACAGGCTGAACTCAGTCTTCAACGCACAGAAATTTTGGCTCCGGCGCGCGGTGGGATAACCGACCTCGTTGTAGCCGCCGGTGCCTTCGCGAGCGCGGGGAAACCGGTTTTGACTTTTGTCGATATCGGGCAGGTCTGGATCGAGGCGTATCTTACCGAGAACAACCTTGGACACGTCCAAGTGGGCGACAGGGCCGAGATCGTTCTCGACATGCATCCGGGACGGGTCTTGCAGGGTCGGGTGGCCAGTATCTCCGGCACGACCGCCGACAACACAGAGACAACGCCCGGCGCACTGACCGCTGCACCGCGTCGCTCGGGATGGTTACGAGAGCCGCAGCGCATCCCAGTTCGGATTTCACTGCCGGGCTATGAGGTGGGAAATCCCGAGGATGATTTACGTTTCATGATTAACGGTCAGGCTGATGTCATCATCTACGCGGGAGAAAGCGGCGTGATGAATATGCTTGGTGCGGGCCTGATCCGCCTGTCCAGCATTCTGTCCTATGCCTACTAACGAACATTCGCCACGCCACGTTGACACCAGGCGTCAAGTCGGTTTGCGCTTTGCATTCACTGCGTCTGTGACCTTTCTGTTGGGTATCCTGCTTGACTGGCAAAGCGCCTATCTCGCGGCGGTGTTCGTCATGATCTTGCTTGAAGCACCGCGTCCGGTTCCAGTGCGCGCGGGCCTCTCTCTTTTGGTGGCAACCTTCGGTGTCTACGTCGCGCTTTTTGCGATCTTCACGTTGCTACTGCCGTACCCGGTTCTGTTCTTTGCTGCCGTGGCCGGTGCGTTGGCACTCGTGGCCCACTGGTCCGTGTCAGGGCGTTCAAAACTTCTGGTGATCATGACGCTTTTCGGGGTGCTTATCATTCCAGCGGTAGCCCGCAACTCCGTTTCCGCCGCATGGGCTCAAACGGTGTGGATGCCGTTGAACCTCGCCATTGGATTGGCCGCAAGCTGGGTGGCGTTCTCGTTGAGCCCAGCATCCCCAGAAACCCCGTCTCCTCAGCCAAGGGAGAAGGACAAAGACCTGGATCAGTTCTGGAGGCTATATCTTGGATTGACTCCGATCGCTGTGCTGATCCTGCTTCTTGGTGCCGACCATCTGTTGACGCTTCTGTATTTCGGCCTCTTTGCAACTCAGCTGGCCGCAGAAGATGACGGTGGCGCAATAACACCTTGGGCGAAGCTCATCGCCAACATCGCGGGCATTGCTCTGGCTTTGTGCACCTACGAGTTGGTGGTCATTTCCCCAACATTCGCAATGTTGGCGCTTGTCACGACCCTCGCGTGTGTTTGCTGCGGTGCGTGGCTGGCCTCTGGGCGCGATGACGCCAACCTTGCGCGCAGTTCATTGACGGCAACACTCATCCTACTTGGAGATGCAATGGCACCCCTGTCCGACACAGTGGAGGCCTCGGCTTTTGACAGAGCCTTCGACATCACGGTCGCCGTCGTGCTGGCGATCGCGGTCTTTTTCATCGTGAACAGATTGATCACAGCGGCGCCCAAAAGAGACCTGGCAAGGCCCTAAGGGTCTCCTCAAGATACCAAAGTCGCACTCTGCGATGCTTCTTAAACTGGCCCGATGATCAGCTATGTGGCCTACACCGCATCAAACTGCCGTTTGCAAATGAGATAACCTGGAGTTCAGAACCTTCGCGACGCAAGATTCTCCACAACTCAACCGTTGATGTCATCGGCGAAATTGACCTTCCCTGTCATGCCGCAAAGCAGCCATTGGTGTCATTGCAGCGAAAGTCGACGTCGTCCGCTAAACGGTCATTCACCCGATCTGCTACGCGAAAGAACCTGACAGGAATGGTACGATGACCGCT
>JASJAW010000011.1 GCA_030066795.1 Dinoroseobacter sp.
CGACAACCTGAAGTTCGGTGTTGAGCTGATCGCCCCGATCGCGATGGAAGACGGCCTCCGCTTCGCCATCCGCGAAGGCGGCCGCACCGTCGGCGCAGGCGTCGTCTCAAAAATCATCGAGTGATCTCGGCATCTCTTGTATGGAATGGGGCGTTCCTTAGGGAGCGCCCCTTTCCTTTTGCCCCTGCCGAGAACTCAATCGATGCCGCTGCCGTTTCCAGATCCGCTGACACGAAATCCCCTGACGCTGCCGGACGGGACTGCGCATGCGGGGACAGTGTTCCTCAGTGCGGTCATTGACCATCCGCGGTTTGTCGTGGGCGACTACAGCTATGCCAGCGCCACCCACCCGCCAGCGGATTGGGCGGAGCATCTGGCACCGTACCTGTTTCCGAACTCCGACGAACGTCTGGTTCTTGGGAAATTCTGTCAGATAGCCGACGGCGCAGTGTTCATTACAGCCTCGGCCAACCACCGCCGGGACGGGTTTTCGACCTACCCATTCGCCGTGTTCGATCACGCCACTGCCGACGGCCGCCCGTCTCTGCCCGACTGGTCTGGGCCGGACACGATCTTGGGAAACGATGTCTGGCTGGGCAAAGACGCGCGCATTTTGCCAGGGGCAAAACTTGGAAACGGGGTGATCGTGGCCGCCGGCGCAGTCGTGCGGGGCGAGGTTCCGGACTATGCGGTCGTGGCGGGCAACCCGGGGCGCGTGGTGAAGATGCGCTTCAATCCTGACATCGTGGGACGGCTGAACGAGATCGCCTGGTGGGACTGGCCGATCGAGCGCATCCTTGCCGCGGAGGCCGCCATCTGTGGGGACGATATTAGTGCTTTGGACGGGTTTACGTCCTAGAACTGGCGGGGCGCGCGCATCTGCCAGGAAATCCGCTTTCCGGGGTTCGCGCGCACTCCGGCCACCGCCTTCCGAAATTGGCCGTTCATTCCCCAGTACTCCAGTTTTTCTCTTGTGGCTCGGATACCCTCGATTAAGTCCTGATCACAGCAGTCCGCAACTTCGGCGTTAGCGAGAAGTTGTGATGTCACGGGGGCCGTGCATAGGAAAACGACGGAGCTGTTTGTCGCGTAGGCCAACGGTCTAAAGCAGGCCTCGAGCCGCAGCATTTGCAACATTAGCCAGGGTTGGTTCCACGCGAGAAAATCTTGCTGAATAACGATGCTGCGCCCTGGAATGAGGCTGGGATAGAAATGTGCGGCGAAAGCGTCGAGACGGACTGCATGTTTTGCGGCATCAACTGCGAGCACCTCGATCGGGTCCCCCCGCCATCCGATGTCCTGTATCTCCCCATGATGGAGTTCGACACGGTCTTTCCACGGCGAAAGGTATCGCTCCGCCAGGGGCCTAAGGTCGTTGCCCTCGAAAGCGGGAACGCCTCGGGTATAGAGAACGCGTGCCTTGTTCTTTTCGTCTATGGTGAAGCGATCATAGGCGTGGACTGTTTGCGTGCCACCGCGTGCCGCGACACCCGCTGCCAGCCGGGCTGTCGAGCCCCCGGCGAACGCCCCAAGATCAACCAGAGCGCCCGCATCCTGCGCCCAGTTTTGGGCAACCCAGTAATACAAGCGACGCTCTTCGGGCGAGAGCATGGTCGGCACGTCGATCGCCGCTTCCGCCGCCCGTGTTTCGTCGAGGTTCCAAGGGGCCGCGGCGAACAGCACTTCTGGGTCGTCAATCTGCAGGCTTGAGACGGGCATGACGCCAGCATCCTCGACCGCGGCGGCAGTGGCAAGGCGCCGCTTCTGCCGCAAGGTTAAAAACCGCACTTGATTTCCCTGCCAATCCGCCATACCCCTGCCGCTGGCCTTAGGGGTGTAGCTCAGTTGGTAGAGCATCGGTCTCCAAAACCGAGGGTCGGGGGTTCGAGCCCCTCCGCCCCTGCCAAGGCCGCAAGCAATCTCTCAGAACCGTTGCGCGATGCGTAGGCCTGGCTAGCCTTCTGCGCTGGATCGCTTACGTTCGCGCCGAATGGCGCGAAGCCGAAAGTTCTTGGCGCTTATTCAACGCCGGTTTGGTTTGCCAATACCTATCTCCACTGAGTAGGGCAGCGAAACCACTATCTCACTTGAGAGCTGGATCGCGTCCCGGCAGGAGGTGCTCAGATAAGTGCAGTCTGGACGGCTTCGTAATTTGAAACCTGCACAAAGAAGTGGAGGCATGACATGAGCCCTCAATACAAAACCGTCGATGAAATGCTGGCCATGTACGACGACAAACTGCTTGCGGCGGGTAACTCCAAGCTGCAACTGAGCCGCCCGATCTATAAGACTGCGTCTCAGGTGCTGGCTGATTTCGAACATGCTTTGCGCTGATCTGTAGCGAGCCCTCCCACCCTAGTATCAGGTGTTTCGCCTGTGCTCGGCCGCAGCTGGCCTCAGGCCCGATTTTCGTTTCAGTCACGAAGGGCTGGGCGCGTTGCAATTGACGGACGGTTGCATCGGTCGTGACGCGCGGTCATATACACGCCGAATGGTGTGGAGCTTGGCCCGAATGCAGAACTATCTTGAATTCGAAAAACCGCTTGCTGAGATCGAAGGCAAAGCAGCCGAACTTCGTGCCTTGGCGCAAAGCTCAGACAAGATGGATATCGACAAGGAAGTCTCCGCGCTAGACGAGAAGGCCGGCAAACTGCTGGTCGACCTTTATGCCGATCTTACCCCCTGGCAGAAATGCCAGGTCGCGCGACATCCTGATCGTCCACATTGCAAAGATTACATCGATGCGCTGTTCACTGAGTATACACCGCTTGCCGGTGATCGGAATTTCGCAGACGACCACGCGGTTATGGGCGGGCTGGCCCGGCTCGGAGATCGCCCGGTCGTTGTTATCGGCCATGAAAAGGGCAACGACACGAAGTCGCGTATTGAACGGAACTTTGGCATGGCACGTCCCGAAGGCTATCGCAAAGCCATTCGGCTTATGGATCTGGCCGATCGGTTTGGCCTTCCGGTTATCACATTGATTGACACTCCGGGTGCGTATCCGGGAAAGGGCGCGGAAGAGAGGGGCCAGTCCGAAGCTATTGCTCGCTCGACCGAGAAGTGCCTGCAATTGCGCGTCCCACTCGTTTCCGTCGTCATCGGCGAGGGTGGTTCGGGAGGTGCCGTAGCATTTGCCACGGCCAATCGGATCGCGATGTTGGAGCATTCGATCTATTCGGTGATTTCGCCCGAAGGATGCGCGTCGATCCTCTGGAAAGATGCCGAGAAGATGAAAGAAGCTGCGGAAGCGTTGCGCCTGACTGCGCAGGATCTGATGGCCCTTGGCGTTGTAGATCGGATTATCGCTGAACCCGTCGGCGGCGCACAGCGCCAAAAGGACGAAGCTATCTCTGCCGTTGGTCAGACGCTGGAAGCTTTGCTCTCGGAACTAAGCCATCTGTCTCCCGCGGCATTGGTCGATGATCGCCGGAACAAGTTTCTGACCATGGGGGCACAGGGCCTCGCGGCGTGAAATGGTCGCCTGGGGTTATGGATCAATTGGCTGTAGTGAGCTTGCGTTTTTAGGCGTGGCACGGTTCAGTCCGCTTAGGTTTTTTCCAGAAGGTCCACATCGATGACTCATACCTTAAAGCTACTTGCGCTTCTCCTCAGTTTTCTTCCGATCAGCGCCACGGCGCAAATGGCGGACAGGTCACTGACAATTGAAACCAGCGCGGTCGTCGACGGCATTGATCCGGATACCCGTGAAATCGTTCTGAAAGACCCGGAAACCGGTGCGACTGAGCTGATCATCGCGGGACCCGAGGTGCGGAATTTCGACCAGATCTCCATCGGTGACACGGTTCGTGCGCAAGTTACATTGGGGATCACCGCGCGCATGGCTCTGCCGGGGGAAAGCGACTCGGTTGCGTCGCTCGAAGGGCGTGCGCAAGAAGGTGAGACGCCTGGCGCGCTCGATGCAGTTGCACTCACGCGTGTTCTTGAGCTTGTGTCTTATGACCAAGAGACGTTTGTGGCCGTCATGCGGGATGACGACGACATTTATCGGTCGATATTCGTGGAGTCCGAAGTCGGTCGAGAGTTCGCGTCCGGACTGGCCGCAGGTGATCGAGTGGCGATTACTTTTTCCGAGTCGGTCGCAATCGGCATTGTTGAAGAGTAAACCTACTCCGACATCAGGGTGCTTCGGCGGGACCATAGAGTGCCGCCGGCGCCCGCATAATCCGTGCCCACATTTGGTCGCCAAAGCTGAAATGCCACCACTCGGTCGGGTTGTTTGCGAGGCCCTCGGCGGCCATCAGGTGAAAAAGTAAACGGCGGTTTGCTCGCGCTTCCAAATCGGAGAAGCTGGCGTCTTCCGGCGTGTCCTCAAAATGGGCCGTGTTCGAAACAGCCGTCACATCGTCGAAGATCGCCCCCATATGCAGCGGCGCGCCAAAGCTGTCGCGCAGTGTCAGGTCCACTGCTGCGCCGGTCGCATGGGGCGGGGGCGAGTGCGGGTCGATCACACCGCCCGGCGCGCCCTTTGCCCAGTACTTATTGACTTCAGACCGGAGTGCAGCCCCTTCCAGCCCGCGTGTGCGGCGCAGGTAATCTGGCATCCAGTGATCATAGAAGCTGTTTTGAACTGCAACAGGTCGCCATGCGTCATAGACCCAAAGCGACAATCCCAGAGGGGCAATTCTCGCGTTGATCCGGCACAGCCTTTCGGCCACGCCCATCCGTAGCCACAAGCCAGGGATGCTGCCGGTAATCTTTTGGTAGTAGGGTGCGTTGTCGGCACGGTGATAGTGGTTCGCACCTGCAATGCCCTGGGGTCCGATCTCGACCAGAGGTTCGGTGTTCTCGGCAGAGGAAAGATCGACTGGATGCGCGCGGTAATCGCCCTTGCGCGCCTCAGCTTCTTCCACCGCGCCTGCAATCGGTGTTGCGCGGAGCCGCGCAAAATCATCCCAAGTCATTGCACCATTCATGGCGGCACCCTGCGGCGCGTTCTCGCGAGATGCAATATCGCGCTTGACCGTAGCCTTCGCAGCCCGCCATATCGCGCGAGCGACAGACCGGAGGATTGCCATGAGCCGCATCGTTTATGTCAACGGAGAATTTGTACCTGAAGAAGAGGCAAAGATTTCTGTCTTTGATCGGGGTTTTCTCTTTGCAGATGGCGTCTACGAAGTGACCTCGGTGCTGGACGGCAAACTCATCGACTTCGATGGCCACGCAAAACGTCTGGAGCGCTCTCTTTCGGAACTGGAAATGGATGCGCCGGTGACCATGGAAGAGTTGTTGGACATTCACCGCGAACTGGTCGCGCGAAACGAGGTGAATGAGGGCTTGGTCTACCTACAGGTGACACGCGGGGCTGCCGATCGGGATTTTGCCTATCCGGAAGGCGCTGCACCCTCGCTTGTACTGTTTACGCAGTCCAAGTCACTGGCTGAGGCGCCTGCCGCTGAAACCGGAATTCGCGTTATCTCTATTCCTGACGCCCGGTGGGGCCGCCGTGATATCAAAACAGTCCAGTTGCTTTACCCGTCGATGGGGAAAATGATGGCAAAAGCCGCTGGTGTTGACGACGCTTGGATGGTTGAGGACGGGGCCGTCACAGAAGGTACGTCGAACAATGCTTATATCGTTACCCAGGACGGCACTATCGTGACTCGCCACTTGGGTACCGAAATCCTGCACGGCATCACCCGAGCAGCTGTTTTGCGCTTTGCGCGCGAAGCACAAATGAAAGTCGAGGAACGGTCCTTCACTCTTGAAGAAGCCAAGGCAGCGAAAGAAGCGTTTATTACCTCGGCGTCAACTTTCGTGATGCCAGTTGTTGAACTCGACGGCGACACGATCGGAGACGGCGCTCCCGGTCCAGTGGCTACACGCCTGCGCGAAATCTATCTTGAAGAGAGCCGCGCAAAGGCAGTCTGAAGCCTCTGGGCTTAGACACAACCGGGACTCAACTCAGACAGGCAGAGCGCGGTAAGAAACCGCGGAAGTGGGTGCTTTAAAAAAGAGCAAGGCGCCTATCATATGCGTTCAGGCGGCTAGTCGTAGCGCCAGATACGGAGCGATGTTCAAAGCCAGGATGATAATTTTGTAGCTGCCCAGCCAGCTGTACCACAATTCGCGCACGCGGGCTTCGGGGATGTCGAACACACCTGTATGGAGACGCAGGACCAGGTCGCGCATTGTGAACATCGACAAGACAGCAAGTAGATAAATGATCAGGTTGACGACTGTCATCCAGCCAAAAAATGTCGCAAGCCCCTCAATCGTCATAGTGCCCTCTCTGAGTAACTCTTTGCGACGATATCACAGGAAACGAGGTTGCGTGACCTGTCACCCGTCGTCCGCAGACCCACCTGAGCCGCTTTCGCCGGATGATCCGCCGCGCAAACCGATTGCTTTGGAAATAGAGGCCAACGTTTCGCGGCGTACGGTGTCGTCATCAATTTCTGCGGCAATGACATTGGCAAGAAAAATGTCGTGGCTCCGAACAAGGCGATTATGGAATGCGTTTACATTGGACGAGATCGTCGCCTGAATGCGTAGCACAATTGCTGCGACCACATTGATCATGATCGCGTTGGCAGCGCCTACAGCGGCCACAACCAGTTTCGAGCCTTCCTCAGTCGCATCAGAGCCGACGATGGCTTGGATCGTCCAGATGGTGATTCCGATCCCGGCAATCACGCACAGTATCGCGACAGTTATGGTCACACGGCTGTTGAAACGATTGATGGCGTAGTAGCTGCTCAGGTTGCGCTGATTGGTGAGCAGTAGCTTACGGGCGCGCGAGACATCGGCCTTTTCCTCGACTGGTATAACGTCGTGCTCAAGTTCGAGGCGGTCATGTTCCCGGCGTGCGCTGCGGGCCGAGCGGAAGCGCGTAATCGCCCATCCAAGAAGGAACAACCCGATCAGGCCAATGGCGACGACTTCGTACTCATACTCCTCCAATTCGGCTTCGGTATAGCGTGTGCCCTCGTGATACTCGCGCAAGAAATCCTCGACAGAGAACCCGAACCAGATCAAACACATGACCGCAATCGAGCCAAGAAGGATTCCTGATGCCTCGGAATACCGGGCGCGGTTGCGCACCAAACGCATCCTTTTGCGCGAGACGATCTCACGGCTCAGGAAGGTAAGCCGTTCGTTTTGCTCCTGTTCGTCATTCTCGGTTAGCAGGCCATAGAGTTCAGGCCTGGCAAACTCTAGACGCTCCGCTGCCAGATCTCGAGCTTCGTCTCTCTTGGTCATGAACATGAAAAAGGTTGCCACTCCACCGACAAAGGCGAGACCTGTGGCTTCATCATTTGATCCAATAGAGCCGCCAATCGCTGCAAAAAGAATAAGTGCCACTCCGACGATAAGTGACCTTTTCCACCACTTATCAGCTGCAGCTTCCTGTTCTTTCAGGTCTTCGGCATGGTCTTTAATTAGCTGGCTGGGTGATTTCATGTCAGCGCCGAACCAAATGGTTTAAAACAAAAGGCTCACGCCCCTGCATCCGAGGATGGCAGCGTGTGGCGTCAAAAATCAAGTTTTGTGTGCAGGTATGCAAAACGCCTGTAGCAACAAGCATGGGCTATATCGCGTCGCCCAACGCCTTGTGTGACCTCAGCCGTTCTTGTCTGTTACGTTTTCCTTGAACGCGACCTCGAACTCAGCCTTTTTCTCAGCGCTGGCCTCAGTTTGATAGTTCGCTTTCCATTCGGACATTGGCATGCCGTAGAAAATCTCGCGCGCCTCTTCCTTGCCCATCTCGATGCCTTTTTCCTGAGCCGCTTCCTGATACCAGCGACTGAGGCAGTTCCGGCAAAATCCGGCGAGGTTCATCATGTCGATGTTCTGTACATCGGTCCGCTCTTGCATCAGGTGCTTTTGCAAAGCACGAAATGCAGCCGCTTCGAGTTCGATCCGGGTTTGATCATCCATCAGTTTTTTCCTCTACTGGGGCCTGCCGCATCCGCAAGGCCGACTCTCGCAATATCCCTGCCAAACGCTTGCCCCATTTGATCTGGTCCTTCGCCTCTGAGATGAGGTCATTTCGAAACTCGATCAAGACATGCGGGCGACCTGTTTTCACCCCATGACGGTACATCGTGTCGCCGGGCAGGTGCCCGGAATAAGGCTCGTTGTCTCCGATGCACAAGTCGGGCTGTTCGCCGAGAACCTCAAGTACCGGCGCAGCTAACCCATGATCGTCTGCATAAAGCACCCCCACATGCCAGGGACGCGGCGCGCGACCGCGCAGTTGCGGTGTGAAGGAGTGGATCGAGATCAGCATTGCCTTTGGGTGCTGGTTCAGTACGCGCCACACCGCGCCGTGGTAAGGGCGATGATATAGATCGAGGCGACGTTCCCGCTCTGACAGATCGGCGTGCCGGTTTCCTGGGATAATCGAGCCGTCATAGAGACGCATGAGCAGCGTCGGGTCGTCCTCTCCGCGGTTCGGGTCGATCACCAGTCTTGAAAACGTTGAGAGTATTGCGGGTGCATTCAGCTCTGCCGCCAGGGTTCTTGTCACCCCCTCTGCACCAGGATCAAATGCGATGTGGCGTGCCATATCCTCTGGTGAAAGGCCCAAATCTCCGCCAGCCACATCGTCGGGCACGCGATTGCGTGCGTGATCGCAGATAATCACCCAGTCAGCTTCCGCCGGGCCTTCGATTTCGATAAATGGTGGCTCGTGCATGTTGATCCCGATGTCACATATCTTGCGCATACCGCCCTTAAGCGCAGGACACCAGTACCCCGAAGCCGTGACAGCCGGGGAACAAATACCCGGGGTGAGGTGAATTGCCACTAGAGAGCGGTGCATCGTCATGGTACCGCTAACACGGCAGAAATTTGGAGCCGGCATGAGACGTCATCGCAACCTGAAAATCGTGGCCACTTTGGGACCTTCATCCAGCGACTACGACACGATCCGCACACTTTTCGAGACCGGCGCGGATGTGTTCCGGCTGAATATGAGCCACGGTTCACATGATGACGTGCGAAAGCGCCACGAAGTCATCCGTCAAGTCGAACGCGAAACCGGGCGCCCGATCGCAATCCTTGCGGACTTGCAAGGGCCAAAGTTGCGCGTGGGCGAATTTGCCGAGGGTGGCGAGATGCTGGAGCCCGGGCAGTCCTTCCGCCTGGATTTGAACGAGGCGCTCGGTGACAGCACACGCGTCACGCTGCCACACAAAGAGATTTTCGATGCGCTTGAGCCAGGCGCACGTTTGTTGGTCAACGATGGCAAAATCGTTTTGAAAGTCACCGCATGCGGCCCGGATTTTGCAGATACGGAAGTGGTCGTCGGTGGCCTCATCTCGAACCGGAAAGGCGTGAACGTGCCCGACGTGGTGTTGCCGCTGGCAGCCTTATCCGAGAAGGACCGCACCGATTTGGAGTTTGTCTGCACACTCGGTGTCGATTGGCTGGCGCTCAGCTTCGTGCAGCGTGCGGAAGACGTAAACGAAGCGCGCAAACTGGCCGGAGGGCGTGCGGCACTTCTTTCGAAGATTGAGAAACCCGCAGCCGTGGCAGCTTTTGACGAAATTCTCGAAGCCTCGGACGGAATTATGGTGGCCCGCGGAGATCTGGGTGTTGAACTTCCGGTGCAGAAAGTTCCGCCAATTCAGAAGCGCCTCGTGCGCGGGGCACGATCACAGGCAAAGCCTGTGATCGTGGCCACGCAGATGCTCGAATCGATGATCACCTCGCCGATGCCAACGCGTGCAGAGGTCTCGGACGTGGCCGCAGCTATTTATGAGGGCGCAGACGCTGTCATGCTCAGCGCGGAGTCTGCCGCGGGTGAGTATCCGGTCGAAGCTGTACGCACCATGAACGATGTCGCGGTGGAAGTCGAAAACGACCCGACCTATCGTCAGGTGATCGAAGCATCGCGCCCTCAGACTCAGTCCACGGTGGCCGACGGGATTGTGTCGGCCGCGCGTGAGATCGCAGAGACCACAACCGGAATTACAGCGATTTGCTGCTTTTCCGAGAGTGGAACGACCGCGCTTAAGGTTAGCAGAGAAAAACCACGCGTTCCGATCCTTGCGCTGACGTCGCGTCTGGGAACGGCTCGGCGGCTCTGCCTGAGTTGGGGGGCGCACTGTGTGATTACGACTGAAGTGGACCGTTTCAAGATGGCGGTTGTTGCGGCGGCTCGGGCGGCGCGTACAGAAGGTTTTGCCGAAGAAAGCGATCAGATCATTGTAGTGGCTGGTGTGCCGTTCAACGTCGCTGGTTCAACCAACATTCTGCGCGTCGCGCCATGTGAAGAGCGGTTGATTTTCGCAAACGAGCCAAGCTAGTCACGCACCCTCTTGTAAAAACAGGCGATCCCCTCTAAGAGGAGCGCTTCATACGCCCGCGCCGGCCAAAGTGGCATGCCGAGTCGGGTGAATAAGCGTTAAGACGTAGGAGACGCAAATGCCCAAGATGAAGACCAAGTCGAGCGCAAAGAAGCGCTTCAAAGTGACGGCCAAAGGCCGCGTTAAGGCCGGTCAGGCTGGTAAGCGCCACGGCATGATCAAACGCACCAACAAGTTCCTCCGCAACGCCCGTGGCACCACCACGCTCAGCGAGCCGGATGCAAAGCTGGTGAAATCTTACATGCCGTATTCGCGCTAAGGAGGTCTGAGAGATGTCCCGAACCAAAGGTGGAACCGTCACCCACGCCCGTCACAAGAAGGTCATCAAGGCTGCCAAGGGCTACTATGGCCGCCGCAAGAACGCCTTCCGCACTGCAACGCAGGCTGTCGATAAAGCGAACCAGTACGCCACGCGCGATCGCAAGCAGCGCAAGCGCCAGTTCCGCGCGCTTTGGATTCAGCGGATCAACGCGGCTGTTCGCGCCCATGATGAGGCGCTGACCTACTCCAAATTCATCAATGGCCTGGGCCTCGCTGGAATCGAAGTAGATCGCAAGGTACTCGCCGATCTAGCGGTGCATGAGCCCGAAGCGTTTGGCGCGATTGTCGAAAAGGCAAAGGCTGCGCTGGCCTAAGAGCCAGAAGTTAGCGAAATGAGAGTTGAAGCCGCGCGATGTGCGCGGCTTTTTGCCGTTATGCCGCCAGGTTGCCCACAGGTTATCCACAGGGTCGGTGGATGCGCTTAGCGCCCGTCTGCATTGAATCAAGGTAAAAAAGGTTAATCGGGTTGGCTTTCGACTGCGATTGTCCACAGATGCGAAACTATTCGGCAAAACCTCTCCAGTTAGAACGGTTCTTGCATCAGTTACCTAGCTAACAACACGCATAGAGCATTCGGAAAAGCGGCGCGGGTTGGTATGGCGCAAGGCTAGCCGCTGACTTGGAGAGTGTTGAGCGGATCTTAAGCACGGGTTTTATGTGGCGTCCCTGGCTGAGCCTTGCAAAACCCCGTTCACGCGGCTACCCCTCGCCTCCGATAAGGCCGGAGGGCAGCATGGACGATCTCAAGACCAAGTATCTCGGTGCAATTGCCGAAGCAGCGGATCAAGACGCGCTCGAAACATTGCGCGTCGCCGCTGTAGGCAAAAAGGGCGAGGTCAGCCTGAAAATGCGCGAACTTGGTAAGATGTCCCCGGAGGAGCGTCAGGTTGCAGGCCCTGCTCTGAACGCACTAAAGGATGAGATAAATGCGGCCCTCGTTGCTAAAAAGGCGGCTCTTGAGGACACGGCGCTGGATGCGCGCCTGCGTGAAGAATGGCTGGATGTGACATTGCCGGGGCGCGCTCGCGCGCAAGGCTCTTTACACCCGGTCAGCCAGGTGTCGGAAGAAGTTTCGACGATCTTCGCGGATATGGGCTTTGCGGTTGCCGAAGGCCCACGAATTGAAAGCGACTGGTATAACTTCGATGCACTGAACATGCCAGGCCATCATCCTGCACGGGCGGAAATGGACACGTTCTATATGAAGCAGCCTGAGGGGACCGAGGCCCGTCCGCCGGTTCTGCGCACGCACACTTCGCCGGTCCAGATCCGCGCGATGCAGGCGCATGGCGCCCCGTTACGGGTCATTTGTCCGGGCGGCGTCTATCGTTCGGATTACGACCAGACCCATACACCCATGTTCCATCAGGTCGAGGGTCTCGCCATCGACAAAGACATTTCCATGGCCAACCTGAAATGGGTACTGGAAGAGTTCGTTCGAGCCTTCTTCGAGGTGGACCATGTCGAGTTGCGTTTCCGTGCCTCGCATTTCCCGTTTACGGAACCTTCGGCAGAGGTCGATATCCGCTGTTCCTGGGAAGGTGGGCAACTGAAGGTGGGCGAGGGCGACGACTGGCTGGAGATTCTTGGTTCCGGTATGGTGCATCCCAAAGTCTTGGAAGCAGGCGGCATTGACCCTGCGAACTGGCAGGGGTTTGCCTTCGGCGTTGGCATCGACAGGATTGCAATGCTCAAGTACGGCATCCCCGATCTGCGTGCGTTTTTCGAGTCGGATTTGCGCTGGCTGCGTCATTACGGCTTCGTGCCGCTGGACGTACCAACGCTTTCGGGCGGTCTCAGCAGATAAGAAACTGAGAAAGTGCGGGCGTCCGTTTTGCTGGCTGCTTGGACGCCCGCCATTTGCCCCTCACTGCGATTTCTGGCTGCTCAGAAACTGCGTGTCGGACAAACCATTGAGCGCATCTGCACGTACATCCTGTTTCGTGGAGAGCGCCGTGACCGTTGAAATTGCGGCCAATACCATCGCGACGGCAAACATGCGCGAACTTCGCGCAGCGCCGGAGTCATTGCCAAAGAAAAATTGTTTCATTCTGGGTATCCCCCACCCCTGTGGCTGTGCGTCAGGTAAGTGTGGGGCCGATCCACTGGCAGCTTCGCCGGACGCAGGGACCAGAGATACGGCGCGTTTTGGTTTGGAATGTGGCGAATTGGGGGCGAAATATGGCCAACCGCGCGAATCCCTGGGAAGTCAGCAATAGTTGGCTGCGCGATGCGCCATTGTTGTTCAAGTGACGCACGTCACTTGATTGAACCTATTCAATCAGAATCAGTCGAGGGGGCTGGGGCTCGGTTTGTAGAACTGCGACTGGCGCGGTCTTTTTGCGAATGGCGTAGTCTGTGACAATCGCTGCTAGCAACAGGAATACCAAGCCGGCCATGAGCATTTCCGCGAGCACACTGCCGTCGCGCTGTTGTGCAAATCGGGAAAGCTTCATATCACAGCTCCAGCAAGAGAGGGCCATTCGCCCTATTGTTAACCAATAATTAACAATCTGTTTCCTGATTGGAGACTTGGGCAAAAATGAGGCAAAAACTGGGGAGAAAAGTGGCCTCTCCGAGCAATACTTTGTACTTTCAGGATATTATTTAGGCGGACGCGCGAAAATGATATTTCCGCGCTTGTGCATAGAGGCACCCGTCTTCGCACACGAGATCTTACGCATCGAACCAAATCCAGAGTTCGATTTACAGCGGCTCGCTTTCTCGCCAATCAGGTCAATGCGAACCACAGAGGTACGTTCTCCGCTGCGTACGCTTAAGGCATCTGCGTTCAGGATCGAATCCTCAAGTGACGGACCAGCTTTCATCACATAACCGGACCCGATCACAGCGATCAGCATCGCACCCGAAAGCAGTGCTGGCATTATGATGACACGCGAATGGGCCATGATCCTCAAAAAGCGACGGACGGATTTATTCACCAACGACCGTAGCCGATCAATTCGGCTAAAATTGGAGGCAAAAGAGGTCAAAGCACGCCCATCAAGTCCCATTCCGGCCTTTTCTGCCTCCCCCTTTAACCACGGCGCACCTTCCGCTAAGACGCGCTGGACATCGCTTTCAATGGATTCAACCTGATGAAATTCACCCTGTCCTGGTTAAAGGCGCATCTCGAAACCAATGCTTCTTTGGACGAGATTCAATACGCGTTGACCGATCTTGGCCTCGAGGTCGAAGGCGTGGAGAACCCTGCCGAAAAGCTCAAGGATTTCGTTATCGGGAAAGTCCTGAGTGCCGAGAAGCATCCTGAAGCCGACCGGCTTAAAGTCTGCCAGGTAGATTACGGCGAGGGAGCTTCTCAGATCATCTGCGGTGCACCAAATGCACGCGCAGGGATCACCGTGGTTGTCGCACGGCCCGGGGTCTATGTGCCAGGCATCGACACAACCATCGGGGTGGGCAAGATCCGCGGCATCGAAAGTCATGGCATGATGGCTTCCGAACGCGAGCTCGAACTGTCTGATGAGCATACCGGCATCATCGAACTGCCCGAGGGCGAGCTGGGCCAAACCTTCCCAGAGTGGCTCGCTCAGCATGACCCTTCTAAGGTAGATCCGGTAATCGAGATCGCGATTACCCCCAATCGTCCCGATGCGCTGGGCGTGCGCGGTATAGCGCGCGATCTCGCTGCGCGGGGCCTGGGAAAGATGGTCCCACGGGATTGCGATCCAGTGCCCGGCACATTCCCGTGCCCGGTTTCGGTAACGATCGAAAACGATACACTCGATGTTGCGCCGGTGTTCTATGGGCGTGTCATCCGCGGCGTACGCAACGGGCCTAGCCCGCAATGGCTGCAGGGTTTGCTGCGCGCCATCGGTCTGCGTCCGATCTCGTTCCTCGTGGATGTAACCAACTACTTCACCTATGATCGCAATCGACCGCTGCACGTTTTCGATGCTGACAAGATTGCGGGCAACGCATTGCGCCTTTACCGCGCAAAAGGTGGTGAAACGCTCGTAGGTCTCGACGAGAAAGAGTATTCTTTCGGTGAAGGAATGGTCATCATCGGTGACGACAATGGCCCCGAGAGTATCGCGGGTGTCATGGGCGGGCTCGCGACCGGCGTAACCGAAGAAACCACTAATGTCTTCGTCGAAGCGGCGTATTTTGATCCGGTACGCACCGCCTATACGGGGCGTGGGCTTCGGATCAATTCGGACGCCCGCTATCGCTTTGAACGTGGCATTGATCCGAACTGGACCCCGGTCGGGTTGGAACATGCTACGCGGATGATCCTTGACCATGCGGGAGGTGAGCCGTCCGACGTCGTCGTGGCCGGGGCGATTCCGGATGTATCGCGGGCTTACAAGCTGGATTCCGACCGTGTGCAGAGCCTTGTAGGTATGACGATCCCCGCAGAAGATCAGCGCGCAACACTGGAGGCACTGGGCTTCACGCTAGAAGGTGATATGGCGCATGTCCCGAGCTGGCGACCCGACGTTCTGGGCGAGGCCGATCTGGTCGAAGAGGTGGCACGTGTTGCGTCTTTGACCAAGCTGCAAGGTAAGCCGTTGCCGCGGCCATCGGCGGGGGTTCCTAAGCCTGTACAGACGCTGCGACAGCGGCGTCAGGCCATGGCGCGCCGGACGGCAGCTGCGCTCGGATATAACGAATGCGTCTCCTATTCCTTCATCGACCAGGAGGCGGCGATACTGTTCGGCGGGGGCTCGGATGCAACCGCGCTCGAAAATCCAATCAGTTCCGAAATGAGCCATATGCGTCCTGCGCTTCTGCCTGGGTTGATGCGCGCAGCGGCGCGCAATCAGGCGCGTGGTTTTCTCGATCTCTCGCTTTTCGAAGTTGGCCCGGCATTCCATGGCGGCGGCCCAGAAGAGCAGGTGACAGAGGTCGCCGGCTTGCTGGTCGGAAGGACTGAGCCGAAAGACGTCCACGGAGCATCGCGCCAAGTCGACGTTTTTGATGTGAAGGCGGATGCCGAAGCGATCCTGAGCGCGATCGGAGCACCGTCGAAAGTCCAGATCCTTCGCGGCGGTCAGGGATGGTGGCATCCCGGGCGGCACGGCCAGATTTGCCTTGGCCCGAAGAAGGTTCTGGGTGTTTTCGGGGAGTTGCATCCAAAGGTCGTCTCGGCCATGGACCTCAAAGGCCCTGTGATGGCCTTCACGCTCTGGCCCGAGGAGATTCCGGCGCCGCGCAAGTCCTCCGCAACGCGGCCTGCACTCACCTTGCGCGATCTGCAGCCGGTGGAGCGCGATTTTGCTTTCGTCGTGGACGCGAATGTGGAGGCGTTGGCGCTCACAAACGCTGCCGCTGGTGCGGACAAAGGCCTGATTACCGAAGTGCGGGTGTTTGACGAGTTCATCGGCGGCGCGCTGGGGGAGGGGAAGAAGTCGCTTGCGATCACTGTACGGATGCAACCGACAGACAAGACCCTGACCGAACAGGAGATCGAGGCGGTGGCCGCGAAGATAGTTGCCAAGGTTGAAAAGGCCACCGGCGGGGTATTGCGCGGCTGAGATCGCCCATGCTGTCGTGGCTACGCGTCGGGTGGTTTGGTTGCTTTTGCCCCTGACGGGGATATTTGCGAATTAGAAGTGGGGGCAGCGTGCCCCGTTGCCAGCGAGGGAGAGGGTGTATGGCTTTGCAAGTCTATTTGTCAGGTGAGATCCACACCGATTGGCGGGAACAGATTATCGAAGGAGCAAAGGGGCTGGACGTGGCTTTTTCGTCTCCGGTAACTGACCACGCGGCGTCCGACGATTGCGGCGTGGCGATTCTCGGGGCCGAGCCGAACAAGTATTGGCACGACCATAAAGGTGCGATGGTGAATGCGATCCGCACCAGAAAGGGTATCGCGGATGCCGATGTCGTCGTCGTGCGGTTTGGCGAGAAATATAAGCAGTGGAACGCGGCCTTTGATGCGGGTTACGCCGCCGCCTTGGGGAAGTCGATTATTGTTCTCAACCCGCCTGAGCATCAGCATGCACTGAAAGAAGTCCACGCGGCAGCGCTTGCAGTGGCCGAGCAGCCTGTCCAGGTCGTCGAGGTTCTGCGTTACGTGCTCACAGGCGCGCTACCGGCTGGAACCGCGGCGGCGGCTGAGTGATCAGATAACAAAGCTGTCCGTACGATTTTTTATCGCGCGGACAAGGCTTAACGCGGTCGTGGCCGATGTACCGGGGTTGTCCGGATCGGGCAGAGCGGTCACTTCGAACCTGACCGCTGCGCCGCGCGCCTGAACTGAATACGCATGACTATTCCCACGCGCGTCCGGGTCTGCAATCAGACGCGCGCGGGTTCGGTCAAATCCCGCTCCCCCAAGGGCCAGGGTTGCTGCCACATTCGCGTTTTTGGGAAACCTCAGCGCTGCCTCGCGCGCGGTCCCTTCAAAAAGCACCTCAGGTTCGCTGAGCGCAGACAGGTCGCGCCCCTTCGCCGCCGGGCTGTTGGACCAGGCTGCTGGGGGTTTCGTACCGGTATAGGTAACGTCTTCGATGGTGGATTTCTCAAGAGCTGCCACCAGATCGATACCGCCGATAGCACCTGCAGGGATCAGCAATTGTGCGCCACCCGTTGGCGCAGCGCGCATCCTTGTTTCGGTTTCGGGATCGGCCAGCGCGCCGACGGAGGCCAACAGGACCGAGTGTCCAACCGTCAGCAAGCCGGGAACCATCTCGCGGGCCGCCTCCTGCCCTGCAGCTTCTACGACCAGATCCGGGTTAAAGGCCCGTAAGGTCTCAACCGATGCCAGGGCCTTCGCATTCTGTGGTAAGGGGCGTTGTGTGCGCGTAAGCACGCCAATCTGCGCCTCTGGCAGCGCCCGTGCCACCGCCTGCCCGATGGCGCCGAAGCCTATCAGAGCAAGTTTCATCCTTCGCGTGGCGGTGTAACGAGACCCTTTTGCACCGCTGGTCGCGCAAGGAATCTCTCCAGATAAGCAACCGTGTTTGGGTGGTCGCTCCAGCCAACAAGCTCGCGCGCGCCATAGAAGTCCAGTGCGCGCAGCCAAGGTGCAATGGCAATATCGGCGATGGAATAGTTGCCTGCGATCCAGTCCTGACCTTCCAGCTGGCCCTCGACCACGTTTAGCAGACGTTTTGCTTCGTTGATGTAGCGCTCGCGCGGACGTGGATCCTCGATCTGGGAGCCAGCGAATTTCACGAAGAAGCCCACCTGTCCAAACATAGGTCCTAGACCGCCCATCTGGAACATCAGCCACTGGGTGATTTGGGCCTTGTCAGAGGCGGTCTGACCGATCAGCTTGCCGGTTTTCTCGGCCAGGTAGAGCAGAATGGCCCCGCTTTCAAACAGCGTCAGTGGCGCGCCATCCGGGCCGTCCGGATCAATGATGGCCGGAATTTTGTTATTTGGATTCAGCGACAGGAACTCAGGGCTTTTGACATCTGCGTCAGAAAGGGTCACGCGGTGAACTTCATAGGGCAGCCCCATCTCTTCCAGCGCAATGGAAACCTTCACGCCATTGGGTGTCGGAAAGGAATAGAGCTGCAAGACGCTCGGGTCTTTCGCAGGCCAGCGGGCCGTGATGGGATGGTCGGACATGTCGAGCATGCGGAATCTCCTATTATTTGCCGATAAAATAGCCGCCCGCGCCGGCTTAAACAGGCCGATTTACGCACAGTCACTGCGCAGGGTCCGGCAAACGATCAGACGGGCTTTTCGTTCAAAGCAAATTCTGTAGGGTCGAGGCGAGGCAATTTGAGGAGTCCCCCATGGAAACGATTTCAAACGATCTGAGCCAAATGGCCGGACCTTATTTACCGCTTCTGTGGAATGCTGTGAAAGCGCTGGTCGTTCTTATCATCGGCTGGATAGTTGCCGGACGTGTGGGTGCGATTGCCCGAAACCGCATCAACCGGGCACCCCATATCGACAAGACAATCGGTAATTTCGCTGCGAGTATGGTGAAGTGGGTCATCCTGCTCATGGTGCTGGTGGCTGTTTTGGGGATCTTCGGGATCGAAGCGACAAGCCTCGTGGCTGTCTTCGGCGCTGCCACTCTCGCGATTGGTCTGGCGCTGCAGGGTACGCTAGCCGATCTTGCCGCTGGTTTCATGCTCATCATCTTCCGTCCCTATAAGTTGGGCGATTTTGTCGATGTCGGTGGAACCTCAGGCACCGTGCAGGACCTTAATCTGTTCGTGACCGAATTGGTGACCCCGGACAACGTGCAGATCATCGTGCCCAACGGGCAGGCCTGGGGGTCGATCATCACCAACTTCTCAGCCCATGACACCCGGCGTGTCGATCTTGTCTACGGCATCGACTACGGCGACGATGCCGAGAAAGCCAAGGCGATCATCCTGCGTATTGCCGCGGAAGACGCGCGCACGCTGAGCGATCCCGAGCCTTGGGTCCGGGTTACAAACCTCGGAGAAAGTTCCGTGGATCTGACGGCTCGTATCTGGTGCAAGGCGGAGGACTACTGGGAGTTGAAGTTCTCGCTGACACAAAAGGTCAAGGAAGCCTTCGATGCCGAAAGCATCTCTATCCCCTACCCACATTCGGTGGAGATCCAGAAGGCGGGCTAGTCCGGCAACACCTGCGATGTGGTAGTCTGGGGGCTCTGAAGAGGAGGAGGCCCCAATGATACTCCGTGTTTTTCAGGTCGAGGTGCAGCCGGGCAAACGCAAGGAGTTCGCCCGGTTCTTTCACGAAACGGCCATACCGCTGATGCGCGGGACAGACGGCATCATAGATGTATTTCCGGGTGCGCCCTGGCCGAGCACACCGGATGCGTTCTGCTTCGTGATGATCTGGCGCGATCTGGACGCGCTGAAGGCGTTTGTCGGTGAAGACTATGAGTCACCCCATATTCATCCGGACGAGGCCGCCTTGGTAAAAGCGCGCCAGATTACGCATTACGAACTGGTCGTCTAGGTGATCGGGGCCGGCGATACACCGGCCCCGCTTTTCAGGCTCATGCAGCCAACAGGTCGTTGTCCGTTACCGGGAGGCCAAGCGCCTCGCCCACGGCGCGATAGGTCAGCTTGCCTGCATGCACGTTCAGGCCCGCCCGCAGATGCGGGTCGTCCGCCACGGCGTCGCGCCAGCCCTTGTCCGCAAGCGTCAGCATGTAGGGCAGGGTGGCATTCGACAATGCCAGCGTCGCCGTGCGGGCCACAGCCCCCGGCATGTTCGCCACGCAGTAATGCATAATCCCGTCGACCTCATAGATCGGGTCCTGATGGGTGGTTGCGCGCGAGGTTTCAAAGCATCCGCCCTGATCGATTGCGACATCCACGATGGCGGCGCCGGTTTTCATGTCGGAAAGCTGCGCACGGCTGACCAGCTTTGGTGCGGCTGCGCCGGGGACCAGCACGGCACCGACCACCATATCGGCGCGGGCCACTTCTTCAGCTGTGGCAGCTCGGCTTGCATAGCGGGTCGAAAACACGCCGCCGAACACCTCATCAAGATGCCGAATGCGCGGCAGCGAGCGGTCGAGTACCGTCACCCGCGCCCCCATCCCGGCGGCGATGCGGGCTGCATGAGTACCAACAACGCCACCTCCGATGACGGTAACTTCCGCAGGGCCCACGCCAGGAACGCCGCCCATCAAAACGCCACGTCCGCCGTTGGCTTTTTGCAACGTCCACGCGCCCATTTGCGGGGCAAGACGACCGGCAACCTCGGACATCGGCGCGAGAAGTGGCAGCGAGCCGTCCGGTGCGGTGACGGTTTCGTAGGCAATCGCCGTGACGCCGGAGGCCAACAGATCGCGGGTCTGCTCCGGATCGGGCGCGAGGTGCAGGTAAGTGAACAAAAGTTGCCCTTCGCGCAGCATCGCCCGCTCGATGGCCTGAGGTTCTTTCACCTTCACGATCATGTCGGCGCGCGCGAAGATCTCTTCTGCATTGTCCACAATCTCCGCTCCGGCAGCAGTGTAAGCCGCATCCTCAAAACCGGAGCCTATGCCTGCACCCTTCTGCACAATGACGCTATGGCCGTGGGCAATGGCTTCTGCAGCGGCGTTCGGCGTCAGGCCGACGCGAAATTCCTGGGGTTTGATCTCTGTGGGGCAGCCAATCAGCATGTGAACCTCCCTGCTGAAGATGGGTATCTGGATATATCCAGCATGACAGACCTGCGCAGAATTGCTTTGAAACTTCGCGCGCGCTACGATCATTCAGCGCAAGATTTTTGCGTATACCAGTACTTTATTGGGAGAATTTTGAGTGCAGCCGAATCTTGACGAGACAGACTTGCGCCTGCTGGCCGCGTTACAGCGCGAGGGGCGCTTGTCGAATGCGGAATTGTCAGACCGCGTGCATCTCTCGCCCTCGGCCTGCCACCGACGTGTCGCAAGGATGGAGGAGGCGGGCGTGATCCGGGACTACGTAGCTCTTGTCGATCCGCGTTCTGTTAATCGGAAAACCACCGCATTTGTCGAAATCACAT
The DNA here is from genome assembly GCA_030066795.1 of Dinoroseobacter sp. Classification (GTDB taxonomy): domain Bacteria; phylum Pseudomonadota; class Alphaproteobacteria; order Rhodobacterales; family Rhodobacteraceae; genus Dinoroseobacter. Next base: position 21,060 of record JASJAW010000011.1, read on the forward strand.
TAAGCGGACAAGCGGATGAGGTGCTGGCGGAATTCGAGGCTGCGGTCGCGCGTATTCCCGATGTTCTGGAATGCCATCTTATGGCTGGATCGGCGGACTACCTGCTGAAGGTCGTGGCCGCCGATACCGAGGACTTCGCCGCGATCCATCGCCGGCATCTGGCCAAGCTGCCTGGCGTCGCGCAGATCCAGTCGTCTTTTGCGTTGAAAACAGTGTTCAAGACCACCGCGCTGCCAGTCTGAAACGCGGTTTTAACCGACCCAGAAAAAGACAAACCCCCGGGCGAGGCCACGGGGGTCGTCTTCAAAAGGGCGGCACACGGCTACCCTTCAGCGTTGGGTGTCCTCAGAGAAGACCTTCGCGCTGCGCCTTTTTACGGGCGAGCTTGCGCGCACGGCGAATGGCTTCTGCCTTCTCGCGTGCCTTCTTCTCGGACGGTTTCTCGTAATGCTGCTTGAGCTTCATTTCCCGAAACACACCCTCGCGCTGCAGCTTCTTTTTCAAAGCGCGCAGTGCCTGATCGACATTGTTGTCGCGAACGCTGACCTGCATGTGGTTGTCACCACCTTCCTAAGTTAAAGTTGCTGAAAAGCAGGAGGTGGCCGTATAGCAGTGGCCCTCTACCTTGTCCAGTCGCACAAAGACTTACCCCGCCACGGAGGCACCCGGATGACCGAGACGCAACAGACCGCACCCGACCCGAAAGACGTAATCCTCGACGCGGCCCTGATTCATGTCGCGTTCGACGGCTGGTCCGAGACGGCCTTTTCCGCCGCGTGCGCCGATGCAGGCGTGGACCGATCTGTGGCGCGCTCGATCTTCCCGCGCGGCGCGATTGATCTTGCCATTGCCTTCCACAAGCGCGGGGATGCAGCGATGGTCGAACGCATCCGGTCCGAGGATATGGGCGCCATGCGCTTTCGCGACCGGGTTGCGGCGGCTGTGCGGTTCAGGCTCGAAGCGGTGGAAGACAAGGAGGCCGTGCGCCGGGGCGCCACACTGTTTGCCTTGCCGATGTACGCGCCCGAGGGTGCGAGGCTGGTGTGGGGCACGGCGGATCTGATCTGGAGCACTTTGGGCGACACCTCGACCGACGGGAACTGGTATACGAAGCGCGCGACACTCTCGGGCGTCTATTCCTCGACCGTGCTCTATTGGTTGGGGGACAACTCAGACGGGCATAGCGCGACCTGGGCTTTTCTAGACCGCCGCATTGACGACGTGATGAAAATCGAGGAACTCAAGGCGTCGGTGAACAAGAACCCGCTGCTGCGGGGCCTGTTTGCTGGCCCCAATTGGGTGCTGAGCCGAATGAAGGCACCCTCGCAAATGTCGCGTGGAGACCTGCCCGGGTCCTATACGCCGAAATAGGAAGACCATATGCCTTTGCCCGAGACCATGCGCGCTGTCGAGATTTCTGAACCCGGCGGTCCCGATGTTCTGCGCCCGTGCTCCCGTCCCGTCCCGCAGCCTGATGCCGACCAGATCCTGATTAAGGTCGCTTATGCGGGCGTAAACCGCCCGGATGCGCTGCAGCGGGCCGGGAATTACGCTCCGCCTCCGGTTGCAAGTGACCTGCCGGGACTGGAGGTCGCGGGTGAGGTTGTGGGGCTTGGAGCCAACGTCTCGCGCTGGGCCATCGGGGATCAGGTCTGTGCTCTGACACCGGGCGGAGGCTACGCGGAATACGTGGTCTGCCATGCCGATCATTCCCTCAGCGTACCATCTGGTATGCCGCTGGACCAAGCCGCCTGCTTGCCCGAAAACCATTTCACCGTCTGGTCAAATGTCGTGACGCGGGGTGGTCTTACTGGTGGGGAGCGGTTCTTGGTCCACGGCGGGTCCTCCGGGATTGGTACGGTCGCAATTCAGCTGGCAGCGGCTTTGGGGGCACGGGTTTTCGCCACCGCAGGCAACGCCGCGAAATGCGCCGCTTGCGAAAACCTTGGCGCGGAACGGGCGATCAACTACCGGGAGGAGGATTTTGTCGAGATTCTCCGCGGCGAAGGCGGGGCCAATCTGATCCTGGATATGGTCGGCGGAGATTACCTGCCGCGCAATGTCAAAACGCTCGCGGATGACGGGCGGCTTGTGCAGATCGCGTTCCTGCAAGGGCCCAAGGTGGCGCTGAATTTCGCGCAATTGATGATGCGGCGCCTGACCATCACCGGCTCCACCCTGCGCCCGCAGTCGGACCTCGCCAAAGCTCACATCGCAGACGACCTTCGCCAGAACGTCTGGCCGTTGATCGACGCGGGCAAGATCAAGGTCGTGATGGACAGCGAGTTCACTCTGGAAGACGCGACCGCCGCCCATGTGCGGATGGAAAGCTCCGCGCATATCGGAAAGATCGTGCTGAAGGTCTGATCACTCCGCCGCGATTTTCAGAATTGGTGCACCTGTTGCCACCTGTTCTGGTGCCGCCTTTACTTTCACACTAGGACGGACAACCGCGTACATGGCCGGTGTGAAATAGAAGCTCACGACGGCGGACAACAACACGCCTCCCGCAATTGCCATCGCAAATGGGGGCCAGAAACCGCCACCTCCGAGTATCAGCGGCAGGAAGCCTCCGAAGGTGGTCAGAGTGGTCGAGATGATGTGGCGTGAGCCTTTCATAACCACGTCTGCCATGGCATCCGTGTCGCCGCTCGCGGCTGCAGGAGACTGTTGCAGCGCAGTCAGTATGATGATGGCTGCGTTAATTGATACGCCGATGGAGCCAATCACGCCGATCACCGCCGTGATGCCGAACGGGTACTGGAATACAGCAAGCGCGAGCATGCTGAGCCCTGCTGACAGAATGGCGACCGTGAAAGTGACACCAGCGAGGCGGAACGAGCCGAATGCAAGCACAACTGTGGCCAGTGACAACGTGACGATCAATCCAATCGGCGCAAGCAGATTGGTGATTGTGTCATTGCGCGCATCGGCGTCTCCGCCGACCTCAAGCGCATAGCCATCCGGTAGCGTGAAGCCGGCGGCTGCAATCGCGTCCTGCGCCGAGATCAAAGCCGACTCGGGAAGTGTACCGGCTGTGATGAAGGCTTGGATCGTGTTCACACGCGACCCGTCGCGACGTGCAATTGGGCTGTCCGAAGGCACAAGCGTGATCTCCGCCAGCGCCGATAAGGGAAGCGCAGGGAGCGTTTGACTGGCCCCGTTTCCCGAGCCTGCCGGGGGCACGATGAGCATCTGGGAAATCCGCTCTGCATCTCCTCGGACATCGCCGCCAAGTTTCACGCGGATCGGAAGTTGTTCAGACGCTTCGATCAGGGTCGCGCCCGTGGCCCCATCAAGACCTGTCTGCAGCTGACTTGCGATGTCGGTCAGGCTTAAACCGGCAAGGCGTGCGGCGGCCTCGTCGATATTGATCTCAAGCTTCGGGGCACCGCCCTCCAAATTGGCGCGGACAGTTGTGATCTCAGGTACGGTCTGCAGCACTGCACGCAGGCGTTCGCCTTCTTCGCGCAGGGTGCGCAGGTCGGGCCCGACAACCCGTAGCTCGATTGGGGCGTCCACGGGAGGGCCTTGAATCAGACCACGTACCAGGATGCGGGCTTCCGGGTGGGCCGTGGTCAACTGGGTCTGCAGGGGCGCCAGAATACGGGCTGTGACCTCTGGTGCCGTGGTCGTTACCAAAGCCTGCGCAAAAGAAGGCTCTGAACTGCGCGAGCCGACCAGATTATAGTAAAACGCGGGCGCGCTTTCCCCCAACGTCCATGCCACGCGCGTTATGCCATCGATGGCGCGCAGCTCGTCATCCATCTGTTGGACAAGCCGCTGTGTCTCAGAAATTGCTGTGCCGCGGGCCATTTCGACCTCGATATGGAACTGATTGCGATCCACTGCGGGGAAGAACTGGGGGACCAGTGTGGGAAAGCTCACAAATCCCAGTACCGGCAGTACCAGCGCCAGCGCGATCGACCGAACCGGGTTGGCGGCAGACCAGCGGAGGGTCGCCCGGAACCCGCGCCCAAGCGCGCCCGATCCTATGCCCGCGCCGCGTCCGCCCTCTGGCAGAAACCAACCGGCAAGTGCGGGCGTCACGGTCAGTGCTATGACCAGTGACCATGCCAGCATCAATACCACCGCGATTGCGATGGAGCCCACGAAATCGCCCGCCGGGCCGGGCAACAAGATCATCGGCACAAAACTGAGCGCGGTGGTAACAGTCGAAGCCAGAAGCGGCACTGCAAGGCGTCTAACGGCGGTGTCGACCGCATGCAGGCGCGACGCGCCCGCTGCGAGACGTTGGCGAATTTCATCGCTCATAACGATCGCTGCGTCCACAAGCAGGCCAAGCGCCACAATAAGGCCCGTCACGCTCATTTGGTGGAGTGGAAGGCCAATAAAGTTCATGGAGGCCAGCGTCGCGAGGCTGACGAGAGGCAACACAGTTCCCACGATCAGGGCCGCGCGAGCGCCAAGTGTAACCAGCAGGACCGCAATCACCAGCCCGACGCCGATCGCCATATTGGTGGCCACTTCTCGCAAGCGGTCCTGGGTATACACGGATTGATCGAAAATCTGCTCGACCTGCAGTCCTGAAGGCAGGCTAGGTGTGAACTCGGCGACAGTGTCTTTGACCCAGCCCATCCAGACGTCTACCTGCAGCCCGTCACCGGCTTCCACACCCAGCAAAACGGCCGCTTTGCCGTCGATAAGCGCAAGACTGGGAGCGGGATCGCGCGGGGCACGCTGGATATCAGCAATATCGGCTAGCCGCGCGATCTGGTCGTCAGCGCCGCGGACCAGAACAATGTCGCGGATGCGTTCCAGTTCTTCGATATCGCCGCTTACGTCCAGCAGGAAATCGGCCTGCCCACTCAGGAGGCGCCCGGATTGCACTTTCGCATCGGCTGACCGGATGGCGTTCCCGACAACGCTCGGGGTGAGTCCCAAGGCAGCTGTTTTTGCAGGATCAAGCTGCACGCGAATCTCTTCTTGCGGCGTTCCAAAGGTTTCGACGCTTGCCGTGCCGGGGACATTGCGCAGCACTTCTGCCAATTGCTCGGCATACCGAGCAAGCACCGCGTGCGGGACAGCTTCTTCCACAGGGCTCATCGCGAAGATCGCGCCGACGGCGGCGATCCCATCACTGTCGAACTCGGGCGGTAGCACACCGTCGGGGAAGGAGCGTGCTACATCTGTGACGCCGTCACGTGCTTCCGACCAGATCTGCTCGATCAGCGCGGGGTCTGTTGTTTCGTTCAACTCAAGACTAATCACCGACACGCCGGTAGAAGAGGTCGACGAGATCACATCGACTTCCGGGCGTTCCCGCATTTCTTCTTCAAGCGGTTGGGTGACTAATGCCTCAACACGCGACGGTTCTGCACCGGGATAGAGCGTTGTGATGGTCGCGTTGAGATTTGTGATGGTCGGGTCTTCTTGCCGACCAAGTGAAAGGAAGGCAGATGCGCCGGCCGAGATGATGACCAGCAGGATCAAGATTACAAGTCGCGGGTTCTGGAAAGTGAGTGCGCGCATGGGATTATCCCCCGGCCACAAGTGTTGTGGTCTGACCGGCGCTCAGGCGATGGGTTCCCCCGGTCACGACTTGCGCGCCTTCGGGGAAAGCACCTGCGATATACGCTCGGTCCTGTGCGATATGCTCCAACGTGACGGCGATCCGCTCCAGCGTTTCGGATCCGCCAGGCACCACGAAAACCGTCCAGAGCCCGTCAACCCCTTCGCTCAGGGCGCTGATGGGGACCCAGGCGCCGGCAACGGGAACCGTTCTACTCAGCGTAATTTCGGCGAGTGTTCCGGTTACCGGCGAAAGGTCTTCCGGGAGAGAGATCAACACGCCGCGGGTGCGGGTTGCAGGGTCCAGATCTGGCCGAAGCCGTTCGACTATTCCGGTGACCTGCCCGGTCGGCAGTTTCACCTCAACCATGTCACCAACGGCGATTTCGCCGGCCAGGTCCTCTGGCACGCCAACACGCGTCTGAACTTGCGCGCTTTGCAGCGTCAGCAGCGTCTGATTTGGTGCAAGGCGTGCGCCTTCGTCGACCACGCGTGACCGAATGACGCCGCTGTAGGGCGCCAAGATTTCGGATTTCGCAAGCGCGACTTCAATTGCGGAGAGGGCAGCCTTGCTTTGCGCAATCTCTGCTTCGGCAACAGCGAGATTGAATTTTGCTTCGTCGCGGCGCTGCGATGAGGTGAATTCGCGTGATGCGAGTTCGGACTGCCGGTCTGCGGTCAACTGCGCAAGATCGCGTCGGGCAGTGGACGCTTCGATTGCGGCCTCTTGTGCGGCACGGTCTGCTTCCAGCGAGCGGGTATCGAGGCGCGCAAGGACTTGTCCACCTTGCACCACGTCACCCTCATCCACGAGAATTTGTGCGAGCGAGCCACCCGGTTCGAAAGCGAGGTCTGTGCTACGGGCAGGTTCGATGGGGCCCGTGAACCGTGCTGTCACGTCATACTGCTTTTGAATATCGAGGGGCGCTACGACGACCGGCGTCGCTGGGCGCGGTACAACTTCGTTGGTATCAGCGGCACGCGCTGCGATGATGTCAGCGCCGAAACTTACAAGACCGAGCGCAAGCGCAATGGCAAGGCCAGTGCCGGACAACACTATTCCTCTGCGCACAAAGCGCTGAAACAGACCGCTTGGGGAGGAGCTTTTAAAAGACATGTTCAATGTTCCTATGGCGTCGGTTCGCTCAACGCGCTTGCACATAAAGTTAGAGTTGCTTACATCAAGTGTAATTAGCTTGCATGTGTTAGAAAGTCTAACATTTAATTTTGCGTACATTCACAAACGTGTGTGAATGTACGAACATGCCACAAAATGAGGCACCGGGTGATGGCAGATACAACAAAGGTTCGCGCGAAGAACGCGTATCATCATGGTGATTTACGTCAGCAGCTGCTGAACGCGACGCGCCAATTGGTTGAAGAAAAAGGACCGGATGGGTTTTCCGTTTCTGAAGCCTGCCGTCGAGCTGGTGTGTCCACTGCGGCGCCCTATCGGCATTTCTCTGACAAAACAGACATGATCGCTGCGCTCATCGTCGAGTGTATGAAGGAAATGACTGCGCGTCTTATTGAAGCTGGCGCGGCGCACCCCTTTGGCACTATCGAAGCTATCGCTGCAGGCGGGATTGAGTACGTGCATTTCGCCGAAACCAATCCAGCCATGTTCAGGCTTATGTTTTCGGAGAATTATGGCCGGTCTGAGATCGAAGAAGCTGGCCACGATTGTTACAACTCACTTCTGCTGCAAGTGGCGTCCTATCTCGGCAAGAACGAGGTTGATGAAGAAGTCCTTCGTGAGTCTTTTCCGCTTTGGACCTTTGTTCATGGAACGTCATTCCTTTGGATTGACGGCAAAGCTGATTTCGCCAAGACGCAACAATCCGTGGAAGAGCTTGTCTCTGAAGCTACCCGGCGCTTGCTTCCGCAGAGGAGCCAGCAATAAAAAACGCGCCGGAGTCAGGCGCGTTTTCCTAAGTCGATCTTGCGAGGTCGACTAGATGCGCAGGAAGGGCTGCGCAATCTTCGGAAGGAACTTGCGGAATTTCAGCGGTGCATCGGTGGCCGCCAAACAGATACAAGGCTCACCTTCCTCAGCGACCGGCGTATGTTCAACATTCGGATCGGCGATTTCGACGTCGCCGGGGCCGAACCGATCAAACTCATCCCGGAAGGCACCCTGTAGAACAAGCGTAAGCTCCGTGCCGTGATGCCCGTGATCCGGAACCTCTGCCCCGGCAGGGATATAAAGCAAGCGAACAGACGCCTCTTTAGAGGTCGGCAAGATGGCTTGCTTCACGCCGAGGCCGACAGGACGCCAGTTCACGGCCTCGATCCCACCGTCAACATAATCCAATAGCGGCTCGGGAAGCACAGGATCGTTTTTCAACGGTAGTTCGGAACGATCGAACGCGATCGGACCCTTCGGTGGCAGTTGCTCAATCGCCGCAAGACAATTTGCGAGCGCTTCGGGCGCTAGAGCAACCTCGCCAGCGTCTTCGAGTACAGCTCCGCCTACAGCGTCATGCGCCTCCAGAGCAGCACGACATGCATCGCACATCGACACATGCGTTGCGACAACAAGGCTGAACGCCTCGGGAAGCAAGCCAGCCGAGTACGCCATGATCAGCTCGTCCGTAAGATGATGCTTAATCTGCGCCATATTACTCTTTATCCGCGTCCATTTCTCGTCGCAGCCTTTCTAGGGCTAACCTAATGCGCGACTTTATTGTGCCAAGAGGCAATCCGGTCTCAGAGGCGATTTCGCTGTGGGACAAGTCCCCGAAATAACACCGTTCAATGAGTATACGTTGCTTCTCGGGCAACTGGATCAGTGCGGACTGTAGTTTTTTGCTGTCCTGCTCCAGAGCGATAACGTCTGACGCGTCCGGTTCGGGTTCCGGACCCCATGGAAGCTCCTCTGGTTCCGGGCGGCGCTCCTTGCGCAAGAGATCGATTTTGCGATTCCGTGCGATCGTAAAAATCCAGGTAGCTACGGTCGCTCGCGCAGGATCAAACAGATGCGATTTTCGCCAAACTGTTGTCATAACGTCCTGCGCGCAGTCTTCTGCAAGCGTCTCATTTGCCCCGGACTTCAGCAAAAACGCCTTAACGCGTGGCGCAAAGTGCGCAAAGAGCGCCGCAAAAGCCTGCGTGTCCTGACGGTCGCGGATGGCGATCATCAAGGCTGCCCAATCCTGATCAAGCGATTGGTCGGCACGCGGTTTTGTGGCGATAGACACCGTATTCTGGTCTCCGTCGGGCAATAGGGGCGACTTAATCATACGCTGTTCACTGGACGGCTTGCACGTCAAATCTATGTGCCTGAGACGAAAAACGGGAAATATCCCAGAAAAAAGGCACTGTTACTGATCCATTTTAGTTGTCAGTACGTATGTCAATCGAAGCAGACACTCAGGGAACGGAACTTCATGCCATTTGAGACGATGAGAGGCGCACCGCGACGGATCGCGGTGATCGGAGGCGGAATATCTGGCATGGGGGCCGCGTATTTCCTGTCAAAGGGGCACAATGTTGTCCTGTTCGAACGCGAAGGGCGTATGGGCGGTCACGCCAGGACCGTGCTGGCAGGAAAATTCGGCGATCAGCCGGTCGATACCGGCTTTATCGTTTTCAACTATGTTAATTACCCACATCTGACGCGTCTCTTCGACGAGCTAAATGTACCTGTCACGAAGTCGGACATGAGCTTCGCGGCTTCAATTGATGGGGGGCGGCTTGAGTATGGTTTGCGCACTCTGCGCACCCTTTTCGCGCAGAAACGCAACGCGGTGCGCCCGGCGTATCTTGGCATGGTTCGGGACATTCTCAAATTCAACAAATATGCGCTTGAGGCTGCGGATGACGCAAACCTCACAATTGGACAGTTGTTAGACCGTCTGGGCACCGGAGAGTGGTTCCGGGACTTCTATATCCTGCCGTTCTCTGGCGCTATCTGGTCAACGCCCACACAAAAAATCTTGGATTTTCCGGCCCAAGCGCTTGTGCAGTTCTTCAAAAATCATGCGCTTATGTCGTCTTCTGGTCAGCACCAGTGGTACACGGTTGATGGCGGCTCCATCGAGTACGTCAAACGGCTGACTGCCCATCTTGACGCCACCGGCGTGGAGCTGCGCAGCGCGGCCCCCGTGCAGGGTGTCCAAAGGGCAGCGAACGGGGTTCTTGTGCGCGCCGAGGGCGGAGAGTGGGAGCCGTTCGACGATGTTGTATTTGCGACCCACACGGACACCACGCTTTCTCTGCTCGCCGACAGTTCCGAGGCCGAACGCGTGGCCCTTGGTTCGATTAAATACCAGCCAAACGAGGTGGTGCTGCACGCGGATGAAACCCTTATGCCGAAGCGCAAGATCTGCTGGTCATCATGGAATTACTGCGAAGAAGCCGGCGGGTCGCGTGAAAAGATCGATCTGACCTATTGGATGAACTCGCTTCAACCAATTCCAAAAGATGATCCGCTATTTGTCACGCTCAACTCGACCCGTTCGATCCGGGAGGAGCTGATTTACGACACCGTTGAATTCAGCCACCCGGTTTATGATCTCGTGGCTCAACAGGGTCGTGAGGCGATCCGGTCGATGCAGGGTATGCGCAATACATGGTTCTGTGGAGCCTGGATGAAAAACGGTTTCCATGAGGACGGGTTATCAAGTGCGCTCGACGTCGCCGACGCTATTGTGAGCCGCGACATTCCAGCAAAGATCGCTGCTGCATGAGCGTGCTCGACCATATCGACGGTCAAACCTTCCATGGGCGCCGCGGCGGCGTGGAGAACGCGTTCCGCTACTCGATCGACTATGTGTTGATCGACCCGGAAGCGGACCCGAAACGGCCTGCGCTTTTCGGGCGGAACCGTCGCAACCTTGCGGCGCTCTACGATAAGGATCACGGCGGAGCTCCGGGAAAAGGGGCGGGCGCGGACTGGGTAAGAGACATACTAAGTCTCCGCGATCTGAAAGTCGCCGATGGGCAAATCCTGCTCCTCGCACAGCCTCGGATGCTAGGCCACGTGTTCAACCCGGTGTCGTTCTGGCTTTGCCATGACAAATCTGGGGCGCTGCGCGTTGTTATCGCGGAGGTGACCAACACGTTCGGTGACCGACATTCCTACCTCTGCCACAACGACGATCTAAGTCCGATTGGCCGCTCCGACATTCTTGAGGCTGAGAAGATCTTCCACGTGTCCCCGTTTCAACCCATAGAGGGGGGCTATACGTTCCGGTTTGACTTCCGGGACGACCGTGTGGGTGTCTGGATCGACTATAGTACCGGAAATGAGGGGCTCTATGCGACGCTGACAGGAACCCGCGCTCCGCTGACCTCATGGCGCATCTTGCGGGCGTCTTTCCGTCGTCCGTTCGGATCGCGCCGTGTGCTTGGCCTGATCCATTGGCAGGCGCTTAAGCTCTGGATCAAAGGCGCCGTGTATCGGGCGCGGCCCAAGCCCCCTTCCGAAGAAGTGACGCGGTGAGCGTGGCGTCGCACGTCACAGCCCGCGCAGGCGAAGTGCGCCTGACCGGTTTTGCGGTGTTCGCGGCGATGCTCTCGGCCGCTGGATTGCCGATTTACATCCACGCGCCGAAGTTTTATGTCGATGAATTCGGCGTCAGCCTCGCGGCGCTCGGCACCGTCCTGTTTTTTCTCAGACTGCTGGATTTCGTGCAGGACCCTGCGCTGGGCTGGCTGTCTGAGAAAACACGCGAGTACCGAAGTGCCATGGTCGCGGGCGCCGTGGCGGTTTTGGCAGCCGCCATGTTCGGCTTGTTCGCCGTAACACCGCCCATCGCGCCCATGTGGTGGTTCGCCTTTATGCTGACGGCGCTTTTCTCGGCGTTCAGTTTCCTGACTATCAGCTTTTATGCCCAAGGCGTCTCGACTGCCGAAGGGATGGGAGAGAAAGGTCATCTGAAGCTGGCCAGTTGGCGCGAAACGGGGGCGCTTCTGGGCGTCTGCGTTGCGGCAGTCGCGCCGACAGTCTTAATAGGAACCGGGGCGCCATTCGTTGGGTTCTCTCTCGGCTTCTGCCTGCTTTGCCTTGCTGCGCTGCTCCTTATGCGCGGGCAATGGGACGCGTCGGCGGCCCCGGATGAGGTTGGTTTTGGCGTTGTACTCGGTGATCGACAAGCGCGCCGTTTGTTGGTTCTGGCGCTGGTGAACGCCACACCCGTTGCCATCACATCCACCCTGTTTTTGTTTTTTGTTGAGAGCCGGTTGCAGGCACCGGGCATGGAAGGGCCGCTTCTGCTGCTTTTTTTTCTATCGGCCGCCGCCTCCGCTCCCCTCTGGGGCCGTGTGGCGCGTCGCATTGGCGCGAAGCGTGCCCTGTTGATCGGTATGCTCGTCGCCATAGTCACCTTTATCGGGGCCGCTTCGCTGAGCGCCGGCGACATCGTGCTGTTTGCCTTGGTATGCATCGGCTCTGGGGCTGCCATGGGCGCGGACCTGACGCTTTTGCCCGCAATGTTCGCGCGGCGAATGGCAAAGGTTGCTCCATCTGCAGGCCAGGCCTTTGGTCTCTGGTCGCTTGTGACCAAATTCACACTGGCTTTTGCTGCAGTTGCACTACTTCCCCTTCTAGAGGCGCGTGGTTTTGAGACCGGCACAACCAACCCGCCCGAGGCGTTGGCACTGCTTACGGTGCTTTACGCGATATTCCCTTGTGCCCTGAAACTTGTCGCGATCGCTCTGTTAGCCGCGACCCGAATTGAGGAAGAAGAATGATGGAATACGTTCTACTGGTTTTCGTCGGCCTTCTGCTGGCGCTTGGTTTTTTTGCCCTGGTTCAGAAGAAATGGAGCTTTGTTGCTCAGAGCCCGGACGATTACGCAGGCAAAGGCCCCGATTTTGACATCCGCAAGCACCTGAACGGACCAATCCTTTGCGAAGGTGTGATCTATGGTCCCACAGGCCGAGTAACTTCGCGCTTTGTTGCAGACTTCGAGGCGAAGTGGGACGGCAATGTTGGAACGATGACTGAAAACTTTCGGTACGACAGTGGTGCGACGCAAGCGCGCGAGTGGCGCCTTTCCATCGGCAACGACGGGAAAATTCACGCAGAAGCTCCGGATCTCGTGGGGGCGGGTGAAGGTTGGCAAAAAGGATCGGGCGTGCAGCTGAACTACCGTATCAAGTTGCCCGACAGCGCAGGCGGTCACGTGCTTGATACGACAGATTGGATGTATCTTGTCGAGAATGGTGCCATCATCAATCGCAGCCAATTCCGCAAGTTTGGGATCAAGGTGGCTGAGCTTGTCGCAACCATGCGCCCTAAGTCGGTCACTCCGGCGGAATAATCCTCGGAACTTGAGTACGGTTAGAAGGACCTCGACGTGCGAGACTTGACTGCAAAGCGCTACTGGTTGGTTGGCGCGTCCGAGGGGCTTGGCCGCGCCTTAGCCTTCCATCTGAGTCGCATGGGTGTGGAGTTGATCGTTTCCGCGCGCAACTCCGACCGGCTGGCGGAGCTTGTGGCGGAGCTGCCCGGTAAAGCTTCGTTCGTGCCGGTGGATATCTCCGATCGCGCGTCTGTCGAGGCCGCGGCCGCAGAGGTGGGTGACGTCGATGGGATGGTGTTTCTGGCAGGTGTTTACTGGCCTCTGAAAGCGCAGGACTGGGACGCGGAGAAGGTGGAGGCGATGTGCGACATCAACTTCACCGGCGCGGCGCGCTGCGTCGGGGCTGTGCTACCGCAGATGGTGGCGCGCGACGCCGGTCATATCGTATTGACCGGGTCGCTCTCGGGGTTTCGTGGCTTGCCTGGAGCAACCGGGTACGGGGCCTCAAAGGCGGCTGTGATGTACATGGCCGAAGCAATGCACGCCGACCTGCGCAACTCCGGTGTCGATGTCCAGGTCGTGAACCCGGGTTTCATTAAGACCCGCTTGACCGACAAGAACGATTTCAACATGCCGTTCATCATGGAGCCTGATGCTGCTGCGCAGGAGATGGTGGAGCATATGATGTCTGATAACTTCAAAAGAAGTTTTCCCACGTTGTTCGGTTTGATGTTCCGCATATCCCAGTTTCTGCCGGATTGGCTCTATTACCGCGTCTTCAGCTAGCCCACCCGCGTCGAACCGCCTCTTGCAACCGGGCGTCGCTTTGAAGAAGCTGACGATACCGAGACTAAGGAGGCCATCATGCTCGACATCAGCAATGGAAAGATCGCGCGGGTCATCCTTTTGGCGCGGGAAGGCAAAATGGCTGAGATGCAGCTGGAATCCTACATCGCTGACCTGAATGAGGACGAGCAGGCGAGTCTGGTTGCGGTCATGTGGGTTGGGCGTGACGATTTCGATGCGTCCGAGATCGCAGAAGCCAAGAAGATGGCCATGGAAGAAGCGACAGTTCCGACGGAAAAATACCTGATGAAAGAGCCGTTGCTTGCAGATTATCTCGAGAGCGGTCTGGATGCGCTGGGCGTCGATGTCTCTGAAGCCGAGGACGATGTGATCTCGCGCCATCAGTAAACCTGGATTATTTGAACGCGCGTTCAAAAAAAATATTTGACCTCCCGCGCTCTTGCGGCACAGTATGATTCAGCCTGCAAAATAGCGGGTGTGCCGGTTGAGGAGCCGGTCAGGGAGGATCACAACTATGGCAAGCGCAGCGGCCGATGGCCGGCTGGATACCTTTCCACGTCTCTTGGCCAGAAACGCGGATACGTTCGGAGACAAGCCAGCTTATCGCGAGAAGGAATTCGGCATTTGGCAAAGCTGGACCTGGGCCGAAGCCCGGGACGAGATCGAGGCGCTTGCCTACGGTTTGCTGGACATGGGGCTGAATGAAGGGGACTACGTTGCGCTTATCGGCCGCAACCGTCCGCATATGTACTGGTCCATGGTCGCCGCACAGATGTGCGGCGCGGTGCCTGTTCCGATTTACCAGGACAGCGTTGGCGAAGAGATTGCATACGTGCTGGACCACTGTGGCGCGCGCTTTGTCATCGCCCAGGATCAGGAGCAGGTCGACAAGGTCATCGAGGTCAAAGACCGCCTGCCTGCGCTGGAAGAAGTGATCTATCTCGACAAGCGGGGCATGCGGAAATACGACCATACCCATCTGCGCTTGTTTGATCTTGTGCAGGACGAAGGCCGAGCGACCCGCGACAAGGGCGAGCGCGAGATGGCCACACGCCTCGCCAAACAAGATGGCGAGACCACCTGCGTGATGCTCTATACTTCAGGCACCACGGGGCGCCCCAAAGGCGTTGTGCTGTCCAATGACAACATTATCATCACCTCTAAGAACTCCGCCGAATTCGATCATCTGGTACCCGGAGATGATATCCTCGCGTACCTGCCAATGGCGTGGGTGGGTGACTTTATCTTCTCCGTTGGTCAAGCGTATTGGACAGGTTTCTGCGTCAACTGCCCGGAGAGTGCAGACACAATGATGACAGATCTGCGGGAGATTGGGCCGAGCTATTACTTCGCTCCGCCGCGCATTTTTGAGACCCAGCTGACTACCGTGATGATCCGGATGGAGGATGCGGGCAAGTTCAAGAAATGGCTGTTTGATCGCTTTATGGCGCACGCAAAAACCGTCGGGCCCAAGCTTCTGGATGGGGAACCCGTCGGCGCGATGGACAAGCTGAAATACAGCCTCGGAAACCTGCTGGTCTATGGTCCGCTCAAGAATACGCTGGGTCTGAGCCGCATTCGCGTAGGCTACACTGCCGGAGAGGCGATCGGGCCTGAAATCTTTGATTTCTATCGGTCTTTGGGAATCAACCTGAAGCAGCTTTATGGCCAGACAGAAGCCAGCGTGTTCATCACACAACAAAAGGATCACGAGGTTCGCGCCGATACCGTGGGCACGCCGACACCCGGTGTTGAATTGCGGATCGATGACAGTGGCGAGGTGTTCTACCGATCCCCCGGTGTGTTCGTGAAATACTACAAGAACGACGAGAGCACGGCCTCGACAAAAGACGCCGAAGGCTGGGTGGCCACAGGCGACGCTGGTTTTATCGAGCCGGACACTGGCCATCTGCGGATCATCGACCGCGCCAAGGACGTGGGCAAAATGGCGTCCGGGGCTCTGTTTGCGCCGAAATATGTGGAGAACAAGCTCAAGTTCTACCCGAATATTCTGGAAGCTGTGGTGTTCGGTGCAGGGCGAGAAACCTGTACCGCGTTCATCAACATCGACCTGACGGCGGTGGGCAACTGGGCCGAGCGGAACAACATCGCCTACGCGTCCTACCAGGAGTTAGCCGGGCATCCGCAGGTGCTCGAAATGATCCAGAGCCATATAGCGGAGACCAATGAAAGCGTGGCGCAGGATGAAATGTTGTCGGGCTGTCAAATCCACCGCTTCCTTGTGTTGCACAAGGAGCTCGATGCGGACGACGGCGAATTGACCCGCACCCGAAAAGTGCGTCGCCGGATCATCGAGGAGAAATACGACGACCTGATCACAGCGCTTTATGACGGGGCCGAAAGCGTCTCGACCGAAACGGAGGTCACCTACGAGGACGGACGCAAGGGGTCGATCAAGGCGACCCTTCATATCCGTGACGTCAAAACGGTCGAAGCACGCGCGCCGCAAGCGGTGGCGGCAGAATAGGGGGCGCATATGCTGGATCTATCACCCGAAGGCTACGTCACTGAAGATGGCCGCAAAATTGGCGGCGTGTTAATGGAGATGAAGAATATCACCCTGCGCTTTGGCGGCGTGACGGCGATCAAAGACATCTCCTTCGACATTCGCGAAGGCGAGATCCGAGCGATTATCGGGCCCAACGGGGCAGGTAAATCCTCTATGCTCAACGTGATCTCGGGTTTCTATGTTCCACAGGAGGGGGAGGTCTGGTTCAAGGGCGCGCGTCGGGCTCAGATGAAGCCGTACCAGGTCGCGCGACAGGGCATCGCGCGAACCTTCCAGAACATCGCTCTTTTTGAAGGTATGAGCGTGCTCGACAATATCATGACGGGCCGTCTGACCCATATGAAAGCGAACATTTTCGACCAGGCTGTCTGGTGGGGCCGTGCGCAGGTTGAAGAGACCGAAAACCGTGAAAAAGTTGAGAGAATAATCGACTTTCTTGAGATTCAGAACATCCGGAAGACCCCTGTAGGGCGGTTGCCCTACGGCCTGAAGAAGCGGGTTGAATTGGCGCGCGCGCTGGCCGCCGAGCCGATGCTTTTGTTGCTCGATGAGCCGATGGCCGGGATGAACGTCGAAGAGAAAGAAGACATGTCGCGCTTCATTCTCGACGTGAATGACGAGTTCGGGACAACGATTGCCCTGATCGAGCACGATATGGGCGTGGTGATGGATTTGTCCGACCGCGTTGTCGTGATGGATTATGGCAAGAAGATCGGGGACGGCACACCCGATGAGGTGCGCGCCAATCAGGATGTGATCGACGCCTATCTGGGGGTGGCGCATGACTGAGACTGAGCCGACGCGGTACTGGACGGCGCCGCCGAGCACGCTCTGGCAACGATTGCGAAATCCGGGGTGGAGCGACGCGGAACGGGCTTTTCCGGCTTTGCGCTCGGCCAGTGGCGTGGGCGAGATGGACCGGTCCAAGGCCGATGCGGCCGCCCTGTCCGCGCCTGACGGCGACTGGCCTGAGGATATCCTCGCGATGCGCACCTATGTGGAGGTGGCAGTCCAGGTCGTGCTGCAGGACTCGACAGATCCACTGAACGGGCATCCAGTCTTGAGCCCTCATTTTACGCCAAGATACGCAAACCGCATAGACTGTGAGACACCCGATGGCGCGGCTCAGTGGGAATGCGATGTGGAGGGTGAGGGGCCGTACCGGATCCGTTATTGCTCCGTCATTTGGCGAACCATCACGCGATCCAAAAGAGACGCTTTCGCGAAGTACTTCACGGCGTGGCGACGCGCAGCGCTTAGTCGACTGGCTGCTGGGCCGGTGCCAACCGAAGACTTGACGCCAAGCATAATAGACCGAGGCGCCTTTGCGTGGTGCCTCGGGCCGAGGGACCGTATGGAAATCACATTGGAGCGGCCCGACGGTCAGCTGGCTGTTTCGGCCACGCGCGCTTGGGCGAAACGACGGGAGGTGTGCAGATGAGCTCATCCTGCCCGACTGCTCACCGAAGACGCCTGAATAGGGAGTACATGGATGCCTGATCAGTTGCTTTTTGCGATGGAGGTCACGCTCAACGGTCTGATGGCGGGCGTGATGTATGCACTCGTGGCGCTAGGCTTTGTGCTGATCTTCAAAGCCTCCGGTATCTTCAACTACGCGCAGGGCGTTATGGCGCTTTTTGCTGCGATGACGCTGGTCGGCATTCAGAAGGGGCAGGTGCCCTTTGCTCACCTCATAAACGCAGTCTTTGGTACCAACATTCACTATTTCGGATGGGAACTGCCGGCAGTCCTTGCGATCCTGCTGACTGTTGTCGTGATGATCGGTTTCGCCTGGCTGGTCAACAAACTGGTGCTCCGGCATCTGGTCAATCAGGAGCCGATCATTCTTTTTATGGCTACGATTGGTCTGGCCTATTTCCTAGAAGGTGTGGCCGACTTGATGTGGGGAGCGGAAATCAAGAAGCTCGACGTCGGGTTGCCGCAAGGCCTTAACGCGGCCATCGACGAGGCAACGTTCAACCTGTTTGGCTATGGGTTCTTCATCGACAATCTGGATATTGCGGCGACAATCATCGCAGCGGTTCTGGTGGCGGGTCTTGTGATCTTTTCCCAATACACCAAGCAGGGCCGCGCGCTGCGCGCGGTGGCCGATGACCATCAGGCGGCTTTGTCGGTAGGCATCAGCCTGAACTTCATCTGGGTGCTGGTTTGGGCCATCGCTGGCTTCGTGGCGCTGGTCGCGGGTATTATGTGGGGCGCGAAATCGGGCGTTCAGTTTTCGCTGTCGCTGATCGCGCTGAAGGCGCTTCCGGTGCTCATGCTCGGAGGGTTCACCTCGATCCCCGGCGCGATTGTCGGCGGGTTGATCATTGGCATGGGCGAGCAACTTTTTGAGTTCCTGATAGGCCAGCCGTTCCTCGGCGGCGCCACGCAGAACTGGTTCGCCTATGTATTGGCGCTCGTCTTCCTCGTCTTCCGGCCGCAAGGTCTTTTTGGCGAAAAGATCATCGAGAGGGTGTAGCGAAGCGATGCGTCAGCTGAAGAGATCGCAGACCCATTCCCACAGCCAGATGAACGGCAGTGCGATGACACAGAGGATCATGACCGGGATGGCTAAGACCATCGGCACGAAGAGATATGCGGCGGCAGCAATCATCGCAAGAATGACAATTGTGAACATCAGGTTTGAGAACACGCCAGCGAAGAGGAGACCCCGAAGCGAGCGTTCGGCAGGGGGGCGAGCCGTGGGCGCCTGTCTGTTCTCGCGCGATGCACCGCGCAAGAGGGCGTCCTTCGCCAAGGTCACATCTTCGTCCGACAAAGTGCCGGCGGCGCGGCGGGCTTCGAGGTCTTCCAATTCCTGTGCAAGCGTCGTCATGGCAATCTCCGATCTCAATGGAACCAAGATGCCGGTCCAGTTAGGCGAGACATTTGCGGGACTGTGGCAGTTTTCGGGCACAGCAATGCTGCGATGCGGCGTGAAAATGCCGCTAACGCATTGCTGCGGCGCGCATATTCCTTGTTTGAGATACATGTTGACGCAGACCGATTCCGCTGGTCTTACTGCCCGTCATGCCGGGGAGGGAGTGCCTGGAAAGGCCCGTACGGAGACGACTAAGTATGAAGAAAATCTGGGCAATCGCCTGTGTTATCGGCTTCACCGCCTTTTGGACCTTCGGGTTTCTGGCACTGGCCGGAGTATTTGGCGACCGGCCATTCGATTGGGTGAGCGCAGTGATCTGCGTCGCCGGTCTGGGCGTGGGAACCTATGCGCGCCTGCAAGTGAACGCACTGACGCGCGAAATGAAAACAGGGCTGCACGTGCGGCCAGCGGACACTGTGGATGTGACCTGGGAGGAGGCGCGCGGCTAAAGAGCCAGCGCGCAGGTCGCGATAACTTGACACCACAGATGCAAGGGCGTGTGCGGGACAACCTGCGCGCGCCCTTCGTGTGTCTGGTGGTCTGAAGGGAGAGGGACAAGATGTTTTATCGCGAAGCTGGTGATTTCAAAACAAGCTATGTGGCCGACAGTCAGACTTTTCCGATCAAGTTTGACAGGGTCCGGTACTGGATTGTGCTGGTGCTGGCGATCTGCCTGGTACCGTTCATCATCAACGATTATTGGGCCAACGCGGTCATGGTGCCCTTCCTGATCTGGTCTATCGCAGCGATCGGGCTCAACATCCTGACAGGGTATTGTGGACAGGTGAGCCTTGGCACGGGCGGCTTCATGGCGGTGGGTGCCTATGCCTGCTACAAGATCATGACGGCGTATCCTGACCTGAACATCGCGTTTTGCGTGATTTTTGGAGGTCTGGTGACCGCGGCGGTCGGGGTCCTGTTTGGCTTGCCCAGTTTGCGGATCAAGGGCTTCTACCTTGCGGTGGCAACGCTCGCAGCGCAGTTCTTTCTGGTCTGGCTCTTCAACAAAGTGCCGTGGTTCTACAACTATTCAGCGTCGGGTCAGATCAATGCACCTGAGCGCACGGTCTTTGGCTACGCCGTGACCGGTCCGAATGCGGATGCCGCACCAAAATACCTCTTCTGCCTGGCGTTCGTGCTGGTTCTGGGGTGGATGGCACGCAACCTGACACGTGGCACGATCGGGCGGACATGGATGGCAATCCGGG
Source organism: Dinoroseobacter sp. (assembly GCA_030066795.1). GTDB lineage: Bacteria > Pseudomonadota > Alphaproteobacteria > Rhodobacterales > Rhodobacteraceae > Dinoroseobacter. The sequence continues at coordinate 41,271 of JASJAW010000011.1, forward strand.
ATATGGACATTGCCGCCGAAATCATTGGGGTGAACCCGCTGCGCGCGAAGCTCAGCGCCTTCGCCATCAGTTCGTTCTTCGTTGGCGTCGCGGGGGCCTTGTTCTTCGCCGTGTACCTGGGCGCGGTTGAGGTGACCGAGGCCTTCGGCATCAACCAGTCGTTCCTTGTGCTCTTTATGATCATCATCGGGGGACTGGGCTCGATCTTTGGCTCGCTCGCCGGGGCGGCATTTATCGTGCTGCTGCCTGTTCTGCTAAAAAACGTGATGGTGGGTGGCCTCGGCTGGGATACCGCGATTGCAGCGCATTTTGAGTTCGTTATTCTTGGCGGACTGATCATTTTCTTCCTTATCGTCGAACCCCATGGTCTTGCCCGGCTGTGGGACTTGGCGAAGGAGAAATTGCGGCTTTGGCCGTTCCCGCACTAGCGGGCAAAGAAGTCGGAGCGGGGGAGCTTCGCGAAAGTAACTGCGTACCAATGGGAGGAAACGCAATGAAACTAAAACTGACCAGCATGGCGGTGGCCGCGACAATGATCGCAGCTCCCGTTATGGCCGATCTCGTCTATCCGTCCCTGTCCTATCGGACCGGGCCCTATGCAGCAGGCGGCATTCCGTTTGCGGACGGGTATGCGGATTACTTCACGCTGCTGAACGAGCGTGACGGTGGCATCGGCGGTGTAATGACCCGCGTGCTTGAGTGCGAGACCGGCTACAATACGCAAAAGGGCGTAGAGTGCTACGAAGCCACCAAGGGCGAAGGCAGCCTTGTCTATCAGCCGCTCTCGACTGGCATTACCTACCAGCTGATCCCCAAAGCGACCGCTGACGGCATCCCTCTACACACCATGGGCTATGGCCGGACTTCGGCTGCGAATGGCACCATCTTCAGCCACGTCTTCAACTACCCGGCAAACTACTGGGACGGCGCCTCGGTGATCGTTAATCACCTGCTGGCAGAGAACGAGAGCATTGATGGCAAAAAGATTGCGCTGCTCTATCACAACTCGGCCTACGGCAAGGAGCCGATCCGTACGTTGGAGGAGCTCTCAAAAATTCATGGCTTCGAACTGAGCCTGATCGCTGTTGACCATCCGGGTCAGGAGCAGAAAGCCCAGTGGCTGCAAATCCGCCGCGAGCGCCCTGATTACGTTGTGATGTGGGGCTGGGGGGTCATGAACCAGGTGGCCGTTCAGGAAGCTGCCAACATCCGCTTCCCGATGGAGAACTTCATCGGCAACTGGTGGGCAGGGTCGGAAAATGACGTGATCCCGGCGGGCGACGCAGCTAATGGCTACAAGTCGCTCAACATGCACAACGTTGGGTCCGATTTCCCGATCTATGCCGATCTGAAGCAATACGTGATCGACGCGGGCAAGGCAGCTGGCGCCGGCGATCAAGTTGGCACGGTCCTGTATAACCGGGGTCTCTATGCGGCGATGCTGGCGGCTGAAGCCACTCGCAAAGCGCAGGAAATCCACGGCGAGATGGACATCACGCCTGCGATGATGCGCGATGGCATGGAGGCGCTGGAGATCAGCGAAGCCCGTATGACTGAACTGGGCATGCCGAACTTTGGTCCGGCCTTCTCGGTCAGCTGTGAGGATCACGGTGGTGCAGGCGCTGCCAAAGTGCAGCAGTGGGATGCCTCGGCGCAGACCTGGAATGTTGTCACCGACTGGATCGGTGCGGATGACAGCGTCATCACCCCTCTTGTGATGGAAGACAGCGCAGCCTTCGCAGCAGAAAACAACATCGACAAGCGCTGCAACTAAGCCAATCTGGCTGGCCCTGTTTGCTCCGGGCCAGTCGCAGCAATCCGGGGAGTATCATGCTGGACGCAGGCCGCACCGAAGAGACCCTTCTTGAGGTCAACAATATCGAGGTGATCTACAACCATGTGATCCTCGTTCTCAAAGGCGTCAGCCTATCCGTGCCCAAAGGCGGGATCACCGCACTGCTGGGTGGTAACGGAGCCGGTAAGACAACGACCCTGAAAGCAATATCAAACCTGCTGAAATCCGAGCGCGGCGAGGTTACCAAGGGCTCGGTCAATTATCGCGGCGAACGGGTGCAGGACCTTAGCCCTTCGGACCTTGTAAAACGGGGCGTCATTCAGGTGATGGAAGGCCGCCACTGTTTTGAACATCTGACAGTGGAAGAGAACCTCCTGACCGGAGCTTATACCCGCGGAGATGGCCGCAGCGCCGTCGCCGACGACCTCGAGCTCGTTTACAACTATTTCCCGCGCCTGAAAGAACGGCGCAAATCCCAGGCCGGTTATACCTCGGGCGGTGAACAACAGATGTGCGCCATCGGTCGGGCCCTTATGTCCCGCCCGGAGACGATCCTGCTTGACGAACCGTCTATGGGTCTCGCTCCACAGCTCGTGGAAGAAATCTTCGGAATCGTAAAGAACCTCAATGAGAACGAGGGCGTTTCCTTCTTGCTTGCGGAGCAGAACACCAATGTCGCGCTTCGTTTTGCCCATTACGGGTATATTCTCGAGTCTGGCCGCGTGGTAATGGATGGCCCAGCGGCCGAGTTGCGTGAAAACCCGGATGTGAAGGAGTTTTATCTCGGTGTCTCTGATGAGGGTCGCAAGAGTTTCCGGGACGTACGCTCCTACCGCCGGCGCAAGCGCTGGCTCAGTTAAGGCCAGGCAAGTGCCTGTTTCTTCTTTCCCGAAGTGGTCTAGGGGTCTTAGGGCAAGGGCCCCAAGTCTGCGGAGTTGCAGAAATGAAATGGCGTCGCCGAGCCGGTTAACTCGCTGCGGCCGCTTTCATCTCGGCGATCCGTTCCAGCGCTTCAGCGCGCGTGTTGCGGATGTTCGGGCGGAAACCCTGGCTTTCGGCGCGCAACCGGATGTCTGTTTCCGTCTCGGACCCCGGCGCATAGCGTACCGAGCCCAGAGAAAACACCTCATTGAACCGCTTGCCGCGCGCCGCGTACTGCACCCAAGCTTCCGACATGATCCGGCAACCCTCGTAGTTGATCAGGAAGTACCACTGACCGCCGGCCGCTTTAGCTTGCGTTTCCAGAACATCGTAGCAGGTATCCACATCCGTCCCGTGCTGAAAGCGCAAATCGGTGAAGTCAATTTCCATGATCTGCTCGGACTTCAGGAACCTGACGCGGGACGCAATGCCGCGTGCGTCGAAACTTGCATGCTCCACCCGCGGCGCCTTGCGCTGCGAGGGCATCTTGGCCAGTCGGGCGAGTGCTGTGTCCCGGTCGGCAAAGAGATTGGGGTCGAACCGTTCAGTGCCCGCATCGCGCTCAATCTGCTTACGTGTGATGTCCGATGCGTCAACCCGCACAGACCCCTGGCTATGCGCAAGGTTCAACGCTTTGCCACGGCGCGAGAATGCAAGCCAGGCGGCGTTATCGATCCGAGTGCCGGAGTAGTTGACAAGAAAGAACCAGCGATCGTAGCCGGTAGCGGCAATACGGGCCTCCAGCCGGTCATAAAACCGGTTCACGTCTTCAGAATTGTCGAATTCGATTTCGTCGAAACTGACCTCCATAACCTCGATCGCGTCATGGAAGACGATCCTCGTGTCCATCTCTTCCTCCGAGAGCGACACAGCGGTTTTAAGGGCCATCGGCTTCTCCCCAGAGCGCGTCTTCACAGGGACGTTACCTGTAGGACAGGTGCGGATCAATTGACCTTGCGGAACCTGCGACGAATGGCCGATATCCGCCCATCGCGCCGCACCAGCAGAAGGACCATACATGTCTCGCTTCTATGATGCCGCCGAAACCCGCAGCTCCGACGAACGCGCTGCTGCTTTGGCCACGACTCTTCCGGACCAAGTCGCGCGTGCGCAGAGCCTTCCTGGATTTGCAGAAACGCTTGGCGGGCTTGCGGCAGAAAAGATCCGTTCGACGGCTGATCTCGCCGCTCTCCCAATCTTGCGCAAATCAACACTGATCGGAGCGCAAACCCCGGAGACACCACTGGGTGGGTTTGCCGCCAAGCCAGTGACTGGGTTCTCCCATGTATTCCAGTCCCCGGGGCCGATCTACGAACCCGGAGGGATTGACGGGGATTGGTTCCGGCTGGGGCGATTTCTGTACGCCGCCGGCATTGGGCAGGGAGACCTGATCCAGAACTGCTTCGGGTATCATCTGACCCCGGCAGGCACCATGTTTGAAAGCGCAGCGCGCGCGGTGGGCGCGTCAGTTTTGCCAGCGGGTACGGGCCAGTCCGAGTTACAAGTTCGGGCTGCGGTACACTTGGGCACAACTGCCTACGCAGGTACACCGGACTATCTCAAAGTTATCCTAGAAAAGGCCGACGAGATGGGAGAGACGCTTGCCATAACGAAAGCGGCTGTGTCCGGCGGAGCGCTGTTTCCAAGCCTGCGGCAGTATTATGCAGATCGTGGGATCACCTGCCTGCAAGCCTACGCGACGGCCGACCTCGGCAATATCGCTTTCGAGTCCGACGCGATGGAGGGCATGATCGTTGATGAGGCCGTGCTCGTAGAGATCGTACGCCCCGGCACTGGCGATCCGGTGCCAGAGGGCGAAGTGGGCGAAGTGGTCGTTACAACGCTCAACCCCGACTACCCGCTGATCCGGTTTGCCACGGGCGATCTGTCCGCAGTGCTGGGAGGTCAAAGCCCCTGCGGCCGCACTAATCTGCGCATCAAAGGCTGGATGGGGCGAGCGGACCAAACCACTAAGATCAAGGGGATGTTCGTCCGCCCCGAACAGGTTGCCGATGTGGCTGCCGCTCACCCAGAGGTGACGCGGGTCAGAGTGGTGGCTGGGCGAGACGGCGAGATGGATACCATGACGGTGAAGTTGGAAAGCTCCGGAGGAAACCCGGACGTGTATGCATCCACGGTCGCTTCAGTGCTTAAGTTAAAAGGCACCGTCGAGATTGTGGATCCGGGCAGCCTTCCGAATGACGGGCTGGTCATCGAAGATACACGCAGCTACGAGTGATCAGCCGTGGCCGAAATGTGGTTTCGGTTGGTCGAGGTAGCTGCGCAAAGCAGCCTTCTGGGGCTCCGGAATTGTCGGGGCGTCCAGAAACGCGCCGAGGCTAAGCATTACGCAATTGTCCAGTCCACCGGTTTCGGTAATCACGTCCCACTCCATGGGAGTGATCCAAGCTGTAAAGAACCAACGCGCGTCGCCACCCTCTTCCAGCGATACAATCGGCCAGTTCAAGCGTGTCACAGGCAGCTCAAGATCGAGTGTCGCTTTCAGCAGGCGCAAGGCGCAATCGGCAGGGCTTTCCTGACCGATACGGTCCACTTGCGGCAGGCTCCATTTGGGGCCGATCTCCGACGGTTGGCCGGGTGATACGATCACCTTTTCTCCGAAGAGAATCGCGAGGGTGATCCCCCGGAAATCCTTGTCCACCATCTGTTGCATGGTTCGAAACCCCGCTACCCTCCGATATTATGACTGGCCTCGGGATCGAGTCTAGTTAGCTGAATAGACAGGCTCCTTCGATGCCGACTCTGTGCCGAGATTGCTTTTTAGTTCACCAGACACCTGTTGAGACGGGTTTGTCTCGCTGCCCTAACTGTGGCGGGCCGCGACTGCTGGACCATAGCGAACTGCTTCGATTAAGCATCGCCCATATGGATTGTGACGCATTCTTTGCCAGTGTCGAGAAGCGTGACAATCCGGAATTGGCGGATAAGCCGGTGATTATTGGGGGCGGTCGACGAGGGGTGGTTTCAACCGCCTGTTATGTTGCCCGTATACGCGGCGTACGCTCGGCCATGCCCATGTTCAAGGCGCTGGAGCTGTGTCCCGACGCCGTAGTAATCCGGCCCCGCATGGAGGCGTATGCCGAGGCGAGCCGTGCAATCCGCGCGATGATGCAGGAATTAACCCCAGAAATTGAACCTCTATCGCTCGATGAGGCGTTTCTGGACTTGACCGGGACAGAGCGGCTTCACGGTGCGCCACCAGCAGCGATGCTAGCGCGATTGGTGCGGCGGATGGAAACCGAGTTGGGCCTGTCGGGCTCTATCGGGCTGTCGCACAACAAGTTTCTGGCCAAGGTTGCCTCCGACTTGGACAAACCACGCGGTTTTGCGGTGATCGGCAAGGCCGAAACGCAGGCGTTTCTGGCAGACAAGTCGGTCAGCCTGATTTGGGGGGTTGGCGGGGCAGGACAAGCCAGCTTGGAAACCGCCGGGATTCAGACTTTTGCCGACTTGCTTCGCTGGGAGCAGTCCGATCTTGTCGCGCGTTTTGGGTCAATGGGATTGCGCTTGTGGCATCTGGCGCGCGGGGAGGATGCTCGTCGCGTGACGTCGCGTGCACCGGTTAAATCAATTTCCAACGAGACGACGTTTCCGGAGGACACATCCGATCCCGATATCCTGGAGGGTCATTTGTGGCGTATGACGGAGAAAGTCTCCTCGCGTGCCAAGGCTAAAGACCTCGCTGGGCGTGTCGTTGTCCTAAAGTTGAAGCGCGCGGACCATCAGCTTCTAACCCGTCGCCATGCGCTGCGCGATGCTACACAGATGGCCGATCGCATTTTTCGCGAAGCGCGGGCCCTGTTTGCCTCGGTCCCTTCGGGACAGGCCTATCGTCTTTTGGGAGTGGGGTTGAGTGATCTTGTGCCCGCGGGCGAAGCGGATCGCGTCGGAGATCTGCTGGACCCCGAAGCCGGGCGGCGGACGGATGCGGAGCGCGCAGCGGACCGAATTCGCGCCCGGTTCGGAGACGACGCGATCGTCAAAGGCCGCGCGTTGCGCTGAGCGAAAGAGGCCGTTTACTTTTTTGGAGCTCCGACCCCACCGTAGTCTGTGAAAAAGAGTGTCATTCGGCGGCGAGCGGCACTTGGCTCGCACGCCCGAAGCCTGCAATCTGCGCGATCACACTGGACATAAGCTCCTGAAACTCGGAAAAATCTGATCTCGGCTCGATGCGCGCCTCATCCATGTAGAGCGCGCGATCTATCTCGACTTGCACCACATGCTGGTTGCGCGACGGGCGGCCGTAGGTTTGGGCAATGTAAGCGCCCGCAAAGGGGGCGTTGCGGGCAACTTTTAATCCGGCTGCGCGGAATGCGGCTTCAACCTGATCAACGACATGCGCGGCAGCGGCTGCACCGAACCGGTCGCCGAGAATAACGTCCGGACGCTGCGATGGTGTGTGGTTGAGGCCTTCAATCGCTTCATGCGGCATAGAATGCATGTCGACTAGAACTGTCTGCCCGAAGTCGCTGCGGGTTGTCTCGATCATTTGACGGAGCTTGTCGTGATACGGGTGCCAATAGGTATCGAGACGTAATCGAGCTTCTGTCAGACTGAGCTTCCCGCGGTAGATCGCGCGTCCATTGGCAACAACCCGTGGGATTACCCCCAGCCCAGAACTGATCCTCGGGTTATGCGTGACTCTGCGTAACCCGCTGACCACAGCGGGATCAAGCTCATCTGCTCCGCGGTTCAGGTCTACGAATGCGCGCGGAACGGTTGCAGCGATACTCTGCGCACCATACGCGGGCGCGCAGGAAATAAGGTCATCTACGAATGCGTCCTCAGAGGACCTGATCGTTTGCCTGTCCAAAACACTGGCGCGCAAGAACTCCTTGCTGTACACACGCCCGGAATGCGGAGACGCAAATATCGTGCAGCTTGTGCACGCATCCGGACTGGCGAGAGTGAAGGCAGCGGTCTTCATGTCGGCCAACATAGACTGGAAATACCTCTTTCCAAAAGCCCTTGAACCCATATCCGACTCCTTTTATAGAGCGCGGACCAAAACGGCGGTCGGTGGCGGATGCTTTCGGCGCTGTATTGTCTTCACCGGGCGGTTAGCTCAGCGGTAGAGCACTACGTTGACATCGTAGGGGTCACTGGTTCGATCCCAGTACCGCCCACCATCAAGCCCGTAGGGCTGAAACCAAGGCGCAAAGCGCGCCGCGATAAGGAGAAGGCCGATGAAGGTCAAGAACTCGCTCCGCTCGCTCAAGCAGCGCCATCGCGATTGCCGCATTGTGCGTCGTAAGGGCCGTGTTTATGTGATCAACAAAACCCAGCGCCGTTTCAAAGCGCGCCAGGGCTGATCCCAATACAAGCCGGTACGACTAGCCCGTACCACTGGACACGTTTGAACCGCCTCGCATCAGCGACGGCGGTTTTTTCGTGCAAGTGTGGCTGGGTCCCGCTTGGAGGCGTGACCCAGATCAAGGACACGTTGTGCGCCGATACGTTTTCTGACGTTACCGCTACAGGGGAGAAGCTGTTGGGCTGGACCGAATTCGCAGTAGCATGTCTGGTGTTTCTGGTGAGCCATGCAGTCCCTGTCGGAACACCGGTTAAGTCATGGCTGGTCGCGCATCTCGGGTCGCGTGGCTTTACGCTGCTTTATTCCCTGCTGTCCTGCGGAGTGTTTGCTTGGCTGATTGTCGCTGCGGCACGGGCGCCATTTGTACCGCTCTGGTCTTGGGCCCCGTGGCAAAACGGCGTGGCGATTGTGGTTATGCTTGGGGTCTGTCTGCTCGTGGCCATCGCCTTGGGTCGACCAAATCCGTTTTCTTTCGGGGGCCCGGATGAGGGTTTTGATCCGGAGGCACCGGGTCTGGTTAGATGGATGCGCCATCCACTGCTTTGGGCGCTGGCACTTTGGGCCGGGACACATGGTGTGGCCAATGGCAACCTCGCGCATGGCATCCTTTTCTTCGGGTCTGTCTCGTTTGCGCTTTTGGGGATGAAGATAATCGATCGTCGCCAGCGGAGCGCTCAGGGCGCAGAATGGACTGGCCTGTGGGCCCGGACGCGCGCAAGTAGTGGCCCGGTTCTCGACCTGAAAAAGGATAGCGCTCGGCTGGGTATCGGCTTCCTGGTTTGGGCGGGTCTGATCCTGGCGCACGGGCCAATTATCGGCGTAAGCCCATGGCCGTAGGACCTGGATACAGATTGGCCGCCGTGTCCGGTGGCGCGCCCGGTGATTTGGATGCGGTGCTTTCCGAGGCTGCCCGGGCCCTGCAGATAGGCGGGTTGCGAGTGGCCGGAGCAATCCAGACCAATACCGAGCGGCCTGGCCGCCGGTGCGACATGGTGCTGACAGTCTTGCCCGATGGCGGCTCATTCCAGGATTTCCGAGGATCGTGGCCGCTTGTCCGTGGGCTGCCGATTGGATGCGGGCGGGTTGTCGAACGCCGTGCACGCCTTGGAGCAAACAATGGTGGAGTCGTGCGACGCGATGATCCTTAATAAGTTTGGCGCCTGCGAGGCAGAGGGCGATGGGTTTGTCTCCGTCTTGGCTGATGCCGTTATGGCCGACGTGCCAACTGTTATTGGCGTGAGTGAGCGCAAGCGCGCCGCGCTTGTATCCTTTGTGGGTGCCCCCGTTGAGTCTTTGGCTCTGAGTGCAACCCATGTTGTGGATTGGGTTTACGCGGCGATACGGAGCAAGCCTGACTGACACACCCCAGTACATACACTACATCTGGTAGCGCTCGCATGTCCGTGGCCCATCGAGTTTTGGCAACGTCAAACTTTTTGCACTTTTGTAGAAAAAGGCTCTTGCGACTCGTGATGCAGGCGCATAGAAGACCCCTCACCGGCGGCGCTGAGGCGCTAACGGGACGCAGATCGGACGAAAAACTATCGCCGGATTTGTGGTTATCAGAGGCAGAGGTGAGCGGGTCGCGCCAAGGTACATTTTGGCGAGCTTGTTTATTTTTGTGTCTGAGCGCTCTTTGACATTGTAGTATATTCTGAAGGGATATGCGGGCGGTTTGGTTGTTTCGGCGGCTTAATTCTCTGTATATCCAACGCCTTTAGGAGCTCATTTCGGTGGGTTTTGATTATAAGGTGTCAGCTTCACTG
>JASJAW010000008.1 GCA_030066795.1 Dinoroseobacter sp.
GACCTGTCCAGCTCCGATGCCATGGCCAATCGCGCGGCTTCCTCAGCATTTCTTTCCGGTACTTCAAGCACACGCGCGGGCATTTCGATTTGTGATGCGCGTTCCCGGTAAACCTCGGCAAAAACTGTGTTCGTTTTGCGTGTGCTTTGACCGACGATCAGTGGAAAGTTTTGCGAGCCGACTTCGAGAAGATGATCAACTAAAAGGTTGGCCATGTGGCGGTAGTCGAAGGCAATGCTTGGCACGGAAACTCCATCTGGCGCGCCTATCGCGACTGTCGGCACACCACGCCGGGAGAGCTGCTCGAGAATAGGGTCATCTGCCTCTGGCTCCACGATCACCGCGCCATCCATGGCGATGGTTTCGAAAGCGCGTGCCGAGTCCTCAATCGGAGGGATCAACGCGAGCGCTGAGTTGTACTCAAGCGCGGTCACGGCGGCTGAGGCCGCGATCTCCATCAGGAACCCAAGCTTGGAAGTTCCCGCGGCGACGGCGAGCGGCATCGAGGAAAAGATTGCGATGGTATTTGTTCTACCAGTCCGCATGCGTCGGGCCGCAAGGTTGGGCACGTAGCCTAGTTTTGCAATCGCAGCTTCGATGCGTTCACGTGTTGCGTCATCAACCTTGCGCTTGCCGCTGATAGCGTTGGACACTGTTCCCGGAGAGACCCCAGCTTCCCGTGCCACGTCGATCACGGTGACTCGTTTTTGTAGGGGTACAGACTGCTCATTCATCGTTTTGTGCCTCTTGAGTGGTCACAAAATCCGAAAATCCGCACATTTTTTGATCATTCCGACGATGAGCTACTCCTAAAGTCATTAAAACGTTTTACTGCGCACTGAGCAACCGCCTACGGTCATTAAAAGGTTTTAATGACGGAGATTGCTTTGATGCAGACGGCTGAGGAAGACCGCAAAACCGATCTTGTTGAGCAGATAACCCTCTGCCGGCGCCGTGTCGGTCTGACTGCGCTGGACCGCGGGCAGACGGCTGGCGGTTACGCGCTCTACGCGCGTCAAACCGGCGGTGGGGCAGTCGATCTGATCGATATAGAAGGCCGCAAGGTTCACCAATGGAACATGTCCGTGCGCCCTGGGAGGGACGCTGTGATCTTGCCCAATGGCAATCTGGGCTATAACGGCAGTCACGCGGTATCTGCCGATCTTTACCCGGCCTGGGACCTCTGGCACGGGGGCGATTTCCGGGAGGTCACGCCCGACGGAGATATCGTCTGGCGTCACGAAGACATCTATCACCACCATGACGGCGCATGGTTGGCGAACGGCAACATCCTTTATACGGTCGCCGCACCTCTGCCCGCAGACAAAGCAGCCCGCATCACCGGGGGCGACCCGAGCAAAGACGGCGCAGATGGCGTGGTGCAATCGGACATCGTTCGCGAGGTCGATCGCAAAGGCGAGGTGGTCTGGGAATGGCGCATCTGGGACCATATTGACCCAGCTGATTTGCCGATCCACCCCATCTTCGACCGCCGCCACTGGCCGATGATCAACGGCGTGTCCGAGACACGGGACGGGCTGATCCTGATGAGCTTACGCACCACCTCGGGCGTCATCGCTGTCAACAAGGCAACCGGCTCCATCGTCTGGCACGCGGGGCCAGAGATCGTCGCGCAACAGCACACGCCGATCGAGATGGAAGGCGGAACAGTCCTCTGCTTCGACAATGGCAATATCCGCCCTGGGTCATCCAACCCGTATTCGCGCGCGCTCGAGTTCGACCCGACCACGATGAAAGTGACATGGTCCTATGCTGATCCCACGCCGATTTCGTTCTTCTCACCCTTCATGGGCAGCGCGGCGCGTCTTTGGAACGGCAACACGTTCATCTGCGAAAGCGCGTTCGGGCGGCTCTTCGAAGTGGCGCCCAACGGGACGCTCGTGTGGGAATACGTGATCCCCGACTTCGCCGAATACCCCAGTCCCCTCAATCAGTTCATCACCGGTGCGACGAACAGTTGCTTCCGCGCGCACCGGTACAAGGCGGAGCAGATTCCATGGCTTTAACCGATCAGCAAGGCAAAACACCCGTCGCATGGCGGCCATCGTTGACCGGTCTTGCGTCAGGCGTGGGCGCGCCCTTCATCTCGCTCGGCTTTGTCCTGCTGCTCTGGACCTTGGTCGGGTTGTCTGGCGCGATCCCGGAGGCGATCTTTCCCGCGCCCTGGTCGGTCTGGTCGGCCACAGTGGAGATGTGGCAGAACGGAACGCTGCCCAACGACCTTAAGGTATCGCTGTCACGCGCGGCCATCGGGTTTGGGATCGGTGCCTCGCTTGGGATTTTCCTAGGCCTGATGACCGGGCGGGTCGTCGTCGTGCGGACGCTGCTAAACCCATTTCTAAACTTGCTCAGACCCATTCCCGCAATTGCGCTCGTGCCGGTTGCCATCGTGTGGTTTGGCATCGGCGAGGGCTCTAAGTACTTTGTCGTCTCCTACACCGTCTTCCTAACGGTCTGGTTTAACACCCATCACGGTATGCAATACGTGCCTGAGACGTATCTGCGCGCCGCCAGGTCGCTTGGCGCCTCACGGTTCCGCGAATTCGCGACTGTCATCATCCCAGCTGCCGCACCACATATCTTCGCAGGCATCCGGCTTGGGGTGGCGCTGGCCTTCCTCAGCCTGATCGCTGCGGAGCTTTCGGGCGCGTCCTCGGGGCTTGGCTTCCGCCTTCAGGAGGCGCGCCAATACATCCGGACCGACAGGATGTTCTCGCTCCTGATCATCCTCGGCATCCTCGGGGCAAGCTTTGATTATCTCGTCAATCGCCTCGGCCAGAAACTCGTGCATTGGGAGCAGGCCTGATGGCGGATGCTATACCTCAAGTCGGCCGCGTTGAGATCGATGATCTCGTCATCCGGTTCAACACCAAACAAGGCGAGATGACTGCGCTGGAAAAAACAGCGCTTACGCTCGAGCCCGGGACATTCACCGCGCTGATCGGCCCATCGGGCTGCGGAAAGTCCACGCTGATGAACGCGATCGCGGGTTTTGTCGATCCGTCCGCGGGGCAGATCCGCCTCGATGGTCAAGCCGTCACCGGTCCGTCCAAGGACGTAGGCGTAATCTTCCAGCAATATGCGCTGTTCCCCTGGTTCACCGCGATTGGAAACGTCCGCTTTGGTCTCAAACAAATGGGCCTGTCCCAGGCCGAGGAGCTGGAGCGCGCACATGCGGCTTTGGAAGAGGTCGGGTTGAGCGCCCATGCAGACAAGTTCCCACAGCAGCTGTCGGGCGGGATGAAACAGCGGGTCGCCATCGCCAGAACCTTCGCAGTCGGCCCCAAGGTCTTGCTGATGGACGAGCCCTTTGGCGCGCTGGATGCGCAGACGCGAATTTCGATGCACAGCCTGCTTCTGGATGTCTGGCAGAAGCACCGCGCGACAGTTCTGTTTGTCACCCACGACGTCGATGAGGCGCTGCTTCTGGCCGACGACGTACGTGTCATGAGCCAGGCACCGGGTCGGCTCATCCGACACTACTCAATGACCCAACAGCGCCCACGTGCATTTAGCACATCAGGCCCCGAGCTGCTTGAAATACGTGAAGAAATCCTCGGCCTCCTCCGGCCGCGTGAAACTGCAAACGAACATTGATCAAACCAACGGAGAACGTCATGAAACCAATGAGAACACTCCTTGCTGCGGCGGCCATTTGCATGCCGTTCCAGCTTGCTGCGGAATCCCTCGTCTTTGCCTGGACCCCGAACCCGCAAACGCCACAGGTCGATATCGCCATTAAGAACGGATACTTTGAGGAAGCGGGTCTCGATATCGAATTCGTTGCCTTCCGGACGGGCCGCGAGGGATTTGAGGCCATGCTGGGCGGCCAGGTCGATATCACCTTTATGGCGGAATTTCCCGCCGCGGTTGGTGCGCTGACCGGGCAGGAGTTCGGCGTAATAGCCGACCTTGCGCGCTTCACCGGCTCCCGCGTGATCGTCAACACAACCGGTGGCGAGGTGGCGGTACCTGCGGATCTGGCCGGCAAAAAAATCGGCACCACCATCGGGACGAACGTTAACTTCTACCTCGATAAGATTCTGTCAGGGGCCGGAGTAGATGCAGAGATCGTAAGTGCAGCGCCGCCCGATCTTGTGCCAGCCGTATCGCGAGGCGATGTGAACGCCATTGTACCTTTCCCGAGCTTCTACACCGCCGCGAAGACAACGCTGGGTGATGACTATGGGGAGCTGCGCGTGCCGGGTTACCAGGTTCACTACATCCTGTCAGCCTCGCCTGAAATGATTAACGAGCGTGCTGAAGTGCTCGACGCCTTCATGAGCGCGCTGGCAAAAGCCGATGCAGATGTGGCGGCGGACCCGGCGGCCGCAATGATGGCGGTCAGTGAGTCGATGAGCGGCGCGATGTCCTCCGACGATCTCGCCACGATGTGGCAGGATGTTGATATCGGTCTGAAGCTCGATACCGACCTCGCACAGCTTCTAGTCGATGAAGCCGCATGGATTCTCGAACAAGGCGTAGTCAAGGGAGAGGCTGTGTCGCTGGATGCAATGCTCGACAAGTTCGCGCCCGATGCGCTTTCCAAAGCAAACCCAGATGCGGTCGATTTGCCCTAATCATAAAGCAGTGAGCCCGGAGAGCTGTTATCAATTTTCGGGCTCGCACAACCTCAGCTCAAAAATTATCGAAAGGTCGAGGCTCGACAAGCGCTTCAGCAGTTAAGCGTGAGCTGCAGGCAACGGTGGATGGCTCGGAAGTATTTGGCACTTGCAAATTCTGGTGCTTTACAGCCCCCACCATCAGTGCCCGCTTTCCGCTCGGAGGAGACATCTGACTGGTTTTGTAGGAAATGATGGCCACATGCCTTTAGACTGCCAGGGCGGCATGTCGCCGGCGAGGATGCGGGAGGGGCGGCAGGAGCCCACCTATGTTTCATCAGAACCTTCCCGTGCTTCGCGCTGTCAGAACGCCTTGGAACAAGGGACGCATCGTCGGACAGAAACGCCCACTCTTGCCGCAACACGTTTGGTCGATCCGCGTAAGATTGGAGCTGGCGGAACGCCTTCGGGACCTCGCGCTGTTCAACCTTGCCATCGATAGCAAGCTGCGCGGCTGCGATCTTGTCAGATTGAAGCCAAATGATTTGGTGGTTGGCCGCACCGTGAGGGACCGCGTAACCATCCTTCAGCGCAAAACTTCACTGCCAGTCCGGTTCGAGGTTGCCGAACACACCCGGAAGTCCATTCTGGCGTGGATTGCAACGCCACGCATGGATGCCGCAGAGTATCTCTTTCCGAGCAGGATGCGATCGTCTCCCCATCTTTCGACACGGCAATATGCGCGGATTGTGCTGGACTGGGTATCCTCTATTGGGCTCGATCCATCTGCCTATGGCACGCACTCGATGCGGCGCACCAAGGCGGCGCTGATCTATCGGAAAACGGGCAACTTGCGCGCTGTTCAACTTCTTCTTGGTCACACGAAGATGGACAGCACCGTTCGCTATCTTGGCATCGAGATTGAGGACGCACTGGCGATTGCCGAGAGTGTAGAGCTCTGACAAGTAAGAGCCGCGGACAACTCCGTCCGCGGCTCATATTGCTGACCATACTTGTAAGATGACCGCTTTGAGCGGATAGCAGACACTCGGAGCGAGCGCAGCGAATGGCGGCTACGAGCCCATAGTGACCAATGCTGCACGAGGCACGAACGGTAGCTTTCAGGAGAATACCAAGTCTGCCCGATGCGCGAATGTCTCAACCAAATGATCCACGAAGGCCGTTAGCTTCTTCGGCGCGAAGCGTTTGGATGGATAGACGGCATAGAGCCCTCGTGACTGGATCGCGGTTTCAGGAAACAGGACTTTCAGTTTTCCAGCAGCGATCAGGGGCAGTGCCACGTTGCTGCCAACCTGGGTGATGCCCATGCCAAGGGCAGCAGCACGGGCCGCGCTTGCAGGGTCATTCATGATCGCAGTTGGTGCAATCTCAACCCGTCGCGTGTCGCCAGGCGTCGAGCCTGTGAACTCCCACGCAAACACTCGTTGGGAAGGATTGGACCGCATTCCAATCAGACGGTGACCGTTCAGGTCCTCTATGGACTGCGGCGACTGATGGCGGTCGAGGTAGTCAGGGGACGCACAAACCAGCGGCGTCACTGGGACGAGAAGTCGGGCGATGTACTCACTGTCGGGAAGGATACCGCCCCGGATCGCGAGATCGAACTCTTCGGCCACGAGGTCCACAAACCCATCAGAGAGCGACAATTCAATCTCAAGCTCCGGATGCTCCTCTTGGAACGAAGCGATGAGCGGTAGGATTTCATCGCGGCCAAAGGCGGTTGTCGATGTGATCCGTAGCCGGCCCCGTAAGGCTTCGCGTTCTTGCTGAATTTCCGTCGCCGCTGTTTCCAATGCTTCGACTGCTGGTGCGCATCGTTGCAGAAACCGTTCGCCTTCTGGGGTTAGCTTCACTTGACGTGTGGTGCGCGTAAAGAGGCGCGTCTGAAGCTGCTCTTCCAGTGACTTGATGTTCTGGCTGACGGCACCCGGGCTGACGCGCAGCGCTTTGGCCGCAGCGGAAAAGCTCTCATGGCGAGCGGCCTGGATGAAAGTCTCGATAAGGCGCAGATCAATCATTGCCTATTATGCAGCCTGACTAACAAGTGATGTCAATGACGGCCATATTCTAAATTAATGTGCGACCCCGCATCTTCCTCTCACCAACCAGGAGACGACGATGCATCTTGCAGCCAAACCGCTGAAGATCCCAGCACGGTTCGCGCCGGTTCTGTTCGCTTTCATCATGTCAGCCACCCTCGGTGGCGTCATGTCCGCGATCATCACTGCGCTAAACACTGGGTTTTCGGACGGGTATCTGACCCGTTGGCTGCACGCATATGCCCTCGCGTTCTCCCTCGCCTTCCCAAGCGTGACCTTTTTCGCGCCGGTTGTCCGGCGCTTTGTGGATCGCCACACCCTCTGAACTGGAGAAAACTCATGAACGCTCAAACCAACATTGCCCCCGACACCTTTGCCCTTGGCGGCGATCTGATCGTCAATCGCATGGGCTACGGCGCCATGCGCCTCACCGACCAGCCCGCGAACTTCGGCCCCTATCCCGATTGGGATCAGGGCAAGCGCCTTCTGCGCCGGGCCGCTGAAATCGGTGTCAATTTTTTCGACACGGCGCGTGCTTACGGCCCGCAATGGAACGAAAAGCTGCTGGGGGAAGCCCTCGAAGGGTTGCCGAATATTGTCTTTGCCACCAAGGGCGGGATCGACAAACTGTCACCCACCGAGATGGTCAAGGACGCAAGCCCCGAGGTGCTGACCGCGCAAGTCGATGACGCGCTGAAGAACCTTCGCGTGGAACAGATCGGGCTGTTTCAACTTCATTGGGTCGATCCCAACACGCCGATTGAATTGTCCATGGAAGCGCTCGCAAAAGCACGGGACGCTGGGAAGATCGCGCATATCGGTGTGTCGAACGTCTCCGTTGAACAGCTTCGCGCCGCGCAATCCGTTGTTCCCATCGCATCAGTGCAGAATCGCTACAACATCCTCGAACGCGATCAGGACGGGATGATCGACCTCACTGCGCGGGAGGGCATCGCCTTTATCCCCTATGGCCCGCTCGGCGCTCATCCGATGCGGAAAGGCTCGCCACTCGCAGCGCAGGCCGGGGCGGGGCAGCGAACAGGGGCACAGACCGCGCTGCGGGCGCTTCTGGATCGCTCGCCAAATACGGTCGTCATCCCCGGAACGACATCCATCCAACACCTTGAAGAAAACATGCAGGCGTAAGCCCTGCTAGATCGGAGACCTAGACACGAAACTTCCCATCCTGACAATGGTAGCGGTAGGGTTCGCGGTGGTCACGACAGAGTTCGTGATCATCGGCCTGCCGAGCAGGCAAACGGTCGCGGTACCAGCCGAATAATCGCCTAAATCGAAACGCGGCTGCCTTTTGGTGGCCGCGTTTCATTCGTGAAGGCTGACCTTCGGGAGCTTGCAGTGAAAGACTGGATTGGCCGCAGAGCGGGCATTCGTCCAGTTCGCTTCTGCCTAAACCTGACTGAAAGCGTTAGATGACCGCTTAGAGCCTGAAGCGGAAGACATCCGACTAGAATGTTCGCAGGTGTGGTAACGCTATGGAAGCCGTCATTTTGGGGCGCTCCGTTGCTGTCTCCAGGTCTTTTCGATGCCAGCCTCTGCGTCCAGCTTGTCTAACCGTTTCAGGCTGTCACAGGGCCAGGTTGTATCCACGTCGTAGAATTCTTCGACCGCCTGCTTGGTAGGCGGCAGAACTACCCACTCCTGCTTGGTCGACATAAAGATATGTACGTCGGGTGGCATAAGGTTCGGGTTATCCAAGGAACCAACACGTATGAACCTGATGTATTCCTTCAGACCGCCCATGTAGTAGTTGCTCCAAACCGCGACCCGGCAAATCGGACAGCGAGCAATCGTCTGGCCTTTACCGCTTGGTGACGGAACGGAGAGCTCCTCGACTTCACCACAGGTAAGTTCCACCCGGTCTGCCTCGATCAAGGCATTCACTGCGAAGGCGCTCCCGCTTTGGCGTTGACACCAAGTGCAATGACAGCAGTGGACGATCATCGGGGCGGAGGTGACCCGGTACCGTACGTGGCCGCATGTACAGCCTCCCTCGCTGGCATGTGTTGAGGTGCTCATTTGACCGTACTCTCTTCCTTGGAACTATCAGGCAGTTGTGACTTCTAAAGTTGAAGGCGTTTCACGCCGACGTCCGTCAGCAACAGGCGAATGCATTACCGCGTAGTCGAAAATCTCCCACAGCCGGGGGCATATCGGTGACGACAGATTGCCCCTTATCTCCTGTGGCTCGGCATTTCAGGCCGCCGTCCACGACTGCGGTAATGGGTGAGCTGGTGCCTAAGGCGTGATCAGGGTTCTCTTTCAAGTAGGCGATAACGCCATTGACTGATTGCTGGATATGCTCAACCGACATCCTGATGTCCCGTTCTTCTCTTTGAATCAGTTTGGGGCTTCTTTCGCCTCGATGGGGACCATGACGTGCCAAAGCGGGGTGTCGCCCCACATGACATAGGCACCGCCTACGAAGGGATCGCGTGGCAGGTTCGCCACCAGCGCCTTGTTCGGAAAGAGCATCATCAGATGCGGCCCGTCCTGTACCCATACGCCACCATCATTGGGGTCGGTTGCCATGGGATTGTCGTTGTTCACCAACGCGTCCCCTTGGAGCATGTACGAAACGCCAACGACATCAGTGGAAAATTCGGTTCCGGACGCAACGGCTGCCATCCATTTCATCCATACAGGATCATTGCACATCGGGTGTTTGTCGCCCGGGATGAGACCGACACCTGGCAGGCAGACCCAATCATTGCTGCCCTCTCTGAGGATCGTCCCGTCCACGTCCATGATGGTAGCATTCTCGCTGATGTCCGATGGCGCGGCTGACATGGCCCGTGCGATCTTCTCCGCATCTGACTCGGCAAATGCCGCACCCGTTACTCCGCCGCAAATGATCAGCGCGGCCGCCGCGCCGATGGCTCTTTTGGTTCTTGCTCTCCCAAAATTTTCCATAGCAGTTACTCCCTTTCTCAATTGGTCCTTCGTCTCGTCTCAGACGCACTCGAAGGACTTTGCACCCTAGATCAGGGCGGATCCCAGTCGGGTAAAGTTTTTGTTTCTAGGCAACACTTTTATAGGACCATGCGCCTGTTTCATGAGCGACTTCAAAGAAAGTAAAGCG
Organism: Dinoroseobacter sp.; assembly: GCA_030066795.1. Classification (GTDB taxonomy): domain Bacteria; phylum Pseudomonadota; class Alphaproteobacteria; order Rhodobacterales; family Rhodobacteraceae; genus Dinoroseobacter. The sequence continues at coordinate 9,744 of JASJAW010000008.1, forward strand.
GGGATTGTAACGTCCAACCGCCTCGGTCACCTCAGGTCCATGGCGTTCTCGAAATGCGTGGAATGCTTCTTCGCTTTCCCACTCCATGTAATTGGCGATCATTCCTTCCGTCTGCCCTGTGCCACGGTGAAGGCGCGCACGAATGAAACCCGGCTGCTTGGCCACAAGACGATCGAGCACATCACGTACAGCCGTCGCATTCGCGTCCGTGGTTTCACTGGAAGGCTCGAATAACGTAAGGACGATAAACATTCTGAACTCCTTGAATAAATGTTGGGTGCGAGAAGCATGCGAGATCAAATCTCGGTAGGTAGAAGTTCCGTTGAGTTGCTCCCTATGTCATGTCATTTGTTCTTTTGATGTATAAAGTTTAGCTTTATACCAGAGCCATGAGGACCTCGCATCTCAACGCGTTGCGCGCATTAGAGGCGGCGTTGCGGACAGGCAGCTTTCGCTCGGCCGCGAACGATCTGGGCGTTACCACTGCGGCCGTCGGGCAGCAAATTCGCGGGCTGGAAGAATACGTTGGACGCCAGCTGTTTATTCGCAAACCATCGGGGGCCGTCCCAACCGAAACAGCTGTCGGCGTGGCGGCAGAGCTCACGGCTGGCTTCGGGTCGATCAGCAATGTTTTGGAAACCCTGAAACGACCAGTTCTGGACAACCGTCTTTCAGTTTCAACGAGTTTGGCAATCGCGGAGTACTGGCTGACCCCCCGCCTGCCGAATTTCTACGCAATCTGTGATCAGTTCGATTTGCGCATCGATACGACCCATCGTCTTGTCGACTTACGGTCCGAGGAATTCGACTTTGTCATCCGTTTCGGTCCGGAGCCAGATAAGTCACTGGATAGCGTTTTTCTTTTCGACGGATGCGTCGTGCCGATTTGCTCGCCCGACTTCGCGGCTCAACACGGTTTGTCAGAGAACACCAGATCGCTTGCTGGCGTTCCGGTCCTTCACGTCAAAGAAGAAACCACCGATCCGGGTTGGTTGAATTGGACAGGTTGGAGCAGGAAATATGGGTTCGAATACGAAGAGCGATCGGCGCTTCCAGAGTTCCCACGTCTCAGTGCCGGTTTGAGGGGCGCAAAAGAGGGCTTGGGCCTCGTGCTATGCGGTATGGTGGAATCCTTTTCCGCTCTTGCCGACGGATCGGTGATTATGCCCTTCGGAGGGAAGTCTGCGACGCGATCGGAGTTTTCCTATCGGCTTGTATCCTTGCGGGGGCGGGCGCGCTCCAGAACGCAAGACGATTTCAGAGACTGGATGTCTACAGAATCCGTGACCTATCGCCATGAAGTCGACACCCTGCTGGGGTGGTGACCTTGGAATAGCTGGTTTTAGAGTTTTAGGGATGCCGTTTGGTGAGAAAGGCAACTGGCAAGTGATCCGCTTTTGACAACACAAGTGGATGTAGGGCCAAATGTCCGAAGTCTGCTTCGTCCGCGTAGCAGTCATTCGCGGCATCGGAGGTCGATCAGAACCCGACCGATAGCGTCAAATGTCTCGTGTGAGCCCGGAGTGGTCTCACTAGATCAAAATTAATCCGAAGTCCTAATGAGCTGAGTCGACCCTTTCCGTTGTGACCCATTTCAGAACAAGCTGATAGCACACGGCGATTACAACAGGGCCGAGCACAATGCCCATGATGCCCCAAGTAAGGAACCCACCGATGGCCCCTAAAAAAGCGAGGATCGACGGCAGACTGCTTCCTTTTGAAACGACTAGGGTTTTGACAACGTTGTCTGAAAACCCAACCGCAAACAGGCCCCAAAGCGCCATGAAAATGCTCGCGGTCTGCTGATCATTTGACCATAGCCAAACGGACAGAGGCAGCCAGACCAATACGGGCCCGATCTGGATCATGGCCAGCAAAAAAGTAAGCAAGGCGAGGATTGGCCAATGGGGTGCACCCACAATTACAAAGGCTATAGTGGCAACGGCTGACTGCGCCGCAGCGGATCCAAGGACGCCGAAGACCGTTGCTCGAACCGTGATGACGGCTCTATCGATCATTTCTCCGGCAAAACTACCGCCCACATTTTCTGCCACTTGCCGGAAGCCTTCGCTAATTGGACGGGCGCGATGCAGAAGAGCCGTGGCTACAAAAACGCCCAGAACGAACTCAAGTACAAAAACGCCTATCAAACGACCTTCCGCCACAAGCCACGTTACGACGGGTCGGAACTCTAGCCCGAACTGCTGTCTTATACTCTGAAGGTCGGCAAGGAGTTCGTTCCAAATTATCGTCAGTTCACCGGTGACCGGGTCACCCGTTACAGAGTCGAAATCATCTGGCGACATTAAGGGTATCCTTGCTTGGGAAACCCAAAGCATAAGGTCCGGTAGAAACGTGACCAAAGCAAATGACAAACCCGAAACTGGTATGACGAAAACAAGAGTCATCAGGCTTGCGCTAATGAAGGTCGGCCAGAAGGCATGGCCCTTGAAGCGGGATTTGAGACGGTCGTGAAACGGTCTCAAGCAAACACTTAGAATGCAGCCCCAAACGATCGCTGGAAGAAACGGTTGAAGAGTAAGATAGCCCAATAAAAACAGGAGCGTGAGCGCCAGAATCGGGATCCCACGTTCAACGATTTCTCGGGTCTTTGGTTGAGCCAAGTCTCTTCATTCCTGCGCACCGTTGCGTGGCAAGGTGGCTCATTGGAAAGGAAAAGCAAATGCTCACAGCCGTGTGCGGTCGAGCCATACTCAAGGGAAAGGACACTTGTATTCAAATGACCCGCCCGGATTGGAGGCCACTTTGTCCGCAACGCGGACGCTGGCGCTTATCATTTGCTCTGATCTGAACTTGTACAAAAACGCTACTCGTGCCGTAACGCGCTTTGTCGAAGGTCCGGCTGGTTCCTCTTTGTGTCGCGTGACAACTTGAAAGGGTAGGGGGCGCCACACCGGGTCGCGCTTCACTTCTTCCCTTGCCAGGGCAGGACCAAAAAAAACATCCTGAATGCCAGGGCATCTTCGCTTGGGAAAATTTAACTTATTGATTGTAAATAAAAAAGAAATCCGCCACTCATCGTTAGTCCTTGGAAGCCTGCAAAAACACCGGATACCAGAAAAAAATCTGTGACCGCGGGAGGAACCGGTTTCACAAATTCAAACGCGTCAGCTTTTACACCCCCCCCTCACTTACAGGAAGCAATGCAAACCTACTCTGTATAGAGTTGAACGCACCGCACTCTCTTTCGTGCTAGGCGACTACTATTGTTACCGAACTACTATCTCTTCGTTCAACCGTTGCTCTCTGCAGGATTGCCCAATGGAGAGGTCAGGAGCAGCAGGGCATAGGACGACTGCCCGCAGCGTCCGGCTGCGGCAGTCCCTATGCCCGTCGCGTGTCACCTTGCCCAACGGAGCCGGCCGATCGCTTTGGGCCCGTCCGGTCACGCGTTCCTGCCGGTCGGTCGGTTGCTGCTTGCGACGCCTGAACGCGGCGCCGGGGATCGGGCCTCAACCTTTCGGACTGCCCTTTACCTGTGATCCCGCCCGTGGTGAGCAGTCCGACGTGGCGCCACCGTTGATACCCCGAACCACCACGTCGACCCTGCGCTTGAGGCGCGCAGGGACGCCTCCTCGTCACCTCTCGGGTGCTTCCTGATTGATTTCGCCCATGGCCTCGCTGACCATCCGGCGCATGACTGCGAGTTGATTTTTGCTCGGTCGCCAGAACGGGTTCTCTGCCTTGGCGGCGATGTTCTCTGCGAACTTTCGATCCCATTCTGTGAGACACCTGGACAACACCAAGCCCCACCTCATCAGGCACTCGTCGGAGCAGCGCTCAGCCATGGCGCAACCCGTATTTACAGGGCACAAGGCGATTGAATTGCGATGTCGGGAAAACTAAACGGCCACGACGTGCAGATTGAGGTGCGCACGAGGGTTTGACAAAAAGATTCCAAGTAATTGGCGTTTCGTCAGAGGTTTGACGCAAATCACATGCGTAGGCACTTGTTAGTTCAAAGAAAGCGCAGGATTGAAAATCCTCGTGTCGGTGGTTCGATTCCGCCCCCGGGCACCACTTAAAATCCCAACCTGTTGATTACCCTCGGTTTTGTTGTGGAAACTGCGCGGGCGTAGGACATGGCGTTTGACAAATCAGTACCATCTACGTTTGCGAAGAGCGGCATCTACTACTTCGAAAGGCGGGTCCCAAGCGATCTTCGGAAGCACTATTCGACCAGTAAGATATCGTACTCTCTAAGAACGTGGTCACCTGCGGTGGCGAAATCTAGGTCCATCAGGGCAGCGCAACAACTAGAAGAGCACTGGTATTATCTTCGCATCCAGAACTTTAAACTGCCTGCAAAGTACCTGTTGCGGTTGGTGCAAAACGGAAGCGTAGTAAACGTGGGAGCTTCGGCTGCTGTGTCGGAAACTGCCGACGTGAAGCTTTCAGACGCCGTAGCGATCTACCTTAAGCGCAAGTGGCAGGGACGTCCCGTTACCTTTCACCGGGCCGCAGGACGCGCCTGTGGTTACGTGATAGATGCGTGTAGCGAAAAAAGCATTACTGCCTACAGAAAAGCCGATGCCAACGCGTTCCGCGACGATCTGATCGGACGAGGTTTGGCGGGGAGCAGCATCACCCGTGTCTTCGGCCCTGTTCGCTCAGTCGTAAACTTTGCTGCAAGCGAGATTGGTATCGATCTCCCCAACGTATTCGGCAAGGCCTACTAAGACTGAAACGCTGGTTTTGAAGGCAGAACTCCGCTGCCCATTGGGACGATTCTCAATATTCAAGCCGAGTGTCACAAGCTCGACGATGACTTGCGCTGGCTGATCGCCTTGGGGTCTGACACTGGGGAACGCTTGCGGGCTGGAAATGTGTTTGTTCGATCCCAGTGTGGTACCGAATCCGATGCCCCGTGCACGTTTCGTTTTTGCCCACATCCGCTTTTCAAGACCTCAGAGGCATGCTTCGAAGAGTTGTCTTGTGTTCTCGGGCGTCAGAGCCACCGGATTTCCGCCAGTGCTTGGATCGGCAATCGCCTCCGGCACCAGTTGGTCGAGGTCCAGATGAGTGACCCCCATCGCGGCCAGGCTCTCCGGAATGCTCAAGGTCCTCTTCAAGGTGTCGATCATCGTGCAGAAGCCGTCGAAGCCGCCCTCGACGCCAAGATAGGACGCAGCGCGCTCGATCTCCGCCTCAATCGCCGGACGGTTGAACGCGAGAACGGGCAGCATGACGACAGCGTTTGTCGTTCCGTGATGTGTTCCATAATGCGCACCGATCGGATGGCTCAGAGAGTGGATGGCGCCAAGACCACGCTGGAACGCCACCGCGCCCATCATCGCGGCGGACATCATCTGAGATCGGGCAGACAGGTCCGTGCCGTCGGCATAGGCCGTTGGCAGGTTCTCAATGACCAATCGCATCCCTTCGAGCGCGATGCCCCTGCTCATCGGGTGATAGTGGGGCGAGCAATAGGCCTCAAGGCAATGGGCGAACGCGTCCATGCCCGTTCCCGCAGTGATGGCCTGCGGCATGTCCACGGTCAGTTCAGCATCCGCGATCACCTGCGAGGGCAAGACCTTGGGATGGAAGATGATTTTCTTCACGTGGCTTTCGCTATTGGTCAGCACGCTGGCCCGGCCAACCTCGGACCCGGTGCCGGCTGTTGTCGGCACTGCGACAGAGGGGCGGATAGCCTCCGCATCCGCGCGGGTCCACCAGTCATCGACATCTTCGAAATCCCAGACCGGACGGGTTTGGCCGGCCATGAAAGCGACCATCTTGCCAAGGTCGAGGCCAGAGCCGCCGCCGAAGGCGACAACACCGTCGTGTCGGCCGTCCCGGAACATCTTGATGCCTGCGGCGAGGTTCTTCTCATTCGGGTTCGGGTCCACATCCGAGAAGATTGCGCGCCCAAGCCCCGCGTCCTCGAGCAGATCGAGCGTACGGGAGGTAATCGGAAGATCGGCCAGACCCCGGTCGGTAACGAGCAGCGGATTTGAGATCCCTGCCGCCCGGCAAGCCTCGCCAATCTCAGTAATGCGGCCTGCGCCAAACCGGACGGTTGTGGGATAGGACCAGTTGGCGGTGGGAAGCATCAGAGTCACCCTTTCCGAAAATGCAGCGATTTGGGTCGCGTGAGGTTGTGATAGCCGATCACTGACAGCGCGCCGCCGCGCCCGGTATCCTTGCACCCGGTCCAGCACAGCGCGGGGTCGAGGTAATCAGCGCGGTTCATGAACACGGTTCCGGTCTGCAGCTGGCCCGCAATTGCGGCTGCGCGCTCGGGGTCGCGCGTCATCAGAGCGGCGGTAAGACCAAAATCGCTGTCATTCATCAACGCGACGGCCTCGTCATCCGAGGCCACGGGCATAACCCTGACAACCGGGCCGAAGCTCTCGTCGCGCATCACCGCCATGTCGTGCGTGACATCGACCAGAATCTGCGGTGCCAGATAGGTGCCGCCGTCATCGGCAAAGGCGGATCCATCAATCAGACCGCGCGCCCCGGCGGCCAGCGCCGCGTCGGTCTGGCCGCGCACAAGGTCCGCGAACCGGCGCGAGGCCATGGGCCCAAGCGTTGTCTCCGGATCAAGCGGATTGCCGAGCACGTAGCCTTCGACAATACTCACCGACTTGTCGAGGAACGGCTGCCAGAGGCTTTCGTGGACGTAAATCCGCTCGATCCCGCAGCAGCATTGGCCGGAATTGAACATCGCGGCGTCTATCAGGGTTTCCGCCGCCGCTTCGGGATCGGCATCTGCCATCACGTAACCCGGATCCTTGCCACCAAGCTCCAGTCCAACCGGGGTGAACGTGCCCGCCGCAGCACGTTCGATCGCGCGGCCCGCACCGACCGAGCCCGTGAAATTTACATAGTCGAGCGCACCGGAACCGATCAGTGCTTCGGTCGTTCTGTGATCGAGAAAGACGTTCTGAAACACCTCCTCAGGCACTCCGGCCTCGTGAAAGGTACGGGCAAGGCGTTCGGTCGCCAGAAGCGTCTGCGTCGAGCCTTTGATCATCACGGTGTTGCCCGCGATCAGCGCAGGGGCGACTGTGTTGATAGCCGTAAGATAGGGGTAGTTCCAGGGCGAGATGACAAAGATAACGCCGAGCGGCTCCCGCAGGATGCGGCGTTCAAACGCGTCGCTGTCTTCGACCACCAGCGGTTTCAGAGCTTCTGCCGCGATGTCGGCCATATGCCCGGCGCGTTCGAGGACCCCGCTAAACTCGCCGCCATAGCGGACCGGACGGCCCATCATCCATGCCAGCTCCGGAACTACCTCATCGGTCATCTCCCCAAGGCGCGCCACGCCTTTCATAACAAGTGCCGCGCGTTCCTCCAGCGGCCGCGCAGCCCAGGTTTGCTGCGCGCCTTGCAGCGTGGCAGCCACCGCCGCAGCGGCGTCGCGCGACAGCGTGGGGCGCGTGGCATAGACCGATCCGTCGATCGGGGAAACGCATTCCAACATCTCAGGCCCTCTCGAACCCGCGCGCCACCTCCCAGTCCGTGACGCGGCGGTCGTATTCCGACTGCTCCCACTCGCCGGCATGCACGTAATGGTCGACGACATCATCGCCAAAGGCCGCGCGCAGCATCTTCGACTGCTTAAGCGCCTGTGTGGCATTGCGCAGGGTGGACGGGATATCGCGCACCGCATCCGCGGCGTAGGCATCGCCATGGAACTCGTCTTCAAGCTCCAGCCTTTCCTCGATCCCCGCCAAACCGGCTGCGATCTGCGCCGCAAAGGCGAGATAGGGGTTAAGGTCTGCGCCGCCGATCCTGTTCTCGATACGAATGCCCTTCGTGTCCTCACCCACCAGTCGCAATCCACCGGTCCGGTTGTCGCGGCTCCAGATCACCTTTGTCGGGGCGAAGGTGCCGGCCACAAACCGCTTGTAGGAATTAATGTTCGGCGCAAGGAAATAGGTCACGTCGTCTGCATAGGTCAGAAGGCCCGCAATGTAGGAACGCATCATCGCAGACATGCCATAGGGTGCGCCCTCTTCAAGGAACGCCGGACTGTCAGCCGTCCAAAGCGATTGATGAATATGGCAGGAGGACCCCGCTGGCGCATCGGCGTATTTCGCCATGAAGGTTACAGCGTTGCCGTGCCGCAAAGCCACCTCTTTGACGGCCTGCTTGGTGATGACATGGATGTCGGCCGCCAGCAGCGCGTCGGAATACTTCACGTTGATCTCGTGCTGACCTGCCCAGGCTTCGCCCTTGGTATTCTCAACCGGCACGCCAGCCGCGACCAGCGCATTGCGGATCTCGCGCAGCATCGCTTCTTCGCGGACCGTGGTGAAAAGATGGTAATCCTCGTTATACGGGCTCGTTGGGTCGAGGCCCCGGTACCCCTGTTGAAGCGCTTCCGCGAAGGACTGTCGAAAGACGTAAAACTCCAGTTCGGAGGCCATCTTTGCGGACAGCCCCTTCTCGGCCAGCCGGGCGATCTGGCGCTTCAGAATGGCGCGCGGAGATTGCGGGATATCGTGGTGGCCGTGGTGGTCCATGATATCGCAGATCACCATGGCCGCGCCCGGGGCCCAGGGGGCGAGCCGCAGGGTCGCGAGGTCCGGCTTCATCATGTAGTCGCCATAGCCTTGCGCCCAGCTTGCCGAGGCGTAGCCGGGAACGGGCTCCATCTCCTGATCGACGGTCAGAAGGTAGTTGCAGGAATGCGTCTCCTCGACACCGGCCTCCAGGAAATGTTTGGCGTGGAAGCGCTTGCCCATCATACGGCCCTGCATGTCGATCTGAGCCATGACGACGGTATCGATCTCGCCCTTTTCCACAAGGTCTGTCAGCATCTCCAGCGAGAGGGGAGCGGTCATGGTTCAATTCCTTCCTGATGGGAAGCCACGGGCCCTATTGGGGGCCCGATGGCATGATGCAAGGCGGGCTGTAATGGCCCGCGCGCACAGCGCTTAGCTGTTGGTGTAGGGCGGTCCAGCCTGGTTGATGATCTCGTTGTACCGGCGGAATATGCCGACAACTTTTTCTTCGATCTCGCCCTCTTGCGAAACCTCGTCCCAGAAGGCCTTCGCCGCATTCTCAACCTCGGCCCATTCTTCGGCCGGCACGGTCCGCAGCTCAAGCTTGTCGCCCTCGGCCCGGAGCCGCGCTTCACCGCCCCAGTACCACTGGTTGCGATAGGTGTGGCCTGCCTCGGTTGCGGCCATGACAAGCTGCTTGAGGTGATCCGGCAAGTCGGACCATTGCTGCTGGTTAACGAACCAGGACCCGATCCACGCTCCCGAGATGTTATTGGTCAGGAAGTAATCGGTCACGTCAGCCCAGCCCACGGCGTAATCCTCGGTGATGCCCGACCACGCCATGCCGTCTAACTCTCCGGTTTGCACGGCGACCTCGGCATCCGCGTAAGGAATGTTCATTGGCACAACGCCGAACTGGGCCAGGAAGCGTCCAGCCGTCGGGAAGCTGTAAAGCCGCAAACCGTCAAGGTCACCAATCGAGGTGATTTCCTTCTTGGTGTTAAAATTGCAAGGGTCTTGCCCCGCAGCCGAGATCCATTCGACACCGACCTTGGCATATTCTTCGCGCCAGATATCGGCCAGCCCGTACTGGCTGAACAGGACAGGCACATCTAGGATGTGCTTGGTTGCAAATGGGAAATACCCGCCAAACTGGCGCAGGGGTGTGGGCGAGGCCATCGAGTCATCGTCCGAGTGAACCATATCGATAGTGCCACGCTGGAGTGCCTGAAACAGTTCACCCGTCGGCACGATCTGATCGGCGAAGAAGAGTTCTATCTCCATCTCGCCATTGGCGTTGCTGTTAACGTAATCAACCATCGGTTTCGTGACATGCTCGCCAAGCGCGCTGCCGGCATAGGTTTGCAGCCGCCAGCGGATCGGGTCTTGGGCCCGGGCAATTGCAGGAGCCGCCAGCGCCGCTGGCGCAGCAAGCGCGGCGCCCCTTAGAAATGTGCGTCTGTTATGTGTCATTGGATAACCTCCTTTGGTTGGAAAATTGGGATGCCCCATTTTTTGGGGTTCTGATTCATCGACTGTAGACTAATTCTGGAAGCCAGAGGGCGATCTGAGGGAATGCCATGACGCTGGCGAGCCCGAGCACCATGACCGCGACAAAAGGGATAATCGATCTGTAGATGTCGCCGATCGTGATCTCGGGCGGGGCCATCGCGCGCATCAGGAACAGGTTATAGCCAAAGGGCGGCGTCATGTAAGCGATCTGACACGTAATGGTGTAGAGAATACCATACCATATCAGATCGAACCCGAGCGCGCCGACAAGCGGGACATAGAGAGGCGCCACGATCACAAGCATGGCAGTGTCGTCAAGGAAGGTCCCAAGCAGGATGAAGCTTGCTTGCATCAGGATCAGGATCATCCACGGGCTCAGCCCGAGCTGTTCAGTGAACAGCCCCTCGATTGCCTTCACCGCACCCAACCCGTCGAAGACAGCGCCGAAGGCCAGCGCGGCAAGGATGATCCACATGAACATGCAGCTCACGCCAAGTGTTTTACGAACCGAGTTCTCGAAGACCTCGCGCGTCATGCGTCCCTTGAAGACGGCCGCGAGGAAGGCGGACAGCGCGCCGACGGCAGAGCTTTCCACCAGCGATGTCCAGCCGTTCACGAAGGGCACCATCATCACAAAAAATATGAACAGGGGTAACAGCCCCGCTCGCAGCAGCCTGAGTTTCTCCGGCCAGCCGACATTGCGTTCCTCGGGCGGCAGCACAGGACCCAGCCGGGGTGTGATCCGGCAGCGGATGTAGATGTAGAGGATGAAGAGGCCCGCCATCATCAGACCCGGCAGCACCCCGGCCAGCCAAAGCTGGCCCACCGGCTGACGCGCAATCATCGCATACAGAACCAGCACAACGGATGGCGGCACAAGGATGCCAAGCGAAGATCCAGCTTGAATAACGCCGGTAACCATCAGTTTGTCGTAGTTTCGCTTCAACAACTCGGGCAGGGCGATGGTGGCCCCGATCGCCATACCCGCCACGCTGAGCCCGTTCATCGCCGAGATCAGCACCATCAGGCCAATCGTACCGATTGCCAGCCCACCCGACACGCCCCCCATCCAGACATGGAACATCCGGTAGAGGTCGTCGGCAATGCGGCTTTCGGACAGGACATAGCCCATGAAGATGAACATCGGCAAAGTCAGAAGCGGATACCAGTTCATCAGCTTGATCGCCGCCGAGAAGGCGAGGTCAAATCCGCCCCTGTCTCCCCAAAGCGCGAGCGCCGCGACCACGGCCACAAAGCCGATGGCGCCGAAGACTCGCTGTCCGGTGAAGAGCATCAGCATCATCGAACTGAACATCAGGATGGCAATTGCTTCGTAGCTCATCCTCCGTCGATCCCCCGGATCCGAAAGATGTCCTTGAACAGCTCCGAGATCGCCTGAAGCAACATCAGGAAAATGCCGAAAACCATCAGAAACTTGATCGGCCAAAGATAGGCGCGCCATACCGAGTTGCTGCGTTCGAGAACACCGATTTTCTCGGCCGCCCCCTCGACGCCGCCGGTGAAAAACCCAGCGATGATACCGCCGAAGAAACTGAGCGGCTCGCCCCGGAAATCTCCGAGCGAGTAGGATGCCGATGACAATCCGCCCCAGAGAAGGACTGCCAGATAGAACATCAGGAAGAAGACCGTAAACGCATCAAACCAGGCCTTCCGGCGGGTCGACCAGTTGCCATAGAACAGGTCCATCCGCACATTTGATCCCATCTGGATGGCGTAGGGCCCGCCGATCATATAATAAGCAACCATCACAAACTGGGCGGTTTCGAGCGTCCAGAGCGACGGGTTGATGTCGAAGCCGGCATCGCTCCCCACCTTTGTGAGCGTGGACCAGAACAGTATCCCCATCATCACAAAGATGCCGTACATCATGACCCGGCCAATCCGGTGGTTCATGCCGTCGATGACGCGCACGTATCGACGCATCATCCCGATCAAAGCGCCGCACCCTCCTTCAGCGAGGCCACCGCAGTTCGCACCCAACCTGCAAGGTCCGTAGCCAGTGCAGTGTGGCGCGCGTCATCTGCAATCAGGTCATTGCGGATCTCAATCATAACACTCGGCAGATCGTTCCCGGCGCCGTGGCGGTCCAAAGTATGCGCCACGCCATCCTCCGGGCCGTAAGGGGCGTTTAGGCGAATGTCGCGGTGCGGCGCGGCCTCGCGGGCGACACGCAGCACGCGTTCGGCCAGCCGCGGATCCCGTCCGCAAAGAATGCCGATTTCAACCTCGCGGGGATCGCCAAACCAGACAGGGGTGTAGCTGTGCACGGTCACAAGTGCCTCAAGTCCCGGCCTTGTCTGGATTGTCGCTTCAAGTGCCGCTTCAAACGGGCGATAGATCTGCTCAACCCGCGCAGCGCGCTCTGAGGCGGAAAGATTTCTGTTGCCCGGGATCACCGTAGCCTCACTTTGCACCGGTATCGCATCATGGGCTTCGGGTGGCCGGTTGAGGTCGTAGACCAGCCGCGAAATCGCACCCCGCACCAAAGGTCCGTTCAGCTTCTTAGAAAGTTCCTTCGCGAGGCCCATCGCGCCGATATCCCAGGCGATGTGGCTCTCAAGGTGGACCGGAGACAGGCCGAGATCACCGAGAGTGTTCGGCAGTCTACGAGAAGCGTGCTCGCAGACGACAAGGACCTGACCGTCGCGCCCGCTTCCTTCAACTTCGAAAACAGTCCCGAACAAGGCCGCCCCCAAACTATGCACTGGTGTGAAGCGTCGACAGAGTCATGCTCAATGTCAATCGAATACCCCAGAATAACGAGGTAATTTCATGTTGGGCCCCGGAGAAAAAACCTCTGAAGGCGAGGAGCTAGATTTCCGGGCATCGCTTGCTGCAATGCGCCGCGCATGTTCTCGAGATCAGTGGGTGTTTTTTGAGCAGATCAGAATGCTGAGAGGTGCGCTGTATTTTCTGAACAAAGAAGCGACTGAGGCAATTTCCAATTGGCGTCCGGTCTTTGCCCGGCTCAGCACACTAATGGCGAAGGCAATATCTGGACCCGTTTCGGCGATACTTCATCTGCAAGGGTCTCACCGGCGCCGCACTCTCAAAACAAGGTATCTGACTTCCGGCGTCGACATATGCAACACGTTGTTGCACCTAAACCGATTGTCCGCGTACGGCTCATAGCAATCATCTCAAGCTTCCAGCGAGTTTTGCAGCGCCGCGCACAGGCCATGGCACGTCTGGCCAAACTAAGAGCTAATCCGGACCCTGGTCGATTTCGCGGCAATGTTCGCGAAGCGCAGAAACTTGTCCTTCTTTGATCGGTCAACAACTTGGCTCTAACCCTTCTTTGATAGTGCTTTTGCCGTTTGGCCGTGAAGCCACGTCGCCGGTACGGTTGTTTTCCGGTTCTGAATCTGCGGTTTCGGCGACCTGCTTCGAGAATAGAAGAGTGCTCGCAAAGGGTTTGACGGAACGAATGTGCGGGCGCAGGGTAGTGCTACTTACTTTGAATCAACAGGGTTGGAACCATGAGACATCCACGCACGATCTGCCTTTCTTCGATTACCATTTCCGTCGCGATGATTGCTGCGCCGGTCTCTGCGGAAACCCTGCGTCTGCTCACCTGGGGCGGCTACGCGCCCGAGGACGTCGTCGCCAAGTTCGAGGCCGAGACCGGCCACACGGTCGAGGTGACCAAGTCGAACAACGAGGAAATGATCGCCAAGCTTCGTGCGACCGCCGGCGGCGGGTTTGACCTCGCGCAGCCCAGCCAGGACCGGATCGCCGGCCCGCAGGAAGAGTTCGGCATCTACAAGCCGATCGATCTGTCGAAGATCGATGCGACGCTCTTCATTCCCTCGATGCTTGCCGCCACGCAAGAGAACACAACCGTGGGCGGCGAGGTTTATGGCGTGCCGCATGTCTGGGGCACCAGTGGGCTGGTCCTGGACACCTCCATGGCCGGTATGGTCCAGGATTACGCCGACCTTTGCGGCGAAGACGTCGCGGGCAAGGTCTCTTATCGCCTGAAGCGCCCGACATTGATCGGGTTTGCCTTCTCGATGGGGCTGGATCCATTCACCGCCTATGGCGACGAGGCAGCCTATACCGAGATCATGGAGCAGGTCGAAGCGAAGCTCATAGACTGCAAGCCCAACGTGAAGACCTACTGGGGCGGCGGCGACGAGTTGATGGGGCTGGTGCGCTCGGGCGAGGTGGTGGCCTCGATGGCCTGGGATACCGGCGGCTGGAAGCTGAATGCAGACAATCCCAACATCACCTTCGTGGCGCCGGCCTCCGGCGCGCTCGGCTGGGTGGACACCTTTGTGCTGCCAGCCAAGGGCCGTGCAGACGACGCAGCCTATGACTGGATTAACTTCGTGATGCGCCCTGAAATCGCTGCGATGATCACCGCCGCTGCGGGCAACTTCACCGCCTCGCAAGGCGCCGACGAGTTCGCCGACGATGCGCTGAAGGCGCGCTACCAGGCGAGCTTCCCGCCGGAAGCAATCGACAACATCAAATGGTACCCGCCGGTGCCCGCAGGCCTTGAGGCGATTGAGGGTGGCGTTCTTGACCGCGTGAAGGCCGCGAACTGAGCCCGAGGGTTCCCGCCGCCCGGCGGGAGCCCAGCCTACCCAATCCGGGACATCCCATGACCCCCGATCTCGAATGCCTGAACCTGACCAAGGGGTTCGGCGACATGCTGGCTGTCGACGACGTGTCCTTCGCTGTGCCGCGCGGGTCGTTCTTTTCCATTCTCGGGCCCTCGGGCTGCGGAAAGACCACGATCATGCGGATGATCGCCGGGTTCCTGGAACCCACGTCGGGCGACATCCATATTCGCGGCCGGTCGGTCCTGAACACGCCACCCAACAAGCGTCCGGTGAACATGGTCTTTCAGCACCTCGCGTTGTTCCCGATGATGAATGTTGCCGAAAACATCGGCTACGGGCTGCGTCGCGCCGGCATGGCCAAGCCCGAGATTGCCAGCAAGGTCGACCAGGCGCTCGACCGCATCGGGCTGCCCGGCATTGGCCCTCGCAAAGTCAGCGAACTCTCGGGCGGGCAGAAGCAGCGCGTTGCCATTGCCCGCTGCATGGTGCTGGAACCCGACGTTTTGCTGCTGGACGAACCGCTGGGCGCGCTGGACCTGAAGCTGCGAGAGCGGATGAAGGTTGAGCTGAAAGCGCTGCAGGCGGCGTTTGATACCACTTTCGTCTACATCACACACGACCAGTCTGAAGCACTGGTGATGTCAGACCGCATCGCAGTGATGAACGAGGGGCGGTTCGAACAGGTCGGCACCGGGCAGGACCTTTATTACCGACCCGAGACCGCCTTCGTGGCGGGCTTTGTCGGTGACAGCAACCGCTGGTCTGGCCGCATCGAACGGGTGTCGGGCGATGAGATGGAGATGCGCACCGACAGCGGCATGCTGATGCGCGGCGCAACCCATGATCGCCCCCTGGCCGTGGGCCAACGCGCAGACATCTTCGTGCGGCCCGAAGCGATCCGCATCGCGCGCTCGGACGATGATCTGGCGCATTTCGACAACCGGATCACTGGGCGGGTCGAATCCCTGCTCTTCAACGGTGCGGCAAGCCGGATCCTGGTGCAGGACGCCTCGGGCAGCGGTGAGATCGAGGTTAACCTGCCGCAATCGGGCGAGTTCGCCGGGCTCGACCGAGGGTCGGAAGTCCGGATCGGGTGGTCCGGCGCCCAGGGCAACTGTTTTGCCGCGGGCAAGGCCTGATGCGCGCCGAGGCCAAGCTGGGGTTGATCTTGCTGTTGACGCCGCTTCTGCTCTGGCTGTCGCTGCTGATCCTGATCCCCCATGTCGACATGTTCCTGGTATCCCTGCGCGAGCGTGTTGGCGTCAACGAATACCGGATCAGCCTGGCCAACTACCTGACTTTCATCAATGAACCACTTTATCTGCGAACCTTTGTCCGCACCGCAGTGATGTCGACCATCGCCACGATCATCACGCTGCTGATCGCCTTTCCGGTGTCCTATTACATCGCCAAGATTGCCCGGGGCCGAGTGCAATCGGCGCTGTTTCTTCTGTGCCTGGTTCCGTTCTGGGTGTCGGAACTGGTGCGCACCTTCGGCTGGATGATCCTGTTGCGCGAGACCGGCCTGATCTCCAACCTGTTGCAATACACAGGCCTCGCCGACGGGCCTGTCGAGATGCTGTACAACGACGCGGCGATCATGGTGGGGCTGGTCTACACTTCTATGCTTTTCATGGTGGTCCCGCTGGTCACCACGCTGGAAAGCCTGCCCGATGAGGTGGTCGAGGCCGGGTATGACCTCGGCGGCAGCTGGTTTTCGATCCTGCGCGAGATCATCATCCCGCACGCCGCGCCCGGGATCGTCTCGGGCAGCATCGTCGTCTTCATGCTGAGCCTCGGAAACTACCTCACACCGACCATGCTGGGCGGCAAGGACAGCCTTTGGTTTACCGAGCTGATCTATTCGCAGTTTATCGTTCGTTTCAACTGGGAGCTTGGCGCAGCCTTCGGCTTCCTGCTCCTGGGTCTGTCCTCGGCCATAGTCTGGGGCATGCTGAAACTGACCGGCCAGACGCTTGAAAAGACAATGGGATGATCTGGCTATGACCCCCTCGATCCCGCAGTCCCGGTTCGTCACCCTCGCCTATACCGGCTATGTCATCGCTTTCTTCGTCTTCCTGGCGCTACCGCTGGTCGTGGTCGCAGTCTTCGCCTTCAACGACAGCCAGTTTCCCTCGCTGCCCTGGGAGGGGTTCACCTGGAACTGGTTCTTCGGCACCGAACGGCCGATGATCGGAGTCTTCCACGAACGCCCAATCCTGCGCGCCATCGGCACCTCGACCTTCGTCGCAGTGTTCGTCTCCATCCTCGCGGTTGGGGTCGGACTCTCGAATGCGTTCCTCTTCAACCGCTACCGGTTCCCCGGGCAGGGCATCCTCTACATCTTCATGCTGTTTCCGCTGGTGATCCCTGGGATCGTACTTGGCATCTCGATCCTGGTCTTCTCCAGCCGGGTCGCCAATGGTCTCTGGGATGTGGCCGAGTGGGACGTCGAGGCGCTGCGGCCGGGCTTATTGCTGGTGATCCTGGGCCAGTTCTCGTTCATCGCTACGATCTCGACCCTGGTGATCGCGGCCCGGCTGCAAAAGTTCGACCGGTCTCTGGAGGAGGCCGCGATGAACCTCGGTGCCAGCCGGATCACGGCGGTGCGCACGATCACCTTGCCCTACCTGGCCCCGGCGTTGATCGGAGCCACCGTCGTTGCCTTCCTGATGAGTTTCGAGAATTTCAACACGACCCTCATGCTCGTGGGTTCTGACGCACCGCTAACTATCGCGATGTTCGACCGGCTCAAGGAGGGCTCGACTCCGCTGCTCAATGCTGTCTCGCTTCTCCTGATGCTGGGATCGTCCTGTCTCGCGCTGGTGATGATTGCCTTCCAGCGCCGGGGCTAGAAGCTCCTTGCGGTCAGGGATTCTCTGCGGGTCCGGCCGACCGACAGGGAGCTTTCAAAAGAACAGCAGTGCCCCGTTATTATCATTTCGAGCGGTATCCGAGCGTAACACTCCGCGTCATTTCATGGCGCGCAACGATCAAGCTTTGCAGCGAGACAAGGGTGGTTGATGCTGTTTCGTGCTAACTTGCTCTTGCGAACTGCGAAGAGGTGGCAGAAATGAGGGGCTCACGGTGCAAGTCACGCAACCGAAGACTGGTTGCCCTTGGAGTGACGACGGCTCTAGCTGCGGTGTTCGCGCTTTCGGGGGCAATCTACGCCGATGAGGAAAACATCGATCCGCGACGTTGGGAAGTCGTCCATGATAGTGCTGCACTACACCGCGCTCCGTCCGCGGATGCCGACATCGTGGGTGAGCTAAGATTGGGGGACGTTCTTGCCAATTTGGGATGTAAGGATGTTCACTTCTCCAGCGAGGTTAGGCGCATTAAGCAGGGCGGAAATCCCGTCTGCGCCGTGGCAGGACACACAAGCGTCCGGAGCATCCGCCTCGGGGACGCCGTCGGAAAGCGTGGCTTTGGCGATATGGGCGGCATACCACGCAAAGACATCGGAGATCTGCTGCGCCGAGAGACTGGCCGTGGCGACAGACATCGTCTCGTGCTCGCGCGCGCCGGTTTTGAAGGCCATCAGCTGCGCTTCCAGATACTCTTTCGGTTCGCCGCCGATGTGCGGAGCCAGCGGAATGCGCGCATACCCGTCTTTCCCGTGACAGGTATGGCACATGTTGGCGATTTTTCGTCCTGCGTCCGGATCGCCGGACAGTGCGGGCGCTGCGACGCCCCCGACGCGCGCAAGCTCGCCGAGAACGAGAGCAAGGTCGCGCCTCATTGCGCCGGTGCAGGATTGTAGGCGATCCGCCAGATGGCGCCGGCAAAATCGTCAGAAACCAGCATGGCGCAATGGGGCAGGAACCCGATATTCATCGGAACGCCTGTGTTCCCTTCTGAGGATCGAACAAGGGTCCGCCTACATCTTGGTGGAGAGTGAAAAGACCTCTCCACCAGCTTTCCCAAATCCCCCAGGCGCTCAGAACAGGCTGAGGGCCTCGCCGTAAAGATCAAAAGAGTGGCCGGTGACAGCGCCATCGCCACTCAACTGGTCATTCCTCAGATCCTGTTCGACCATGTGTACCGCCAGCACTTCGAGGTTGTATTCCAGTGTGTGATCACTCTGGACCGAAGGACCGAACGCAAGCAGATCGCCGGGTACAGGCGGCATACCGCCCGCTTCACGCATATCGAGATCGTAACCACCAGATGCGAGCGCGATCTTGATGAACAGTGAATTCCCTCTGTTCATGCGTTCTTCGTTAAATGCAGCAAGATGAACATCAAGCGCCGAGCCACTGTTCACGTCGCCTGTGAACCCGCCAAGGCTGTCACCATTGAAATACTCAGGCGCTGAGGCTGTCGTCACGGCCGTTGTCCGGAAGTCTTTCTCGGGCCGTTCGGCCAAGGCGGCCATGATGTCATCGTGCGCATACCGGGCACTCAGGAACACGTTCAAAGCCTCTAACGACTGGTTGAGCGCATCGTCAGAAAAAACACGCGGCCCTATGCGTCCATCGCCCGATGCCTGAGCCGTAACACCAGTCGGCATCACTATGGTCAATGCAAACGCTACTGCCGCCGCAGATTGAATACGCAACATAGTAAATTCCCCCCATAAATACGGCGAAACACCCCGTTCGCCGGTCCCTAAAAATGTAATTTGGACGGGCTCTCCTTATCATATTTTCCGGTCAAAGTCGCATTTTCCGCTAAGGTATTGAGACACAATTGCTCTTCCGCTTACGCGCACCCCAAGGCGATGGGCATCAGCGCCAGAGAGTCGCTAGTTTTTGTCTTGCGTCTTTCTTCAACAAACCGTCGACGGGAATTTTGTACTGGCTGACACTGCCAGCATGGCCGTCTAGTGCGGCATCTCTTGATACCGTTTTGCACGGGCGCTGAGCTTGGTTCCCGAAACGCACGCTTTGCCCCTGGTCGAGCGTTGCCCAACATAGACTCCCGAAAGGCATGCTCTTTAAACATTTGGCGGGCTGGTTCAAAGACGATCTAAGCGTTCGCTTTTTGCTGCAAGAAGCCTTCTGACGCGTCCACGTTGTTTTCTTCAATTTCCATCCGGCTGACGGCTACTGTTTTTGGAGGTTGGCCTCTGCGTCTTTACAAGTCTCGGCACACTGTTTGTCGACCGCCAGCATTTCTTGGAAACGACAGATAAAGACTGGATCAGGTTGACCCGGATCAAACCAAAATGACGCGGATCGTGGTCTTCTTCTGTGGTAGCGGCGCGTGAGTGCTTCTTACGCGCTCAAGACATGGAGGAGACCTAGAGTATGGAAACTGCGAAAATTACCCAATACGCGCGCGCACTCTTTGAAGCGCACGGAGACAAGGCAGAAGCGGAAGCGGCTCAGAAAGCGAAAGCGCATGAAGAGGCCGGTGAAACTGCAGAGGCAGAGGTCTGGCGGGCGGTTCAGAGGGCGATTAGCCAGATACGCGGGGCGCATCAAGGTTAAGCGATCCCTAAATATCTGATGACACTGGAAATGACCGCTCTCCGGACAAAGCGGGCTTTGTGAGCAGGGCCTCTCTTGGCAATCTAGTGCAATCGCTTCTCGGACTATTTGCGAACCACAACCCGGATGCTTTGGATCTCACTCAAACGCTGCTTTGACCTAGGTCATTGAGGCCTGTTCTGCGTCAAACCAAACTGCTCTCTGGGAGGAAGGCTATGGGAAAGCAGAGCAGCATTGTGTTCTCGCCGATGGATATCGGATCGCAGGGCACACACGCGTCTCAACCGCGGAACGATGCCGGATGGCGCGATGCGCGAGCGTTGATTGACGGTTTTGATGGCAGGCTGAATATCGCTTTCGAAGCGGTTGATCGACACGTTTTAGCGGGGCACGGAGCTCAAACCGCCATTCGGTTCTTGAAAAAGAACGGTGGTCATGAGGATATGACGTACGAAGACTTGCAGACCCAAACGTCCCGGTTTGCAGACGTACTAACACGTAACGGTTTATCTCCTGGAGATAGCGTCTTTGGCCTGATGGGCCGCGTCCCTGAGCTTTATGTGTGTGCCTTGGGCGCGCTGAAGGCTGGTCTGGTCTTCACTCCACTTTTTTCTGCATTTGGTCCTGAACCGATCCGAACACGCATGGAGATCGGCAGCGCGCGGGTGCTTGTAACGACAGCAGCCATTTACAAGCGAAAGATCGCAGCCTGGCGGCACGAGCTTGAAAGCCTGAAACTTGTTTTGATCCTTGGGGACAGCGCACCGGAAGGGTGCGTCGCGCTTAAAGATGCTATGGCCCCCGCATCGACCAGCTTCGAGACAGTGCGCATGGATCCCGAAAGCCCTGCGCTGATCCACTTCACCTCTGGCACAACGGGAAAGCCGAAGGGCGCCGTTCATGTGCATAACGCAGTCATTTACCACGCCTTTTCCGGACGCCGGGCATTGGACCTGACGCCGGGCACTAAATACTGGTGCACCGCTGACCCTGGCTGGGTGACTGGGACGTCCTACGGCATCATTTCGCCCCTCGTGAACCGCGTGACCATGATTGTCGATGAAGCAGAGTTTGACCTGGATCGCTGGTACGGCACCCTTGAGCGCGAGAAAATAGAGGTCTGGTATTCTGCGCCAACAGCGATCCGCATGATGATGCGGGAGGGCGCGGAAGCAGCGGCACCATACGACTTTTCCGCCCTGCGCTTTTTGGGAAGTGTCGGAGAGCCGCTTAACCCAGAAGCGGTGGTCTGGAGCGAAAAGGTGTTTGGTCTGCCGTTTCACGACAACTGGTGGCAAACCGAGACCGGCGGCATCATGATCGCCAATCAGCCCGGCATGACCGTCAAGCCCGGTTCGATGGGGAAACCTTTGCCCGGGATCGAAGCAGGCATCGTGGAACGCAGCGGCGATGGGCTCCGCGAAGTGCCTCGAGGCGACATCGGAGAGTTGGCACTCCGGCCCGGCTGGCCGTCAATGATGCGCACCTATCTTCACGAGCAAGCCCGTTACGACAAGTGCTTCAGGGATGGCTGGTATCTGTCCGGTGATCTCGCGTTCTGCGATGAGGACGGGTATTTCTGGTTCGTTGGGCGCGCAGACGACCTGATCAAGACCTCTGGCCATCTGATCGGTCCTTTCGAAGTTGAAAGCGCGCTTATCGAACACCAAGCAGTTGCGGAGGCTGGTGTGATTGGCGTCCCGGACGAAACCGCGGGTGAAATTGTCAAAGCCTATGTAACGCTGAACCCCGGGTGCGAGCCGACAGAAACACTGGAGCAGGACATTCGGGGTCACGCCCGCAAGAAGCTCGGACCCGCGGTTGCCCCACGCGAAATCCTGTTCCGCAACACTCTTCCCAAAACCCGGTCTGGCAAGATTATGCGCCGGTTGCTCAAGGCGCGCGAACTGGGCCTGCCTGAGGGAGATATTTCAACACTGGAGACGGATGAGACATGACGGTGATCGACAAACCCCATCTCGACCGCGAGCATGTACTGGACCTGCTCGGACACATGATCCGCATCCGGAAGTTCGAAGACAAATGTGCTGAACTCTATACGCAACAGAAAATCCGCGGGTTCCTGCATCTGTATGACGGCGAGGAAGCCATCGCGGCCGGCGTGATCCCGGCATTGCGCGCAGCCGACCGGATCGTTGCGACCTACCGCGAACACGGTCAAGCCTTGGTGCGCGGCGTTCCGATGACCACTGTCATGGCGGAGATGTATGGCAAGGCGGAAGGCTGCTCCGGCGGGCGTGGTGGGTCGATGCATCTATTCGACGCCGAGACGGAGTTTTATGGCGGCAATGCAATCGTTGGCGGCGGTTTGCCCTTGGCGGGTGGGCTTGCGCTAGCCGACCGGATGCGCGGGGACGACCGCGTCACCGTGTGCTTTTTCGGGGACGGGGCTGTAGCCGAGGGTGAGTTTCACGAGACGCTGAACCTCGCTGAGCTCTGGGATCTGCCGGTTCTCTTTATCTGTGAAAACAATGGCTACGCCATGGGGACCGCAATCGGGCGATACGAGTCTCAAACCGATATCCGCGCCAAGGCCGCGGCCTATAACATCACCTCTGAAACAGTGGATGGCATGGACGTGGTCGAGGTTGAGGCCGCAACCCGGAAGGCACTGAAGGCGATACGCGAAACCGGACGGCCGATATTCCTGGAATGCAACACCTACAGATTTCGCGCGCATTCGATGTTTGACGCACAGCTCTACCGGGAAAAGGCTGAAGTTGAGACATGGCGGGAACAAGGACCGATTGTAAGGTTTCAAACCTGGCTGTTGGAAAACGGGCTGATCCATGAGGAAGATGTGTCTCAAATCGAAGCCCGGGTCGACACAGAGATCGCCGAGGCCGTCGCATTTGCAGAGGCCGGAAGCTGGGAGCCGGTTGCGGATCTCACCAAGCATGTTCTCGGACCGCAACCAGCGCCGGTAGCGCCGGCTCAGCCGTCGGGCGAGACTGTGGAAATGACCTATCGCGAGGCGGTCAAACAAGCGATCCGCGACGCGATGATCCGGGACGACCGTGTGTTCCTTATGGGAGAGGATGTCGGGGCCTACGGCGGTTGCTACGCTGTCTCCAAGGGCTTGATGGATGAGTTTGGAGAGGACCGCATCCGCGACACGCCACTGTCTGAGTCAGGTTTCACGGGCGCCGGCATCGGTGCGGCAGCAGCGGGTATGCGCCCGATCGTGGAATTGATGACAGTGAATTTCAGTCTGCTGGCCCTGGATCAAATTATGAATACAGCCGCCACCATACGGCATATGTCAGGAGGGCAGTTCGGTGTACCACTGGTTATTCGCATGGCAACCGGTGCAGGCAAGCAACTTGCGGCACAGCACTCACACAGTCTGGAAGGGTGGTATGCCCATATTCCTGGCTTAAAGGTGCTGACGCCTGCGACCGTTGAGGATGCGCGCGGTATGCTTTGGACCGCGCTTGAAGACCCGGACCCGGTGCTGATTTTCGAGAATGTCATGCTCTATAACCGAACAGGTATGATCGATACTGCCGCGGGGCCGGTCGATATTTCCCGGGCCGCTGTTCGTAGGGAAGGATCCGACGTCAGCCTGATCACCTATGGCGGCTCACTTTTCAAGACATTAGAGGCTGCAGATGCCCTAGAGGCTGATGGCATCAGCGCAGAGGTGATCGATCTGCGCAGTCTGCGCCCCCTCGATGACGCGACCATCATGGCCTCGGTTGCCAAAACCCGACGCGCAGTAATTGTAGACGAAGGCTGGCGTAGTGGATCCCTGGCAGGCGAGATCTCGGCCCGTATCATGGAGCAGGCCTTCTGGTCCCTTGATGGGCCGGTTGGCAGGGTTTGTGCTGTAGAAGTCCCGATCCCTTACCCCAAACATCTCGAGGATGCCTCCATCCCTCAAGTGCCGGGCATCATCGCCGCGGCCAAGGCTCAGTTGGGACGTTGAGATGGGCGTGTTTGTGATGCCGTCGCTTGGATCGGATATGGAGTCCGGGACGCTTGTTGAATGGACCATTAAACCCGGCGACACTGTAAAGCGCGGCGATGTCGTCGCTGTTGTCGAAACGCAAAAAGGCGCGATTGAGATTGAGATATTCGAAGATGGTACAGTCTCGGAACTGACAGCAGAGTTGGGGCGAGAATTGCCTGTAGGCGCGCCACTCGCTGTTATTCTCAAGCCGGGCGAGGTTCCACCAGCACCCCCTTCGCCACCTAAAGCGCAGGTTTCAGAGTCCAGCCCCGCCAGCGCAAGAGGCCTCGATCCTGTCCCTGTGGCAAGCGACACAGCTCCGCCGCTGTCGCCGCCACGTGCAACTCACCCGGACGCCTCGGCTGTCTCTCCGGCAGCGCGCGTGCGTGCGCGTGAGCGCGGCCTCGATCTTGGCACGCTGTCAGGGAGCGGTCCCGGCGGCGCAATTCTGCTTCGGGATGTCGACGCTGCGGAGAAAGCTGCTGCGATCCCCACCAGCAACCCGCTCCGTACCGGTTCGCCAATCGCGGAAATGCGCAAGGCAATCGCCGCAGCGATGACCCGGGCCAAGCAGACGATCCCGCATTTCTACCTGTCGGAAACCATCGACGTGCAACCCGCCATCAATTTTCTGGCGGAAAGAAATGCAGACCGCCTTCCGGCGGAGCGCGTTCTGTTGGGAGCGCTTTTTGTGCAGGCCACCGCCCGATCAGCCGCAAAGGTCAAATCCGTCAACGGGCGCTACGCTGATGGAGCATTTCAACCTTCTTCGACGGTCAATGTCGGCGTGGTGGTTGCTTTGCGTGGAGGCGGTTTGGTGGCGCCGGCCCTGATGGATGTGCGGTCCCTCGATCTGGACCAGACAATGGCCGGTATGCGGGATCTTGTCAGCCGGGCTCGCGCAGGCCGCCTCAGAAGTTCGGAGATGACGGAGGGGACCATCACGCTTTCAAGCCTGGGGGAAACCGGCGCAGAGGCCATGACCGGCGTCATCTTTCCACCCCAGGTCGCACTGGTTGGCATAGGCGCGCCGCATATCCGGCCTTGGGTCGTTGGAGGCGCGGTTGTTCCCCGCAGCGTTGTGACCCTGACCATCTCAGCCGACCACCGGGTCAGCGACGGGCGTCAGGTTGCACGTTTCATCACTGAATTCGAAACTCTCATGCAGGACCCTGAAAACCTATGACTGAAACCGATTTCCGCGCTGGCTACGTTCAGGAACTGACCCGTATTGCGCCAGATATTGAGGCCGAAGACATCGAGGATACGGATCACATTCAGGATGATCTGGAGCTCGACTCCATGGATATTCTGAATTTGGTCACAGCCCTTCACGCGCGGTTCGGCGTTGATATTCCGGAAGCGGACTACCCTCAAATCGCTACGGTCGAACTGGCTGTTGCCTATCTTTCAAAGCGAGCGGCTTAGCCACCTCTATCGAGCTTCGCTCGTCGCATTGTCTTTCTGTTGCCATCTTGAAGCTCTCGCAGCCCCAAGCGCATGAGAAATTGCGATGCGACTGCGTGATCTGGACAGAAGACAGCGCTGTAAGAAACCTAGAGCGCAATACGATATCGCGCGAAACCTTCCGGTGTCTCACCGGCTGGCTCGATATTCACTCCATCCACCGCGCCGATGTACGGCTCTGCCGCAGGACCAGTGTCAAACAGCAAGGTGGTTCCGGGCATCGGCGCAAATGTCCAGTTGGCGTCCGCCGACGGGCTGATCGTGCCCTGATCGACGATGTAACGTACGATGACGTCGCGGTTGGTATCGGGTCCCTCGAAGATCACTGTGCTTGGGTTTGCACCAGGGAAATGGCCGCCACCGCCGGCCCGATAGTTATTTGTGGCGACGATGAACTCCTGCTGCGGATCGATCGGTTCGCCCTGGAACGTTAGATTAATGATCCGATGCGCATCGGCATTCACCACTTCGCCATCATTGTTGTAACGTGAGGGTTGAGAAAGATCGATTTGATACTGAACCCCATCGATCACGTCGAAATTATAAGACGGGAAATCGGGGTTCAGAAGGACCTCGTCAGTAGCACCAGGCGTGATCCGGTTGAACATTCCAGCGGAGCGTTCAAGCCATTCGCGCACCTCCGCCCCGGTAATCCGCACAGCACGCACGGTGTTGGGGTAGAGGTAGAGGTCAGCGACGTTCTTGATCGCGACCGGTCCGGCTGCCACGTCGGTGTAGTATTCCGGTCCACCCCGGCCACCTGCCTTAAACGGCGCGGCTGCGGAGAGGATCGGCAAGCCCTCGAACTGCGTGCCGGCCATCATCTGTTCAATGTACCAGGTTTGTGCATTCGACACGATCTGAACAGACGGATCGTCTGCGACGAGGGCGAAATAGGAATGCAGGGGTGCGTCGGTCTGACCGACTTCGGCCCGCACGTAAGCGAGTGTTGCCTCATGTTCCGCCTCAACCGATGAAAGAACCTCCGGGTCGCTTTCCACAAGCGCGGTGATCGAGCGATCCTCCTCGCGCCTGTAGATCGGGCGTGCCTCCGACATGTGGGAAGAGATGCGCCATGTGTTGCCATCCCGCTCCAACATAAGATCTACGAGGCCCATATGGCTGCCCCAGAACCCGGCCATGACACCGGGTTTGCCCATAATCGTGCCGGCTTCCACGTCGACACCAGGCGTTTCGGCGTAGTCGGGACCTGGAAATACGCGATGGTGATGACCTGTCAGGACAACATCAATTCCATCTATAGCCGCAAGCGGAACAGAGGCGTTCTCCATCATGTCGCTGTGGTCCGCGGCACCAATGCCGGAGTGGGACAGTGCGACGATGATCTCGGCGCCGTCCTCCCGCATCTGCGGCACATAGGCCTGCGCCGCGGCAACAATATCGCGGACCTGCACGTTTCCTTCGAGATGGCGGCGGTCCCAGGTCATGATTTGCGGCGGCACAAACCCGATGATCCCGATACGGATGGGATGGGTCTCACCTGCGCCGTCCGTGAGCGTTCGGTCGAGGATCACATAAGGTGGCACCAGTGTCGTGTCTGCAGGGGCGCTGCCTGCCATTTCGGTGGCGACATTGGCACAGACCACAGGGAAGGACGCCGCAGCGACGGAGTTCATCAGGAAAGGCAGCCCGTAGTTGAACTCATGGTTGCCAAGCGTCGAGGCATCGAAGCCGATCGCATTCATCGCCGCGATCATCGGGTGTAGGTCGCCCTCGGACATGCCCCGTTCATAGGCCATGTAATCACCCATCGGGTTGCCCTGGATGAAATCCCCATTGTCGAGCAGAAGCGAATTGGTTGACTCGCCCCGCACGCCCTCGATCAAGGACGCGGTACGGGCCAGACCCACGGTGTCGACCGGCCGGTCACCGTAGTAGTCGTACGGGAAGACATGAACGTGAATGTCTGTCGTTTCCATGATCCGAAGATGTGCCTGACCGGCCCGAGCTTGCGCCGAGAACGGGTGGAGTGCGATGAAACCTGCGCTCGCGGCTAGAAACCCGCGACGATCCAGAAGAATGGGCATTGGAAATCTCCCCGTCTATTCGACTTAAAATATAGTGGTAGGCTACCTCACTCCGGACGCTTCTCCAAAGACGAAGATATTTAAAGAGGCGGAGCATGGCCTCAACGGTCATCAACATCCGACTTGCGGACCGAACGGAGAGTCCTGAGACCTCCAGAAACTTAAGAACGGAGCGGAGGTAACTCCCTCGACATATCCGACTTAGGACGGGATCGGCGCGCTTTCTGCGATCAGGCCTTTTGCTTTCAGGCTTTTCCAGAAATCCATGGGAATCGTTGTGGTAAACCACTCGATAATTTCCAGCAATTCAGACTTGTTACGAGGTCCGGGAATAACCGAGGTCACAGAGTGGCTTCCCAGCGGGAATTGAAGCGCTGCTGCCGCCAGCGGAACTGAGAATGTCTTAGCTTCATCCATGAGTTTGCGGACTTTGGTGACGACTTCGGGAGGCGCCTTGGCGTAGTTCCACGTGTCTCGACCAACGAGAATGCCGGAGTTGAATGGGCCTCCACAGATGATCGTGGTGCCCGCCGCGTCACAGGCGGGAAACAGTTCGTCAAGGGCGGTCTGTTCCAGAAGCGTGTAGCGACCGGCCAGCAGAAAGACATCCCAGTCACCGATCGCAAGCGCCTCCATGCAGGCGGCGTTCTCGTTGACACCGATCCCAATTGCTTTGACTGCACCCGAACTGCGCAGTTCATCCAAGGCCCGGTACCCGCTCTGCTGCAGATCACCGAAGTGGCGGGCATTTTCAGTCCCGTGCTGCATCTCTCCAATGTCGTGAACGAACAGAATGTCGACGCGGTCCAGGCCCAACCTTTGCAGGTTGTCCTCGTAAGCGCGCATGATGCCGTCATAGCCGTAGTCATAAACGACGTGAAACGGCAGAGGATCGACCATGCCAAAATCCATAGGGTTTTCAACAGCACCTGGCCGCAACAGTCGACCCACCTTGTCCGAAAGCACATAGTTGTCGCCACGCAAAACGTCGCCCATCACGCGTTCTGACCTGCCAAAGCCATACCACGGAGCCGTATCGAAATAGCCAAGACCCACGTCCTTTGCTGCCTGGACAATTTCGGCAGCATCCTGGTCAGTTAGATCAACGAAATTTCCGCCCAACGGCGCTCCGCCTAATCCAAGCGTGTCGATCAGGAGGCCCGTCCGCCCAACTTCTCGCTTTTCCATTGCGACCCTCCTTTTTGAAACCATCATAGCACGAACAATATCGAAGAACGGGTGCGCGGCCCCCGGGCTCGCCGCGGCTGTCCCAATACATCGGAATAGCAAGCGACGTCTTCGCGGACCAAACGCTCTGACAGGCCATCATAGCATTCGCAAGAGCGCGTCAAGTATACGGCCCGCTGCAAAGACGGGCCGCATTTTCGAGGGATTTCTCCAATCGGGAGATCAGATGTTCTGAGCTGCCATTTCGCGCGCGATGTGATCGGCTTGCCGGATTGCCAGCGCTACGATGGTCAACGTCGGGTTCTCTGCTGCACCGGTTGTAAATTGCGAGCCATCTGACACGAACAGGTTAGGGATGTCATGGGTCTGACCCCACTTGTTCACCACTCCGTCCCGCGGGTTCTCGGACATTCGGTTGGTGCCGAGGTTGTGTGTGCTGGGGTAGGGCGGGGTCGGGAAGGTGCGGGTCGCACCCACGGCGTTATAAATCGCCTGACCCTGTTGCCACGCATGCTCGCGCATCGCGATGTCATTGGGGTGATCATCGAAATGCACATTCGGTGCGGGCAACCCGTACTGATCCAGCACATCGGTGTTGAGCGACACGCGGTTGGTTTCCTGCGGCATGTCCTCACCAACAAGCCACATACCGGCCATGTTTTCATAGCCGTCCAGAGCCGCCGTGAAGTCGCGTCCCCAACCGCCCGGGTTCAGGAAGGCCGCCATGAAGGGCAGACCGAGCGACAGGGTTTCCATCTCGTACCCGCCGACGAAACCACGGCTCGGATCATGACGGCTCTCATCAGTGATGATGCCTGCCATGGTAGTACCGCGCCACATCCGTACCGGTTTGTCGAACACCGCGTAGACCGAGGCCGTCATGTGGCGCATGTAGTTGCGCCCGACCTGGCCTGAACTGTTGGCAAGACCGTCGGGGAACATGGACGAGGCCGAGTTCAGCAACAGACGTGGGCTTTCGATGGAGTTGCCCGCGACCGCCACAACACGCGCCTTCTGCAGCTGCTGATTGCCGTCTTTATCGGCGTAAAGCACGCCGGTTACCTTGCCGCTGTCGTCATGCTCGATCTTGAGCACATGCGCCTGCGTGCGCAGCTCGTAGTTGTCGGTGTCAAGCGCCTTGGGGATTTCGTCATAGCTCGGCGACCATTTCGCCGCGACCTTGCAGCCCTGGAAGCAAAAGCCCATTTGCTGGCACGGTGTGCCATCGGGGCCTTCCTGGCTTTTGATTGCCATCCGGCCGGTATGGACGTCCTGATATCCCAGTGCCTGTGCACCGGCTTCAAACACTTTGAAGTTGTTGTTCCCGGGCAGACCAGGCCGGTCGCCCGTGCGGGTCACATGCAGCTTGTCTTCCGCCTTGGTGTACCAAGGGTCCATTTCGGCTGCATCGATTGGCCAGTCCAGCAGGCTTGCACCAGGGACATTTCCATAAACCGTGCGTGTCTTCCATTCGTGTTCTTGAAAGCGCAGGGATGCACCGGCCCAATGCACGGTGGAGCCGCCGACGGATTTCACGATCCAAGCCGGCAGGCCCGAGAAATCGCGACTGACCCTCCAGTCGCCCGAGGTCGTCCGTGCATCCAGCCACGCCAGCTGGCCAAAAGAGGCCCACTCGTCCTGGATGAAGTCCTGCGGCTCATGATATCCGCCTGCTTCGAGCGATACGACTTTGACACCTTTTTGCGCCAGCTCATTGGCAAGCGTGCCACCGCCTGCGCCGGTGCCGATAACGACGACCACGCTGTCGTCGTTCAGATCGAACGTTGTTGCCATGGTACTCTCCTCCCTCAGACCCAATCGACGTCGTCGAAGCCGCGGTTGATGTAACCGCCCTTGGTGAAGCTCTCGCCTTCATAGCCAAACAGAGGCCAGACCTCTTTCTGGTTATACAGGCCGGTCACCAACCCTCCGCGGATCTGCTGGAAGAAGGGGCTGTTTTCCATGCCGCGCAGAATGTCCACACGGTCGCGTTCCCAGCCCATCGCAAGATAACTGTCATAGCCTGCGTTGCGGGCGGCTGCGTTCAAATCGTTGATGCCCAGTTCAATTGTGCCGGCGTCATCATCTGTGTCATAGCCTTTGACTGCTGCGGCGTAGTATTTGTCGCCAACATGGTCATGCGGATAGATATCGCGGGCCATTTGTACGAGCGTGGCAAAGGTTTCGGGTTTAATCGCGGTCAACTCGGTGGCCCAGGCCGCATCGCGCCCCGCCACGAACCCCGCGCCAACGACAAAACTCGCGCTTGCTGCAGTGGCGCGGGACAAAAGCTCCCGCCGTGTCAGGCCTTTCGGCCCTTTGGTCTCAATCATTCTGTTCCTCCCAAAGTGTTTTGCGCGGTCTCCTCAAACCGCGCAGCTTACTGAAAGCGTCCGCTCCTCTCGAGAACTTCGATCTGGTAGCCGTCTGGATCGGCCACAAAGAAAAAGCGCCCGACGAGCTTTCCGTCCGGCGCGAATTCGACAAGTTTTCTGGGGCTTAAACCTTCCGCTTCAAAGCGGGCGTGTTCTGCGTCGAGATCATCGACCGAGACCGCGAGGTGGCCATAGCCATTGCCCAGGTCGTAGGGCTCGGACTGCCCTTTGTTCACGGTCAGCTCCAGCTCGAAGCTTTGTTCCGAATTACTGAGGTAGATCAGGGTAAAGTCGGAAAAATCCAGCCTGTCGGCCACTTCGAGCCCAAAAGCGCGTTTGTAGAAATCAAGCGTTCGCGTTTCGTCCAGAACGCGGATCATGCTGTGGATTGCTTTTGCCAATCCGTCCTCCCGTTTTGGTGTCTGTGAGAGAACAGCGTAAGCCTCAGGCCAATAGGGCCGGGTAGTAGCGTTTTACTACTGCCCAAAATTTATGCAAATGCTCTTATTCCGCCGCGATGTTTTTGGAGGTAACGGGCTGATTTTCAATGTAAAGCAACGCGGTGCAGCGCAAAAGGGATGTAAAGTTCGAGGGTTCTCCACGGGCTTGCAAAACTTCCGAATGCAAGGTCGAGATAAATGCGGGAGTGGTCACACGCTCGCTCTCGGCGATCGCGTCGAGAATGGCCCAGAAACTGTTTTCCAACCGGATCGAAGTGCTTTGCCCATTCAGGCGCAACCGCCGCGTTGTGCATGCGTAGCGTTCCGGGTTCTGGTGAGAGAAAATCTGGCACATGGCTGGACATCCTTTCGCTTTCCCTAAAGGAAGCCTAGCCCGCGGGTTTTGCCCTGTCCATTATGCATCCGCAGCGGACCAGTTAGCAAACGAGCGCACTGAGGTGTCTGTTGCCGGTTCTCCAAAGATATCTGATCGGCTAAGTTAGTCGGTCTAGGTACAAATGGATCGTCCCGCCAGAACAGGCGTGAGAGTCCGCGTAGTGCAGCCATAGCACTTCTACGACGTTCTATTCGGAGGGCTGTCGCTTGCCGAAGTCGCCGCCCAGCGGTTCCGCGAGGCGTTAGAGAAGTGACTTTCGTACATCCTCCAAGATACACAGGGGATCGTACATATTGGTGTTACCAGGCGTTAAGATACTACCGTACTCTGCTTTCTCTCAGAAGCATCGCACCCATGGCCGGAAGTGCTTCTTTAAAGGCCTTGGTCCCTTCCATAACAGGAGGCAATGCTAGACGCTTCAGTTAAAGCGCGGGCGACTGGGCTGTAAGACCTGGGTCAGCTTTGCTCCATAGGACCGCCAGCATCCTTCCATGCGGAAATGCCACCAACGTTAGAGACGCTTTGGAAGCCCATGTCCAACAACGTTTTTCCGCTCAATGCAGCCTGTCCTCCTGCACCGCAGACAAGAACGATATCGGCATCTTTTTTCAGATTTGGATCATGCAGAGGGTGCGTTTCATCAGCCTTGAACTCAAGCATTCCGCGCGTTGCCAGTACCGCTCCTGCTATTGTACCGGACTTTGCGACATCCGCACTGTCGCGCACATCAACAAAGACGGAGTTTCCCGCCTTGTGTTTCTGGATACCCGTTTCCGCTGAGATCTTGGGCACGACTGCATTTGCTTCTTCCAGGTAGTCATTGGCCGTTTTCACTTTGCAACCCCTTTGCCATTTCATGCCCGGTGATTTTCAGTCTACCTGAGAAAAAATGCAAGACAGACACGAGCTCCGAGCGTTCTTCAAACGAAATGCGAAGCTCTGTTCTAGGTTATGTCAGCCCTTGTTTATGCTTCAGGTGAACGTCCGCTTTCCGCACTTATGAGGCATCTGACAATTGAAATCGGATGAAAGCTTTGAGAGGGAAGCAATGATGCCAGTTCTTGTTGTTTTCAATCGGCATTATACGCTTTGAAAAGTGGGCGTGGCACACGGGGAACCACTTCGATTTACATGGCCTCTTGAGACGGTCTCCAGGATTGTTCCTGTGATTTCAGCGCAAGACCAAACCGAACGGCACTATGGGATCGCGCATCGAATTGGGCTTGTTCCAACGCGAATTGAGCGCCACAGTCCCGCGCGGAACCAAGTATATCCGAAACACTCAGTCAGCGAGATCGCGCGTGGAGATGCCCGAGCAAGCGCCCGCCAGCAGAACAAACGAGCACAATACGAGTGCAACTCCCATGGATTCCTCATCGTCTCTGATTGTTTGCCCCGAATGCGACGCGCTGCATTACGACCAGGATATACCAGCTGACAGCATTGGAAGGTGTATGCGGTGCGGAACAGTTCTGGCTGCGCAACATGCAGGCGCGATGACGCGAATTACAATGCTGGCTTTGGCGGCTCTCGTGCTGATGGTGGCTGCCATCTTTTTTCCGTTTCTGGATCTTCGGTCTCATGGGCTCGAGCACCGGGCTTCGATACTGGATGCGATCCTGGCGTTCTCTCGGGGGCCAATGATAATGCTGTCAATCGCCGTTGCGGTGTTGATTGTTGCCTTGCCAGTGCTGCGTCTGCTTGCGCTCGTCTATGTTTTTGCGCCTATGGCGCTTGGCTGGCATCCGGCGCGGCATGCAAAAGCAGCGTTCCGTTTCGCTGAACAGGTCAAGCCTTGGTCCATGGCCGAGATATTCATAATCGGCGTCGCGGTCGCTTTGGTGAAGGTTGCTGGGATTGCGAAGGTCGAAATCGGACCAGCTTTCTGGGCTTTGGCGGCGTTGGTCCTGATTACGGTTCTGAAAGACACTTTCATGTGCAGGTTTACGGTTTGGAAAACTCTGGCGCGTCGCAACACCGGATCCTGACCGCGCGAGAGGCCGGGTATGTTGGTTGCCGCATGTGTGGTCGCGCCAACCCTGTGGGCGCTCATGTTTGCACGCGTTGCGGTTCCAAACTTCCCACCAACGGCCGGGCCGGATTGCAACCCGTCTGGGCTTGGTTGATCGCGGGCCTCATTGCCTATATTCCCGCAAATCTCTGGCCTATGCTGAGGACGAGCGTTTTTGGAAGAACGCAAGAGAGCACAATCATCGGGGGGGTGGTTGAGCTGGTGGAGTACGGCTCTTATGGAGTGGCTTTCATTGTCTTTCTCGCTTCTGTGATGATCCCGATCGCGAAGTTCATTGCAATTGCCTATCTGGCCATAACACTTGAAGGGCGTACGCGGCTCTCAACCCACGATCGCATGAAGCTCTATGAGGTGGTGGAGTTCATCGGACGTTGGTCCATGATCGATGTCTTTGTTGTGGCGATTCTGACCGCGTTGGTGCAACTCGACTTCGCCGTTGCGATCAACCCGGGCATTGCAGCAGCGAGTTTTGCCTTATCGGTCGCATTCACGATGCTGGCTGCGCAGAGTTTTGACCCTCGGCTTATCTGGGACGGCCCGCAAAAAGCTGGACATTACGGTAAGTCAGGCACCAAATCATAACCAGATGAGCGATACAGAAGAGCCTACACCGCGTCCGGCCGAGCTGCAGGTCTTACCTCCGTCCCGGTCGGCATGGCGGAACTTGTCGCTTGTCTGGTTGGTGCCGATCGCTGCTTTGATCATATCGCTGGCGCTTGCATGGCAATCCTGGTCGCAGCGCGGGGTTCAGATCGAGATCGTCTTTTCCAGCGCGGAAGGTGTGAATGCTGGTGAAACCGCGCTCCGTTTTCGCGAAGTTGTCATCGGTTCGGTAGAACGGATCAACTTCACGGATGACTTAGCGAATGTTGTGGTTACCGCACGCGTGAATAACGAAATCGCCCCATTCCTGGACGAAAGCGCGACGTTTTGGGTGGTTCGCCCGGAAGTTTCTGCCCGCGGTATCACCGGCCTCGGAACTGTATTGAGTGGGGTGTACATCGCTGGCGCCTGGGACGATGACCGGGGCACGCCCCGCACAAGGTTTGAGGGGCTCGAGCGGCCGCCCCTTGCCGCACCAGGTCGCCTGGGTCGCCGAATAACTCTGCGCGCGTCCGATGGCGTCGGTTTGGGCGCAGGGGCTCCGGTCTTGTTTCGCGGTGTAGAGGTCGGCAGCCTGGAGACACCGCGTCTGACGCAGGCGGGCGATGCCGTCCTGATCGATGCCTTTGTTGAAAGCCCGCACGACCAAAGGATTTCGTCCGCGACCCGCTTTTGGGATACATCCGGGTTTTCTGTCGCGATCGGGACGCAAGGCGTATCGCTTGAGGTTGACAGTCTGGCGGCTTTGCTGGCGGGCGGGGTTGCCTTCGACAACGTTTTCGAGGGGGGGGAGCCGGTTCCGGATGATCGCGTGTTTGATGTGTTTCCCAACGAACCCGCTGCCCGGCGTGCGCGGCTTTCGTCCCGAGGCTATGGTGGGGTCCGGTTGTCGGTTGCGTTTGGCGACACGATCTCAGGGCTGAGGCCCGGTGCAGCCGTGCAATTCGGAGGCCTCGAGGTCGGGGAGGTTTCTTCCCTATCGGCGGTTGTGCTCGATCCGGAGCGCGCACCCGGAGATCTGGAACTCATCGCGAACATCACCGTCGATCCGGTTCTGCTCGGTCTTCCAAGTGACGCCGATACAGCGGCCACGCTCGACTTTCTGGAAACCGCCATAGCGTCCGGCCTTCGCGCTCGACTGGCCACGTCGGGGTTTCTGAGCGACAGACTGACCGTTGAGCTGGCCTCGGTTCCGGATGCGCCAGACGCTTCGTTGGACCGGGATGCACAGCCGGCCCCGCGCATCCCTTCGGTTGAGGTTGACTTGCCGGACTTTTCGGCGACGGCCGAGGGCGTGCTGACCCGGATAACGGAGTTACCGATCGAGGCCCTGATGGAACAAGCCATCCGTACTTTGGCGAGCATCGAAGGATTTGCAGCCGATCCCGCCCTGCGGGATGCGCCGGGTGCAGCAGTTGATCTTTTTGAGGCCGCACGGGACGTTGTCACGGGCCCGGATGCGATAGCACTTCCGGGTGAACTACGGGGCATTGCTGCCGATATTCGCGGTATGATTGCGGACCTTCGCGAAGACCAAGCGCTTGCCAACCTATCGATCGCTCTTGCCAATGCGGCTGAAGCCAGCGCTGACTTTGCCGTGGCTGCTCAGCAGACACCCGCGCTCGTCGATGATCTGCGCGATCTCGCTGCACAGGCAGAAGCTCTTGAAGCAGATAAGCTGATCCGGACAGCACAGGCATTCCTCGAAAGCGCAGAGGCCATAGTCGGGGCGGAGGAAGCGCAAGATCTTGTGCCCGGTCTGAATGCGACGCTTGAGGAGCTGCGCGCAACACTCGCGGAGCTCCGTGACGGTGGTTTGATAGCGAACGCCAACGCGGCCATGCAATCGGCCGCAGATGCAGCGGACTCGGTTGCTACTGCTGCCGATACGCTTCCATCTGTCACGCAACGTATCGACAACCTGGTGGTAGAAACCGAGGCGTTGGTGGCTTCCTACAGTGCGCAGTCGGACTTCAATACCGAAACGCTGACCGCGTTACGTGAGATAACAGCTGCAGCCCGCGCTATGTCTCAGCTCGCGCGCGAAATACAACGCTCCCCCAATTCCCTGATTTTTGGACGCTGAGATGATCGATACCCATAGACGTTCATTCGTTCTGTCGCTCTTGGCTGGCGCTGCCGTTATGGCAGGGTGTTCCCAGACACCAAGTCCGCGTTACCCGCTCAACCCGGTTGGCGGAACCGGAACAAAGTCACGTGTTTCGGCACGCACGGTCGAGATGCGCCGCGTTAGCCTTCCGGCGTACGCGGCCGGACCAAGCATCGTCGCTGGCGGTCCAACCGGGGCGCTTGTGCCGACCGCCGGAGAGTGGGCCGATGATCCGGACAGGGCCATCACAGCAGCTCTTGCCGCCGGTGTCGAAGCCCGTAGCACGGCACGTACTTCCACCGAGCCCTGGCCCTTATCAGAGCCACCCGATGCGCGGGTGGAAGTGCGCTTCGATCAGTTGGTCGCGCGGACCGATGGCGTGTTCGTGCTTTTAGGTCAGATTGCCGTTTCATCGCCGAACGGTCAGGTGCGGGACAATCTCAGACGTGTGTCGCTGAATGTACCGATCACAGGGACGGATCCACAGGCCATCGCAGCGGCGCAGACTTCGGCGCTTGGATTGCTGGCGGACGAGATCGTCGCCGCATTGCGGTAGCCTGCCGAAGCGATGCGTCAGAGTGTGCGCCGGACACCATGTTTCTTTTGTCTAGGAATGGTGCGTGAAGCTGATCACCTAACAGCGACCGCCGTTAGGTCTGCGGGGGTTTTGCCGACTTACTGCGCATTTGCTGTCAAACCACTGTTGCCGGAATGAAGCTCAAGGTCATTATGGGAGTATGAGAGTAGGGCGTGAGATCCGTGTGCGAGGACAAGTGCAAGGCGTTGGCTTCCGACCGTTCGTTTACCAGCTTGCCCTCCGTTTTAACGCTACCGGGCACGTCCTAAACGACGGGGAGGGCGTCTTGATCCGCATCTCTTGTGAGGATCCGGATGCTTTCGTACGGGCGTTGCGCGCCGAAGCACCCAGCTTGGCAAAGATCGACAGAATTGACGTGGCGAAGGCCGAGAGCCTGCCGACAGCCGAGTTCGAGATCGCAATGTCAGGGGAGGCTGGTGCTGAGACGCGGGTGACACCGGATGCCGCGACCTGCGCGGAGTGTGTCGCAGAAATCCAAGGTGCCGGGCGCCGGGCGGAGTACGCCTTTACCAATTGCACGAATTGTGGCCCCCGGTTCACGATACTGCGTCAATTGCCGTATGACCGGGCACAGACGAGCATGGCGCCGTTTCAGATGTGTGCAGCTTGCCGGAAAGAATACGAAGACCCGCTGGACCGTCGGTTCCATGCACAACCGATTGCCTGCCCATACTGCGGGCCCACTCTTTCTATGGTCCCCGCGGCACCGGATGCGATGGCAGACGCGGTGCAGCGGCTCTGCGATGGCCAGATACTGGCGATCAAGGGACTGGGTGGTTTCCATCTGGCCTGCGACGCCACAAATGCTGATGCGGTCGCGGAACTGCGCGCGCGTAAGCGGCGACCGTCGAAGCCGCTTGCGGTGATGGCGTCTCTGGACTGGATCAAGGCGCACACGGTCTCCAGCGCTGAAGAAGAGGCTTTTCTTACAGACCCCGCCGCGCCCATCGTGATCTTGAGCGGTGAGACGGGTTTGCCGGACGGGATTGCGCCTGGCCTCGATGCAGTTGGGTGGATGTTGCCCTATACGCCGCTGCACCATTTGCTGCTCGCGAGTGTTCAGCGGCCGTTGGTGATGACGTCCGGCAACCTTTCGGGAGAACCGCAGGTCATCGGCAATGACGAGGCGCAGGAGAAGCTCGGGCATATCGCGGACGCAACCTTGCTCCACAATCGTGACATCGCGCGCAGACTCGATGACAGCGTGATGCGAGTTGGGCCTTCCGGGCCTATGGTGTTGCGCCGCGCGCGGGGGCAGGTGCCCGGGACGCTCGATTTGCCGCCGGGCTTCGACGGCATGAAGGATGTCGTTGCCTTTGGGGCGCACCTGAAATCGGCGATTTGTTTGACGAAGAACGGCCAAGCGTTGCTGTCCCATCATCTGGGTGATCTGGATGATCCGCTGACGTGGGAGGAGTTCTTAAAAGCGGACGCGGACTACGCAGCGCTCTTCGATCATGATCCAGCCGCTGTCGCCTGCGATCTTCATCCCGATTACCGATCCACAGCACATGCAAAAAGTCGGGGCCTACCAGTGGTCGAAGTCCAGCATCACCATGCGCATCTTGCCGCCTGTCTGGCAGAGAACGCTTGGCCGCGGGATGGGGGAAAAGTCGCCGGTATTATCCTCGATGGTCTGGGTCTTGGAACAGATGGCACGGTTTGGGGCGGAGAGCTGCTGCTGGGAGACTACGCTGGGTTCGAGCGGCGTGCCCATCTGCGCGCGGCCCCTTTGCCTGGTGGGGATGCGGCCGGGCGGGAACCGTGGCGCAATTTGATGGCGCGGCTCGATCAAGCAGGGCTCGCAAACCTGAGCGATCGGACGCTCAAAGGCAAACCCCTTGATCCACTTCGGCAGGCAGTTGCGAAAGGCGTGAATGCGCCGCTGTCCAGTTCCGCTGGTCGGCTGTTTGATGCGGTTGCAGCCATGCTGGACATTTGCCGCGACCGCCAGAGTTTCGAGGGCGAAGCGGCGATGAGATTGGAAAGTCTTGCCCGCATGGCCTCGCCCGATGAGGCTAATAAGGCATACGACCTGAGGGTAGACGGCTCAGTCATCGACCCGGCCCCGCTCTGGGAGTGCATCGAGCGCGACCTTCTGGGCGGTCAGAGCAAGGCGGCCATCTCTTTAAGATTTCACGCGGGTCTTGCGCGGGCCTTTTCTCAGAAAGCCTTGCACTTGTTGGGCTCTGGCGACGCTCAGGCCGTTGCCTTGTCCGGAGGATGCTTTCAGAATGGTTTGCTTCTGGAACAGGTGCTGCGTGCGCTGGGCGACGTGCCTGTTTTGATCCATACCCAAGTGCCCGCCAATGATGGTGGACTCGCGCTAGGTCAGGCTCTTGTCGCCTTGTCCCAGATGGAAACCAACTGACCGCTAAGGCGCGCTGGTGGTAACAGCCCTTTCATGATCTATGTCAAATTGAGTTTTGTGAGCGGTATAACCTTTTGTTTTGATTTGGTTTTGACCTTTTGTCGCACCATTGGCCTTCTGCGTCGCCGCGTTTCTCCCGTGTGCTGCACACTTGACTCTAAATCTCGCGCGCGCGTGGCGGGCGGCTTGGAGTCATTTCCGTATAGGAGGATGTCGTGTCTGAAATCGAAACCTTTTACGATGTGATGCGCAGGCAGGGGATCACCCGCCGGAGCTTCATGAAGTACTGTACGCTGACAGCCAGTGCGCTCGGCCTCGGACCGGCTTTCGTCCCGAAGATAGCCCATGCGATGGAAACCAAACCGCGGACACCGGTGATCTGGGTGCATGGGTTGGAATGCACCTGCTGTTCAGAAAGCTTCATTCGCTCGGCCCATCCGCTGGCGAAAGATGTCGTGCTCTCGATGATCAGCCTCGACTACGACGACACGCTGATGGCAGCCGCTGGACATGCAGCTGAAGCCGCGATGGCCGATACCATCGAGAAGTACAAAGGCAATTACATCCTGGCCGTGGAGGGCAATCCACCCCTCAACGAAGACGGGATGTTCTGCATCTCGGGCGGCAAGCCCTTTGTTGAGAAGCTGAAATACGCCGCCAAAGACGCCAAGGCGATAATCAGCTGGGGCGCTTGCGCCTCCTACGGCTGCGTGCAGGCCGCCGCGCCGAACCCGACCCAGGCGACCCCGGTGCACAAAGTCATCACCGATAAGCCGATCATCAAGGTGCCTGGATGTCCGCCGATCGCGGAGGTCATGACCGGTGTAATCACCTATATGCTGACCTTCGATCGCATGCCGGAACTCGACCGCCAGGGGCGCCCGGCCATGTTTTATGGTCAGCGCATCCACGACAAATGCTACCGCCGTCCGCATTTCGACGCCGGTCAGTTTGTCGAAGCCTGGGACGACGAGAACTCCAAGAAGGGCTACTGCCTTTATAAAATGGGCTGCAAAGGCCCAACCACCTACAACGCCTGTTCTACTGTGCGCTGGAACGAGGGCGTCAGCTTCCCGATCCAGTCAGGTCACGGCTGTATCGGTTGCTCCGAAGACGGGTTCTGGGATCAGGGCAGCTTCTACGACCGTGTGACCGACCTCACGCAATTCGGGGTCGAGGCCAACGCCGACAAGGTCGGTCTGGCTGCGGCCGGCGTCGTTGGCGGCGGGATCGCGCTGCATACGGCCGTAACCGCGTTGAAGGCTGCGCAGAACAAAGCGCAAGCCTCTAGCGAAACCAACAAAGAGGAGGCCTGATCATGGTGGTTCAAACGCCAAACGGTTTCTCGCTGGATAAATCGGGCCAGCGTATTGTGGTCGACCCGGTCACCCGTATCGAAGGGCATATGCGCTGCGAGGTGAACGTCGACGAAAATAACATGATCACCAACGCAGTCTCGACCGGCACCATGTGGCGGGGCCTCGAAGTGATCCTGAAGGGACGCGACCCGCGCGACGCCTGGGCCTTTACCGAACGTATCTGCGGGGTCTGCACCGGCACCCATGCGCTAACTTCCGTGCGGGCGGTGGAAGACGCGCTCGGGATTGAAATCCCGGACAACGCGAACTCTATCCGCAACATCATGCAGCTCAACCTGCAAATCCACGACCATATCGTGCATTTCTATCATCTGCATGCGCTGGATTGGGTTAATCCTGTCAATGCGTTACGCGCAGATCCAAAAGCAACGTCTGAGCTGCAGCAGGCGGTGTCTCCCAGCCATCCGATGTCCAGCCCCGGCTATTTCCGGGATGTGCAGAACCGGCTGAAGCAGTTCGTGGAAAGTGGCCAGCTTGGCCTCTTTAAGAATGGCTACTGGGACAATCCGGCTTATCTTCTGCCGCCTGAAGCGGACCTGATGGCCACCACGCATTATCTTGAGGCGCTCGACCTGCAGAAAGAGATCGTGAAGATCCATACGATCTTCGGCGGCAAGAACCCGCATCCGAACTGGCTGGTGGGTGGCGTGCCGTGCCCGATCAACGTCCATTCCACGGGCGCGGTCGGTGCGATCAATATGGAGCGACTGAATATGGTCAGCTCCATCATCCAGAAGTGCATCGACTTCAACAACAACGTCTATATCCCTGACGTGATTGCCATTGGCGGGTTCTACAAGAACTGGCTCTATGGCGGTGGTTTATCCTCGCAGGCTGTTCTGGCCTATGGCGACATTCCCGAGCATCCCAACGATTTCTCTGCCGAGCAGCTTCACCTGCCACGCGGCGCAATCATCAATGGCGATCTGAGCACTGTCCACGACGTGGATGTGCGCGACCCGGAGCAGGTTCAGGAATTCGTCGACCATTCCTGGTACGACTACGGCGAGCCCGGCAAGGGCCTGCACCCCTGGGATGGCGTGACAGAGGCCAAGTTCGAGCTGGGCCCGAACATGAAAGGCACAAAGACCAACATCAAAGAGATCGACGAGGCGGCGAAATACTCGTGGATCAAGGCCCCGCGCTGGCGCGGCCACGCGATGGAGGTCGGACCGCTCGCGCGTTACATCGTTGGCTATGCCGGTGGGCACGAGGATATCACCAATCAGGTGACGGGCCTCTTGCGCACCATGGACTTGCCGGTGGAGGCACTGTTCTCGACCCTCGGCCGCACGGCGGCACGGGCGCTGGAAAGCGAGTACTGCGGCCGCTTGCAGAAGCACTTCTTCGACAAGCTCGTCACCAATATCAAAAACGGCGACGAGACCACGGCGAATGTTGCCAAGTGGGACCCGAAGACCTGGCCAAAAGAGGCCAAGGGCGTGGGCATGACGGAAGCGCCGCGTGGCGCGCTCGGCCACTGGGTTCAGGTCAAGGAAGGACGCATCGACAACTACCAATGCGTGGTCCCGACCACCTGGAACGGCTCCCCGCGTGACACACAGGGCAATATCGGCGCGTTCGAGGCGAGCCTCATGAACACCAAGATGGAACGCCCTGAGGAACCGGTTGAAATCCTGCGCACCTTGCACAGCTTCGACCCCTGCCTGGCTTGCTCGACCCACGTGATGTCTCCGGACGGGGAAGAGCTGACCACCGTTAAAGTGCGCTAAGGGAGGGGGACATGAAGAAACTCATCACCCTC
Source organism: Dinoroseobacter sp. (assembly GCA_030066795.1). GTDB lineage: Bacteria > Pseudomonadota > Alphaproteobacteria > Rhodobacterales > Rhodobacteraceae > Dinoroseobacter. The sequence goes on from JASJAW010000008.1 coordinate 52,506, forward strand.
TCGCTTCTTGCTCCGGGAACAGCGCTGGCCCACGGCGGCCACGCTCCGGTGCCGGAGGCGGCACATGGTCTGGTTCATGGAGCCGCGCCCTTTGGTCTTATGATCGTAGCGTTCGTCGTGGCCGGTCTGATCTGGAGGGCGCGTCCATGAAGGTTGAAGTCGAAGAGCCAACCACGGAGCTTCAGCGCCCGAAGATTGATTTTTATTCGGCGTCAGTTCTGACCGGGGACGCCACGGCCGAAGATCTTGAGACGATCAAGCGCCATACCTCGGTCTATGTCTACGAAACACCAGTGCGGCTTTGGCACTGGATCAATGCGGCAGCCATCCTAGTGCTCTGCGTCACGGGCTGGTTCATTGGCAATCCGCCTCCGACTATGGAGATCGGAGAGGCCACGAACCAGTTCGTGTTCGGCTACATTCGGTTCGCGCATTTCGCGGCCGCGATGGTCATGACGATCGGCTTTTTCGGGCGCATCTACTGGAGCTTCGTGGGCAACCACCACTCCAAGCAGATGTTCCGCCTGCCAATCCATAAGGCCGAATGGTGGAAGGAAGTCTTCTTCGAGATGCGCTGGTACATGTTTCTTGAGAAAGAGCCGAAGAAGTATGTCGGTCACAACCCGCTGGCACAGATCGCCATGTTCTTCTTTATGACTTTGGGCATGACCTTCATGATCGTGACGGGTTTCACCCTCTATGCAGAAGGCTTGGGCGCGGATCACTGGTTGTCGACCCTGACCGGGCCGATTCTCGCACTCGTCGGGAACAGCCAGGTGATGCATTCGCTGCACCATCTGGGCATGTGGGCCATCGTGATCTTTGTCATGATCCATATCTATGCAGCGATCCGTGAAGACATCATGTCGCGCCAATCAATGGTTTCGACCATGCTCTCGGGTCACAGGACCTTCAAGGATGACCGGCCCGAGTAAGTGGCGACCGCTTGAAAAATGTATTACTATCAGAAGGAAGGCGCATCTATCTAGGTGCGCCTTTCTCTGGTTTTCGGGCCTCGCCACAAGTTTCAATTCAAAAACGCATCTCCGACTTTAGGCGTAGATGGCCTTTGATCTAGATCAAATACCAACCCGAGATGTCCCTTTTAGCTCAGTGCAATCGGGTGGTCGGTAGCCACTTACAACGGAAAGTGGAAAGCCACTGACCAAAACCCCGATCCCGGCGGCCCAGACACCGCCGGTCAGATTGCCGGACGCTTGCTCACGTTGTTCGGCTCAGGGGAGGACAGTACATGAGCGACCGCATCCTAGTCCTTGGGATTGGAAACGTGCTTTGGGCCGATGAGGGCTTCGGGGTGCGCTGCGTTGAAGCAATGGCGCGTGATTGGTCTTTCCCCGAAAACGTGACGCTTCTCGATGGCGGCACGCAGGGCCTCTACCTGCTTCCTTTTCTGGAAGAAACCGACTTCCTGATCGTTTTTGATGCCGTGGATTATGGATTGGAGCCGGGCACACTCAAGATCGTTGAAGGTGACGCGGTGCCCCAGTTTATGGGCGCCAAGAAGATGAGCCTGCACCAGACCGGGTTTCAGGACGTGATCGCGACCGCAACGCTGATGGGGTACTGCCCGTCGAAACTGCTGCTGATCGGTTGCCAACCGGTTGAACTGGAGGATTACGGCGGTGGTCTGCGCACCGAAGTCGCCGCGCAAATAAAGCCCGCGATTGACATCGCGCTTGATCGTCTTCGGGCTGACGGTATCGACCCAACCCCGGGTCAGGGCGACGACAGCTTGCTCGCTGACCCCTCGATCATGCGCGACGCCTATGAGGAGGGCCGCCCCTCGGAGGAGGAGGCCTATCGCAAAGGCGACGCGCGCTTCCTCCCGGTCGGGGAATAGGCCCATGTGCGTCGGCATCCCCATGCAGATCAGCCACGCGGACGGCCTGCGGGCCACCGCCTTTGACGGGGAAGAAAGCCACAGCATCGACCTCGCCCTCACCGGAACGCTGCCCGTGGGCACGTGGGTGCTGACCTTTCTGGGCGCCGCGCGTGAGGTGATTGCGGAGGACGACGCGCTAAAGATCAAAGCTGCTATCGACAGTCTCCGCGCCGTGATGGCGGGCAGTGACCAAGACACCGACGCCTTCGCCGATATCGAAGAGCGCGGACCGCAACTTCCACCCCATCTTCAAGCCGCACTCGACGCGGGCAAATCCACCGCCTGAAGGAGCCGCCATGACCCACCCGTTGATCGCCCGCCTCACCGACGAAATCGGCTGGCCCGGCTTGTCGAACCCGAGCGATGTGGCTGAGTTCGTCTCGCGACCCGGCGTACATTGCCTGTTCGTGCCCGGTGATCCGGCCAAGAACCTTGAGACGACGGATGCCGCCGTGATCTTGCCGGAAATCGTCCAGAGTTTTCAGGGTAAGTTCGACTGCGCCGTGGTGGGCGATGAGATTGAATACAAGGTGCGCGAGGATGCCGGCGTCTTCAAAACGCCTCTGCTGATCTTCTTCCGCGATGGCCACCAGCTCGGCACGATCCCGAAGGTGCGCGACTGGGACGACTACCTGAACCGCGTCACGCATTTCCTGTCTCTCACACCTGAAGGAGCCGCCTGATGGTTCAGAACTTTCACCTGCCGCCGACCGGGTTCGGCCCCGGCTCCCAGCCCGAGGACGAGACACTCGAGTATATGCCTCTGCCGCAGGACATGCGTACGTATGCGCCGCATATCCCGGAAACGGACAGCGGGGTCGATGCGGATGCGCTCGATCTGCTGACCAAGATCTCGGATGCGGCGCGTGAGGTTGCCCGAGACGGCGGATCCGCCGTTTTCGATTTGTCAGGTCTGACCGCCTCTGCACGGGCGCTGATCGCAGAGGTGATGGGCGAAGGGGAAGTCTCGATCCGGATGCGGGGTATTCCTGCCATTGCGGCGCAGGAAAGCGTCTTTGCAGGCGTGTGGGTCCTCAATGGTGCGGACATTGACCGCATCGAAGTCGCATCCATCCCGCCGCTCGCGCTCGAACGGGCGTTTGAACCGGTTCGCGCCGGGAAAGGAAAATCCACGCCCAATCTCGAAGGGATGGCCAACGCTCCGGCGCTAATCGTAGAGCTGTTGGACAAATCGCAGGCGTTTCAGTCTGGGCAAGATCCGCATGTCATCAACCTAACGCTGTTGCCGCACACCGAACCTGATCTTGTCTGGCTCGATACGGCGCTTGGCGAAGGCGCAGTAACTGTTTTGTCGCGCGGTTACGGCAACTGCAGGATTACCGCCACTGCAACGCACGGCATCTGGCGCGTGCAGTTTTTCAACTCGATGGACACGCTGATCCTCGACACGTTCGAAGTAACGGACATGCCCGAGGTGGCCATCGCCGCCCCGGAAGACCTTGCTGACACCGCAAACCGGATCGAAGCCGTGATCGAGGCGATCTCATGACCACGTTTGAAGGCAGCTATCTGGGCGCGACGGACAAGATCAGTCCGCTGGCCATTATGGAATGCAAGATCTGCTGGACACCCTACGATCCGGCCGAAGGCGATGACATGCGCCAGATAGACCCCGGGACCCCTTTCGCGGCCTTGCCCGAGGATTGGTCCTGCCCCAATTGCAGCGCCCCCGCCGAGCAGTTTCTGGTGCGTGAAGACCCCGGCGCGCCACATATGGCGGAGTTGGCATTCCTGAACGAACAGACAAAGGCGCTGACTGCGGATTTCACCGAAATCTGGAACGCCAAAATGCGCGACGTGCCCATCGTCAACAAGTCGCTGCATGTGCAGGCCGTCGGGTTCCGGATGCATGAAGGTCGCCCGTTGGGCGTGTTGGTCAGCCCATGGTTCATGAACCTGATACTGCTGCCAGCTCCGGAAGAAAACTGGAGCGATCTGCTGGCGGGCGCGAAGGAGATCATTTCCTTCCCCTCAGGCCCTTACGAGTTTATCCACAATACCCGCGAACAGACGGGCGGCTACAAGGCCTGTTCGCTGTTCTCGCCGATGAACGAGTTCGCCACACAGGCGCAGGCCGTCGGCGTCGCAAACGCGGTGATGCAGGCGCTGTTTGATGCGGAGAACCGGGCCGAAACAGACCGCGCCGCCGAAATACGCGAGGCACGCGAGGCTGAACTGGCCGCGATTGAAAAACCCGAGGACGCGGCACTGATTGGAGAAGCGCCCAACCGACGGCAGGTCATCAGCGCGGGGCTCGCAACGGAGGCCGACCCCTGATGCTAGACGCCACGTCTTCTTTCGTAGTCGATCCCACGCCGACATTGCCAGTCGATGCCATGGTACGTGGCAAGACTTGTGCGGAAGTGGCAGAGCTTCTGCCGAGGCTTTTTAATCTTTGCAAAACGGCGCAGGAGACGGCCGCCCGGCTGGCCTTTGGATTACCGGTTCCTGACACAGCAGAGGCGTTGAGCCGCGAGATTGTGCGCGATCATGTCCTGCGCTTGTCATTGGTCCTGCCAGGACACTTTGGACAAGCGCCGCCAACGCTTCCGATTGGTTGGCAGCAAGGCGGAGACAAAGTTCGGGATTTGCTTTTCGGTCCAACCGGAATCCTGCCGGAAAGGCCAGATGATCTTGGGTCTTATATGATGGGAACCACGTTGGTCGGCGCGCTTTGGGGTCGCTTTCGTGACATGTTTGCGCCGGGCGAGGCAGTCTGCGCGGCACTGCCCACGGTTACATCCGAAACTGCGGCCAAACCCAATGCCGCTGTTGAAAACTCTGTCGCGCTGCGAAGTGCGCAGCATCCTGTAGTGAAAGCTTTGGAGCACACTTTTGGCCGTGGACCGCTCTGGCGGGTTGTTGGGCGGAGCTATGATCTGCAAGCGCGTCTCGACGGAGAACCACTGCTGATCTCAAACCCGCGACCGGGTTTGACGCATGTTGCCGCCACGCGGGGGCTCTACACAATCTCCGCGGAGGTTGCCGACGGGCATGTCGTGTCTTTGTCGCGTGTAACACCAACGGATCATTTGCGGGCGCCGGATGGTATGCTTGCTCAAACTCTGGCGAGCCTACCGGTGGATCGCGCTGGTCTTTTGCCTCTGTTGATGGATGTGTTGGACCCGTGCATGCCGCTGCGCGTGCGGGAGGTGGCCGATGCATGAAATGTCACTCTGCGAAGGGATCCGCACGGTCATCGAAGACCAAGCGCGGGCTCATAATGTTCACAAGGTAACCCGGGTCCGGGTGGAGATTGGCAAATTCGCGGGCGTCGAGAAGCCGGCGCTTGAATTTGCGTTCGATGTTGTGATGCGGGGCTCGGTCGCGGAGGGCGCCGTTCTTGAAATGCTCGATCTGCCGGGCAAGGCCATGTGCTTTGACTGCGGCAAAGAAGTCGAAATCGATGATCGTTTGCAACCGTGCCCGACCTGTGGCGGCGGCAAACTGATGCCGACGGGTGGGGATGAGATGCGGGTCAAAGACTTGGAGGCAGCGTAATGTGCACGGTTTGCGGATGCGGGGACAGCAAAGTGGAAGGCCATAGCCACGCCCACGCCCATGATCACGAACACCACCATCATCACCATGGAGACACCCATTATGGCGAGAATGAAGCCGGTGTCAGTGTGCCCGGGATGTCCGACGCGCGGATCATTGAGGTTGAAACCGACATTCTCGCCAAGAACGATGCATATGCCGCTGTCAACCGCGCTCGGCTTGCCGACCTGAACGCACTGGCGCTGAACCTTGTGTCCTCGCCGGGATCCGGCAAGACGACGTTGCTGTGCAAAACGATTGAGATGCTCGAGGACCAACCGCTTGCGGTGATTGAGGGCGATCAGCAAACCACCAATGATGCGGATCGTATCCGGGCGACTGGCGCAAAAGCGGTGCAGATCAATACCGGTAAGGGCTGTCACCTGGACGGGCATATGGTGGGTCATGCGATGGACCACCTCGACCTTCCGCGCGGGGCGATGCTGTTTGTGGAGAACGTGGGCAACCTTGTGTGCCCCGCCGCGTTCGACTTGGGTGAAGACGCAAAGGTCGCGATCCTTTCGGTGACGGAAGGGGAAGACAAGCCACTGAAATATCCCGATATGTTCGCGGCAGCGCGCCTTGCACTTCTGAACAAGGTCGACCTGGCGCCCTATTGTGACGTCAACTTGGACCTCTACGAAGACAACCTGCGCCGTGTGAACCCACAAATTGATATCCTGCGCGTTTCGGCCCGCACGGGGCAGGGGATGGATCGCTGGCTGGAATGGCTGCGGACGCATCTTGCCACCAAGTCCGACCAGAAAGCGGCAGAATGAAAGATACAGCGCCTCTGCCAACCGTTCTGCTTCTCGGCGGTCGCGCCGGTGAGCGGGACGCGATGGAGGGCGCCTTGTCGAAAGCGTTCGCCTGTTTGCATGCTGCGGACTTCGACGACGCATGCCGCGTTATGTCGGACAGCTTCGTTCAGGTTGTGGTGTGTTTAAGCGATCTGCCGGGACTAAGTTGTCAGGAGGGCTATCGGCATCTTTATCAGCAATGGCCGGAAACCATGCTTGTGATCGTCGCGCAAGACGCGGAGGCGGTTCCGATCGACACACCGAACCTGCAGCAGATCGTGTCGCGGCCTTGGTCCAACTCGCTGTTACTCCATGCCGTGAAGCGGGCCTCAAAGGCTTTTGTGCTTGCGCGCGAGAACGACCGACTGGCGCTGGAGCTGAAGTGCTTCGCAGCCCCACGGCGGAACAATAGCCGCAGAGATATCCCCGGGTTCGATGGCATCTTGCGCACGTCAGGTTCCGTGATGGCTGATCTAGTAGCGTCCGCACGCCAATATGCGAGCTTTGACGTGCCGATCCTGCTGGTAGGAGAACCCGGCACGGGGAAGACAGAACTGGCTAGGGCGATTCATGACAGTTCGCTGAGATCGGACCGACCGTTCTACAGCCTTGATCTTGTCGGGCTCTCCGAGCCTGCCGCAGCACGTGCACTTTTTGGCCAGCGGAAGGTCGGTTCCGGCGATCCAGCGATGGGCAGGCACGGGTTAGTTCGTAAAGCCGACCGGGGCACTTTGTACCTGGCAGGCATAGATGCTTTGTCCCATCCTCTGCAACAGCGGCTCCTGCGATTGCTGCGCGAGGGTGTGTTCGAAACCGAAGACGGCACCGAACCAGAGCAGAGTATGATCCGTTTGATCGCAAGCACCAGCGGGGTGCCGGACGACCTGTTAGCGCGCGGGGCGTTTGATCAGGCCTTTTACTACGCGGTGTCCACTGCGGAACTTGCCGTGCCACCGCTACGGAGCCGGAAATCTGATATCCCATTGTTGGCACGCTCTGCCTTGGACGCCGCGATGCAGGCTCACGGTAAGACTGTTCAGGCGATCAGCGAAGACGCGCTTGAGTTTTTCATGGCCTACAACTGGCCGGGGAACTTGAGAGAAATGAATAACGAGATTACCCGCATGCTGATCCATGCGCAGGAAACTGTGCTCGGTGCTGACCTCATTTCTCGCAAAATCTTGCAGGCTGACCCGGTCCAACTCGATCACGTTTCAGGCAGGATTATCGCCGAGACCGGCCCTTTGAAAGATCGGATAGAGGCCCTCGAAGCCCGCATCCTGAGGGAAACACTGACCCGCCAACGTTGGAACAAAAGCCGCTCCGCGGCGGAACTTGGGCTCAGCCGGGTTGGCCTGCGCGCGAAGCTGGAACGCTACGGTATTTCCCCGAACCAGAATGAAAAAGAGGAGGCCTGATCCATGTGTCTCGGAATTCCCGGACAGATTGTCGAAATCACCGATGCTGACCGCCTTATGGCGATGGCCGATATCTCAGGTGTGCGGCGCGAAGTGAACGTCTCGTGTATCGCGGAGGGTCCGCTTCAGGATTTGGTCGGCAGTTACGCACTGATCCATGTCGGCTTTGCAATGGCGCGGATAGACGAGGATGAAGCCGCAAAAACCCTGGAGGCGCTGCGGGGCCTCGGGGAGGCGCAAGAGACGTTGGAAGCAATGGAAGACGGCGCCCGAGCGTTGGAGGGAACGTCATGAGATATATTGAGGAATTCAGGGACCCCAAGGCGGCCAAGGCCCTGTTGGCCGCAATAGAGACTGTGGTAGGCGAGATTGGCGCAACCGCCGACAAACCGGTCCACATCATGGAGATTTGCGGTGGTCACACACATGCAATCTTCCGCTACGGGCTCGACCGGCTGACCCCGCCCGGTATCGAGTTTATCCATGGCCCCGGCTGTCCGGTTTGTGTGCTTCCGATGAGCCGCGTGGATGAGTGCGTGAAACTGGCCGAACGCCCCGAGGTGATTTTCACGACTTTCGGCGATGCAATGCGGGTTCCGGGCTCCAGGAAGTCTCTGATGCAGGCTAAGGCCGAAGGCGCAGACATTCGCATGGTCTACTCGCCCTTGGATGCGTTGGAACTGGCGCGTCGCAATCCAGACCGGGAGATCGTCTTCTTCGGTCTTGGATTCGAAACGACAACCCCGTCCACAGCGCTTTCCATCCAGCAGGCGGCGCGGGAAGGTCTCGCGAACTTTAGCGTCTTCTGCAATCACATCACCGTCCCGCCGCCGATCAAGGCCCTGCTCGACGATCCGCATATGGTACTGGACGGGTTTGTCGGGCCTGGGCATGTCTCGATGGTGATTGGGACAACGCCGTACGACTTCATCGCGCGCGATTACGGCAAACCGATCGCAGTGGCCGGGTTTGAGCCGCTGGACCTGCTCCAGTCGGTTCTGATGGTGCTTGAGCAGATCCGCGACGGGCGAGCAGAGGTCGAAAACCAATACTCGCGTGTGGTTCCGAGAGAGGGCAATGCGGTTAGCCTCGCAGCCATCGAAGATGTCTACGAAAAGCGCCCGAGTTTCGAATGGCGTGGCCTCGGCGAAATTGATGAAAGCGGCCTTCGCATTCGTGCAAAATACAAAGCCTTCGACGCCGAGGAGAAGTTTGGGATCGGCTACGGAGCCGAAAAGCGTGTCGTCGAAGAGGTCGAAGGCTGCGCCTGCGGGGAGGTTATGACAGGCCGTATTAAGCCGACGGGCTGCCCACAATACGGTAAGGGCTGCACACCCGAAATGCCGCTTGGGGCACTGATGGTCAGTTCAGAAGGGGCCTGCGCCGCATACTGGCAATACGGCGGGTTGCGCGGTTTTGATCAAAGCGACGTACCGGTGGAGGCGGCAGAATGAACGCGCCTTTTAGATCCCGTATCCGTGAAGAGGTTGTCACCTTGTCCCATGGCGGCGGCGGCAAGGCCATGCGCGACCTGATCGAGGACGTGTTCACCTCTGTTTTTTGCCCGGCTTCGATGGAAGATCAGGCCCGACTGACCGATGCTGCGCTGCAGGAAAACGGCGTAAAGCTTGCTTTCACGACGGATAGTTTTGTTGTGGATCCAGTTGAGTTCCCGGGCGGAGACATCGGAAAAATCGCAGTATGTGGAACAGTGAACGACCTCGCGGTCGGCGGTGCGCGTCCTCTCTGGTTGTCCGCAGCTTTTATTATCGAGGAGGGGTGCGAGATCGCCTTGTTACGGCGCGTTGTAGCGTCAATGGCGGCGGAGGCCGACAAAGCAGGGGTCCGGATTGTCACCGGCGATACAAAGGTAGTTGGGCGCGGCAGTGCGGACAAAGTGTTCGTCACGACCTCAGGTGTTGGCGTCATTCCGGCAGGCCGTACTCTCGCAGCCGAGCATGTGCGTCCCGGCGATGTTGCGATCGTTAACGGTGTGTTGGGCGATCACGGAGCAGCAATTCTGGCTGCGCGAGGAGATATGGCTCTATCTTCCGATATAGAAAGTGACTGTGCGGGACTTGGTCACCTGATGGAAGCCGTTGCGCGGGCAGCCCCAGGACTTCGGGCGGCTCGCGACGCAACTCGAGGCGGTCTTGCCAGTGCGCTCAATGAGATTGCAGTGGCTGCCGGGTGCGGGATCGAGATCAGCGAAGACCGGTTGCCCTTGCGAGAGGAAGTGAAAGGAATGTGCGAGATCCTCGGGCTCGATCCGCTGTATCTGGCGAATGAAGGAACACTGGTGCTCTTTGTTCCGGAGGATGAGGCTGAGGCCGCCCTCCAGGCCATGCAGAGCACGCCAGAGGGCCGACACGCATGTGTTGTCGGGCGCGCAGTGGCCTCGCATTCGGGTATGGTAACCATGCAGACGCGCTTTGGCGGCCAGCGGATCGTCGACATGCTGCTCGGAGAACAGTTGCCGCGCATTTGTTGAGCTAATCGGAGAGGGCCATTTTGGCGCCTCAGTAAGCAATTCGCCTCGGTGCCGGGGGTATTTCGGAGACCCTGGAGCCATGTTTTCAATCTGCACAAAAAGAAGGCGTTTCTTGACGGATGTCGCCTTCGTAACCCCATAAAAGAGAACAAAAAAAGCAAATCTATCCACAGGGCGTCCAGGGAAAATCCCACTGTTTTCAGGGGTTTATGCACAAGAATTTTGCGAGATCGTCACGTTTTTTGTTGCGCGACTCACCTTTGAGGCGCAGGGTTCATACACCGCTTCAGAAAACTTCGGTTGGACGCTGCGGACGCAAAGACCCCGGTCGCTATTGGGGAGTTCAAGGTCGGATCTCTGATGCAGCCTTGAGCGCAACCGGCAACCGGTCGCATGTTGGATCGCGTGGAGGTGAAAGCTTCGTGGCGAATGAAGGTGCGGAGGCTTTGATGTCGCTTACCGTGTGGGCGTGCGAGCGCCAGGACGGACGAGGCAGATAAGCAGGGTTGAGCGGGGAGTGTTGGGTCTTTGGACGCAAAACTCTGGCACCGGGTGGCAACGCCTGACTGCAAGCTGGGCCTTCAGTCGCCCCCTGGGGGGAGATCGGGTTCAAGAAGGCGTCAGAAAGTTCGGGCTTAAGTCCAACTTCCTGACGCCTTTTCTTTCTTCCAAAAAGATCTGAATTGCCAATCGCGTCCGAAGCGTCTCGAAGTTTTGCAAGTGGCATCTGCCATCGGTGCCGCAAATCGCGTCAAAGTCTGGCTCAACATCCTCTCATACTCTGCCTTTAAGGCGGACAGAGGCGTCGTTTTTGACAGGAGACAGACTTTTTAGCAGCCATGCCCGTCCGAAGCTGGGCGGGGGAAAAGAAACCTGCAATAACAACATGGAAACATCTTAAGGCCACTCAGTTCATGTCGATTTACGCCAGCCTGTATCACCTGACGCATTATCGGTACGATCGGCCGGTTTCGCTTTCTCCGCAAATTGTCAGGCTCCGACCCGCGCCGCACAGCCGGACGCGTGTTATTTCGCACAGTCTCAAGGTATCGCCCGGTGGGCACTTCGTGAACCATCAGCAGGACCCTTACGGTAACTGGATGGCGCGGTTTGTGTTCCCGGAGCCCGTGCGCGAGTTCAAAATCGAAGTCGATTTGGTCGCGGACATGACCGTTTACAATCCCTTCGACTTTTTCGTTGAAGACAGCGCAGAACATTGGCCCTTCGACTACCCTGTCGATCTGAAAGATGACCTTGTGATTTACAGGACGCCCGAGGCCGAGGGACCGCTTCTTGCGCAGTTCATCGGCTCCATTGGGTTTGACCAGGATCGGACCGTCGATTTTCTGGTTGGTCTGAACGCACGCGTTGCGCAAGAAGTCGACTACACAATTCGTCTTGAACCGGGGGTTCAAACCCCCGAAGAGACCTTACAGAGACGCTCGGGCTCGTGTCGCGATTCCAGCTGGCTTCTGGTGCAGGTCCTCAGGCATCTGGGCTTCGCTGCCCGCTTCGTTTCTGGGTACCTCATACAGCTCAAGCCCGACGTCAAAGCGCTCGACGGACCCTCGGGGACGGATCACGATTTTACGGACCTTCATGCCTGGGTGGAGGTCTACCTCCCCGGAGCTGGTTGGATCGGTCTCGATCCGACGTCTGGCCTTCTGACCGGGGAAAGTCATGTTCCCCTTGCTGCCGCCCCGCATTTCAAGAACGCTGCCCCGATCTCCGGGACGGCGAGCTTTGCCGAGACCCGGTTCACCTTCGACATGCAGGTCGCGCGAGTATCCGAACACCCCCGGATCACCAAGCCGTTCTCAGACGAAGCATGGGAAAACCTGAACCGGACCGGGCGTCAGGTCGACGCATTTTTGAACGCAGAAGATGTCCGCCTCACCATGGGGGGCGAGCCTACTTTCGTGTCGATCGACGACTTCGAAAGCGATGAGTGGAATACAGATGCAGTCGGTCCGATGAAGCGGGGTCTTGCGGACAAGCTTATCCGCCGTCTCCGCGAGCGTTTCGCGCCGGGGGGCTTCCTGCACTACGGTCAAGGGAAGTGGTATCCGGGCGAAAGCCTTCCACGGTGGACCTTCTCGCTCTACTGGCGCGGTGATGGGAAACCTGTCTGGGCTGACGAGACGCTGGTTGCCCTCGAAGGGGAAGAGACAGGCGCGACGGCGGAGCAGTCTCAGGTATTTCTGGAAACCATGGCTGATAAACTTGGCCTTGATGCTGAATTTGTCGCTCCTGCCTATGAGGACACCGCAGAGTGGATCATCAAGGAAGGCAATCTGCCAGAGAATGTGACACCAGAGAATTCAAAGCTCAAAGATCCCGAAGAACGCGCGCGGATCGCGAAGGTTTTTGAGCGAGGATTGACGGAGCCTGCCGGTCATGTCCTGCCTATCCAGAGCTGGCAATCGAAATCAACGGGACGCCGCTGGCGCTCGGAAAAGTGGAAGTTGCGCAGAGGCAAGGTCTTCCTGGTGCCGGGAGACAGTGCTGTTGGTTACCGTTTGCCGCTTGGAACGTTGCCGTATGTTCCGCCGTCCCAGTTTCCCTATACCTACGTCACCGACCCGACCATCCCGCGCGCGCCACTGCCTGACTACCATGAAGAGGCGGGCGATTCTTTGCCCGCGCCAAGTGCTGAACACCGTCAGCCAGTTTCGGAGCCCGCTCCGACGGAACCGGTTCAGGCCCTTGTCGAGCAGGAGATCACAATTGGAGGTGCGGTAAGAACAGCGGTTTCCGTGGAGCCCCGCGACGGACGCCTTTGCGTTTTCATGCCACCGGTCGAGGATGCGGAGGACTACCTTGATCTGTTGCGCGCTGCCGAGGCCACGGCAAAGGAAATGAGCCTGCCGATCCATATCGAAGGCTACGCTCCGCCCGATGACCCGCGCCTCAATGTGATCCGTGTCGCCCCCGATCCGGGCGTGCTGGAGGTCAATATCCATCCTGCTCACAGTTGGGCGGATTGCGTAACAACTACGGAGGCGATCTATGAGGAGGCCCGTCTCTGCCGTCTTGGGGCCGACAAGTTCATGATCGACGGGCGACATACCGGGACCGGAGGTGGCAACCATGTCGTCGTTGGCGGGGGCACCACCAATGACAGCCCCTTCCTGCGCCGCCCGGACCTATTGAAATCGCTGATCTTGCTCTGGCAGCGTCATCCATCTCTGAGCTACCTCTTTTCTGGCTTGTTCATTGGGCCGACAAGTCAGGCGCCGCGCATCGACGAAGCGCGCCACGACACACTCTATGAACTTGAGATTGCTTTGTCGCAAATCCCAAAGCCAGGTGAAGGGGGAATGCCGCCACCCTGGCTGGTGGACCGGCTCCTGCGCAATATGTTGACCGATGTAACAGGCAACACCCACAGGGCAGAGATCTGTATCGACAAGCTCTATTCGCCGGATGGGCCCACGGGCCGGCTGGGACTGGTCGAATTCCGCGGCTTTGAAATGCCGCCGCACCCGAGGATGAACCTTGCCCAGCAGCTCTTGCTTAGGGCGATTATTGCCCGGGCCTGGCAGTCTCCGGTTGAGGGACGCCCTGTGCGGTGGGGCACAGTTCTGCACGACCGCTACATGCTTCCCCACTTTTTGTGGGAGGATTTTCTGACGGTGCTGCGAGATCTCAGTACCCATGGCTTCGAGCTGGACCCGATTTGGTACGAGGCCCAAGCTGAATTTCGCTTTCCGTTCTGTGGCGAGGTCGAGGCGGAGGGCGTTCATCTCGAGTTACGGCAGGCTCTGGAGCCGTGGCATGTCCTCGGCGAAACCGGAGCGATCGGTGGTACCGTCCGGTATACCGACAGCTCAGTTGAACGACTCCAAGTGAAAATGACGACATCCGCGTCTGATCGCTATAAGATCATGTGCAACCGCCGACCGGTTCCACTTACCCATACCGGTACATCCGGCGCGAGCGTCGGAGCCGTGCGCTTCAAGGCGTGGCAGCCCGCCGAAGCGCTGCACCCGGTTCTGCCCATAAATGCGCCATTGGTCTTCGATATCTACGACACGTGGACGGGACGACCGATTGGCGGATGTGTGTACCATGTCGCGCATCCCGGTGGGCGTAACTACGAAACTTTTCCTGTGAACGGAAACGAGGCCGAGGCACGTCGACTTGCCCGCTTCGAGCCCCACGGCCACTCAACCGGCGCGTATCAGCCGGCGACCGAATTGCCGCATCCCGAATTCCCGATGACGCTCGACCTTCGCCGCCCGGCGAGTTTAACATGACGCGCCAGATGGAACCTCTGTCCGACGGGCTTCCGGCCTTTCTGACCAACTATACGGTTAGCCCCGGAATTTCCGATGAGCTCTTTGACGCGAACGGCGAGATGCGCCCGGTGTGGTCTGCCTTTCTCCAGCAACTCGCAAAACTGTCCCCGGATCAGGTGGTAGAGCGCTTTGCGAGGGGAGATCAGTACCTCCGCGACGCCGGCGTTTTTTACCGACAGTACAGCTCCGACCCTTTACAGGAGAGGCAATGGCCGCTCAGCCACATACCTGTGATACTTCATGAGAGCGAGTGGGACGCAATCTGCGCAGGGCTCGCGCAGCGCGCGGATCTGCTGGAGCGGGTGGTTGCTGATCTCTATGGTTCGGGCCAACTTGTAAAGGACGGACACCTTCCCGCCAGCCTCATCGCTCAAAATGCCGAGTGGCATCGCCCCCTTGTTGGCATTACCCCGGCATCGGGTCACTTCCTGCATCTGATCGCTTTCGAGATCGGCCGCAGCCCGGATGGCTCTTGGCTCGTTCTCGGAGATCGCACGCAAGCGCCGTCTGGAGCCGGGTTTGCCCTCGAAAACCGGATGGCGACCGCACGCATTTTCCCAGGCCCAGTGCCTCGTGCCAACGTACGCCGCCTTGCCGGGTTCTTTAATGCCTTCCGCAACGCGATGGACGCGCTCCCGGGACTACACGGTCGTCGGGCTGCGATCCTCTCGCCGGGTCCGGGAAACGACACCTACTTTGAACACACCTATGTTGCTCGCTACCTTGGTCTGCCGCTTTTGGAGGGCGAGGATCTTGTCGTCGAGAACGGCGCGGTCCAGGTTCGGACAGTCTCGGGGCCACAAACCGTCGGCGTGCTCTGGCGGCGACTGGACGCAGCCTATGCCGACCCGCTCGAACTTGATGAAACGTCGCAAATCGGAACGCCCGGGCTTGTCGATGCCCTGCGCCAGTCAAATGTGGATATCGTCAATGCTCTCGGTACAGGCATTCTCGAAACGCGAGCTCTCCTCGCATTCCTGCCCAAGATCGCTGAAGTGTTGAATGGGGAGCCACTCCAGCTTCCGAATATTGCGACTTGGTGGTGTGGTCAGCCCTCCGAGCGGTCGTTCGTGAAAGCAAACGCAGAGAACATGTATATCGGCGAGGCTCTGAGCCGGGCGCTCCCGTTTGATATCGGAAATGCATCCTCCCTCGCACGGGAGGCGCGCAGTCTGACAGATGATGCCCTCTCCGATTGGATCGACGCAAACGCGCCAAATCTGGTCGGGCAGGAAGCGGTGACACTGTCCACAACCCCTTGTTGGGTCGAAGGGCGCCTGATGCCCAGACCAATGAGTATTCGCGTATTTGCTGCACGCACGCCACAAGGCTGGACGTTCCTTCCGGGCGGCTATGCACGTGTTGGCCGTACCGGAGATACTACAGCGCTCTCGATGCAGCAGGGCGGGTCGGTTGCCGATGTCTGGGTCATGTGCGACGGCCCTGCCGTTCCGGAAACTCTCTTTGATCACGAGAGCTTCCGGCGCGAAGACACGGGTGCCTTACCCAGCAGGGCTGCTGACAACCTTTACTGGCTTGGCCGATATGTGGAACGCACCGAGGGCGTGATCCGACTGCTGCGCGGCTATCACCTGAGGCTTGCCGAGACCGGAGATCCCAACGACGGCAGCCTTTTAAGGGTTGCCGATCTCCTCCGCACGCTCCTCATCGATGTCACGCAGCCGATCCATGCCGCTATTGAACCCAGCCTTGCCGCGGCGCGGGTGTGCGCGGGCAAGGTGCGCGATCGCTTCTCTGTCGACGGCTGGGCCGCACTGACCGACCTCGTCAACAGTCTCGAGGCGATATCCGGTAACCTGCCGCCCGGGGACGATGCCGCCCGCGAGCTCGGCATCCTTTTGCGCAAGATCACCGGCTTCAACGGTCTGGTACATGAGAACATGCACCGTACGTCCGCATGGCGCTTTCTGACATTCGGCCGAGCGGTCGAGCGCGCGGACGCCGCGGCGGCCGTCGCCGTGGCGGCGACGGGCGGAACGGGCTCGGCCTCAGGGCTTCTCGACATGGCTATCGAATACGGGGACAGCCGCGTGACGCATCAACGCCGCTACCGTATTGATCCCACACGGGAGACGGTGATTGACCTGCTCGCCCTTGATGCGCACAATCCGCGGTCGGTTTTGTTTCAAGTGACCTCCATGCGTCGCATAGCGGAGGATCTTCCCAAGGCGCGTGTCGAAGGACGCGTCTCAGAGCTGCTGGGGTCGCTCCTTCGTCTCGAAACAGAGCTGGTCATTGCGCACCCCAAATCGGTCACACCAAGCGTGCTCATAGACCTTCGCAGCGCCCTTGCTGAAGTGTCTAGTGAACTTTCAGCGGCTTATCTGATCTGAGGACAGCGTATGCGCTATAATATCCGCCTCTCGATCGGTTACATCTACGGCGCTCCGTCGGATCATGCGCGGACGCTGGTGCGCCTTTTGCCATCGGACCTGCCCGGCAGACAGCTCGTGTCTTCCCGTCTTCTGTCCGTGTATCCTATGCCAGATGAACGCCGTGATACGACCGATTTCTTCGGCAACGCGATGTCCGTTCTGGCGTTTCACCAACCGATTGAACAGATTGATCTGACTGTTGCTGCCCGGGCCGAACGTCTGCAGCCTTCCGATAGCCTTGACCTCTCACCAAGTCTCGGGGCGCTGGCACCCGAGGTCGCACAGTACCGCAGTCTCGAAGCCGCGGCGCCGCACCACTACCTCGGGCCGTCCAAGCGTATCGGTCTCGAGCCTGCAATAGCCGAGTTTGCTGCTGCGTCCTCCGATCCGCGGCTGACCGTTCTGCAAACCGTCGACGCAATCACGTCGGCGGTTCACTCCGTTATGCGGTTCGATCCAGGTGCTACCGATGTGGATACGCCAACAGGCGAGGCCTTTGCCAACCGTCATGGTGTCTGTCAGGATTTCTCTCACATAACCATCGCGGCCCTACGATCGCTGGGAATTCCCGCCAGGTATGTCTCGGGTTTTTTGCGTACGATCCCTCCGGCGGGACAGCCCCGTCTTGAAGGTGCAGATGCAATGCATGCGTGGGTTGCAGCGTGGTGCGGTGCGGAAGCTGGCTGGATTGAATTCGATCCTACAAATGCCTGCATGGTCGGAACTGATCATGTTGCCGTAGCCTATGGCCGCGACTACGCCGATGTTGCACCCGTCAAGGGCGTCCTTCGGACGTCCGGCGATCAGACAAGCCAGCATAGCGTTGATGTCGAGCCGGTTTAGCGCCGCCCGGTGGATGGTCAGCCGAGAACAACCCCGTCTAGACCTCCATAAATGTAGGGACCGTGAAGGCCGGCCCGTCATCAAGAGCTGCATGTTTTCTTGGCCGGGCTTGCGCGTGCGCTTTGCGGATCGGCGCAGAGGTTGAGGCTTTGGTGGTGTCGAGTTCCCTTACCAGGCAGGTCGAAAGTCAAGCCAGCCGCTTGTCCGATTTCGGCAGAGCGTTTCCAGGTATTTGAGAAAGGAGTCGGCGCTCCTCCCAACACGTTTCGGTACGTCCGCTTTGTCCTCTGTTTTTGCCTTCTGCAAAGCAGTCGCTTGGCCGAAATACCTTCGGCGGGCGTGGTTGGGGGCTTTGGGTTTCCCCGAAACAGAATACCACCGCTAAGACGATGGTCCGAATTTACGCATCAAGAGATTGCGTCTCGATGCCGGTTCTTTAGAGTCTGCGGAGCATTAAGTGGCTAATGGAAGAAATGATCGTAAGTGCATTGAAAAACGCAGCCTTTTTGTTGGTCTGCTTTGCGCTTGCCGCGTGCTCGGCGAGTGTCCCCTCCGACGTTTCCGAGCGCAGGGTGGGCCCCGGGGCTTACCGCTCCGTGCAGGAAGGCCACATTGTTATTCCGGCGGTAGCGGCAAGATACGTTCGTGCGCCCAATCGACGAACTACGGTCAGTTATGACGGCGGCGAAGCTCCGGGAACCATAATCATAGACCCTTTTGCCAAGTTTCTCTTCTTCGTAGAGACGCCAGATACGGCCATTCGTTATCCCATCGCTGTAGGTCGGGAGGGGCGCGGATTTCGAGGTCAGGCGAGGGTAGGGCGAATGGCCGAATGGCCGGGATGGACGCCAACAGCCAACATGATACGGACCGAGCCCGAACTTTACGCGGCCTTTGCTGATGGCGTCCCCGGTGGCCGCGCAAGTCCTCTCGGTGCGCGCGCTCTCTACCTCTATCGCGGTAGTCGCGACACCTTTTTCAGAATCCATGGAACGAATAACCCGGCATCGATCGGTAATTCGGGCAGCGCTGGATGTATCCGGCTGTTCAATCAGGACATTATAGACCTCTATGAACGCGCGTCTGTCGGCGCTCAAGTTATTGTAAGGACTTACGACCAATCACTCGCGGCAGAGGGGCCTGAGATGGCGAACCGGGGCGTAGAGCTTACCCCGAAACCAATTGATCCGGACAGAGTGTACGCCATTGTTGAGCAGGAAGAACGCGCAAGAGCGGAGTATGAGGCAACAAACTAGACTGAGAAGACAGAAGCTGCGCGCGCATCCGGGAAGTTTTCGTTGATACCACGGCTATCGCCCGCCGTGAGGCTGGGATCACAAATGTCCGTTTTACTTGCTTCAAAGATCGCTCATCAGACTTGCGGATGAACAGCTCTGATCAGCTCGATACACCGGTCAAATCTGATGTAACGCCGAGCTGATCACCTCACAGCATAACACGGTCACGGCGCTTTACTTTGCTGTAAGCAGGCGGATGCGGCGAAGCCACCCGGATAGCTATCCCGATTGACAGTTTGATCCAGAGCAAGGAACCGGCGCGACATCTGGCACACTGTGTGCCGAGATTATCCAAAAAAATATTTCTGAATTCGGGGGAGATGATGTCATGAGCTCGAGAAACCGCGTTTTCCTAGCAGTCACGGTTCTCGCTCTTGGAGGTATGGCAGCTTTCTTTGGCTTCAAAGACAACAGCAGTGCTCTTCCGGAGGGCCTTGTGCAGGGCAATGGTCGCATTGAGGCAGAGCAAGTTGACATCGCCCCGACAATCGCAGGCCGCGTCCTGCGCGTGATGGCCGCTGAAGGTGAACTTGTCTCTCCCGGCGACACATTGGTCGAGATGGATACAGACGAGCTTTCCGCCTCCCTTGACCGCGCCAAAGCACAGGTCGCGCTGGCCCGCCAGACCAAAGCCGAAGCACAAGCGGTCGTTGTGCAGCGCGAAAGCCAACTGCGGCGGACCGCGCACGAGCTCAATCGGGCTCAGGCATTGCTTGCCAGCGAGACCATTTCGGAGACGATCTTCGAAGATCGCGAAACCGCCCATCAGGTGGCTGAAGCGGTCTTGGGAGCCGCGCGCGCCCGGGTCTCTACGGCAGACAGTCAGATCGCGGCTGCAGAAGCCGAAATGCGTCGCATCGCGACACAGATCGAGGACAGTAAGCTCTATGCGCCGATGCCCGGTCGTGTCCTTTATCGCCTTGCAGAGCCCGGCGAAGTGGTCGGTGCAGGTGCCCCAGTTCTGACGCTGCTGAGCCTTGAAGACGTTTACATGGAGGTTTTCCTGCCTGCGCGTGAAGCTGGGCTTTTGCCGATTGGCGCAGAAGCGCGGATCGTACTCGACGCGCTTCCAGAGTATGCCATCCCTGCGGCAGTCAGCTTTGTATCACCAGAAGCGCAGTTCACACCTAAGCAGGTCGAAACCCTCAGCGAGCGCGAGCAATTGGTCTTTCGGGTGCGCGTGCGCATTCCCAAGGACCTTGTTGCGGGGCGGATAGAGCACGTGAAGACCGGTCTGCGCGGGGTCGCAGTTATTCAGCTCGATCCGAACCGCGCGTGGCCAGACGCCTTGGAGCAACGCATCCCGCCCGAGCTCTTCGAATGATGGGCCACGAAAGCGAAGCTGGCATCCGCGTCGAGGATGTCACGCATCGATATCGCAAGCGTGTGGCGCTTGATGCGCTGTCGCTCGAGCTGCCAAACGGCCAGCTCGTGGGGCTGATCGGACCCGATGGTGTCGGCAAGTCGACGCTGCTGAGCCTCATCGCAGGCGCCAAGAAGCTGCAATCTGGCATGATCAGTGTTCTCGGCGGTTCGATCGACGATCCCGGTCATCGCAGCCAAATCTGTCCGAAGATTGCTTTCATGCCGCAAGGCTTGGGCAGTAACCTGTATGCCGAACTGTCGGTACGCGAGAATCTGGAGTTTT
This sequence comes from Dinoroseobacter sp., assembly GCA_030066795.1. Lineage (GTDB taxonomy): Bacteria > Pseudomonadota > Alphaproteobacteria > Rhodobacterales > Rhodobacteraceae > Dinoroseobacter. The sequence continues at coordinate 73,165 of JASJAW010000008.1, forward strand.
TTTCACGGCTCTTTGGGCAAGGGTTCGAAGAGCGAGAGGCCCGGATCGCTGCGCTTTTGTCAGCAACCGGGCTTTCACCTTTTTCGGACCGTCTGATGGGAAAACTTTCCGGCGGCATGAAGCAAAAACTGGGCCTGTGCTGCGCATTAATCCACGACCCGGAGCTTTTGATCCTCGATGAGCCGACGACAGGTGTCGACCCGCTGTCGCGGCGCCAGTTCTGGGCTCTCATTGACGCGATCCGGCAAGATTATCCGCAGCTCTCAGTGCTGGTTTCGACCGCCTACATGGATGAAGCCGAACGCTTTGACTGGATTGTAGCGATGGACGCCGGACACGTCTTATTCAAAGGTACGCCGTCAGAACTGAAGGGTGAGAATAGGACACTCGAAGAGGCGTACCGGCTTCTCAGACGACCGGACGCTAAGCGCTCGTCACTAAGCCGCGTCTCGGTCGCACCATCCGAGACCAGTCAGCCGATCATTGTCGCACGAGACCTGACGCGCCGTTTCGGAGACTTTACTGCAGTCGATCGCGTCAATTTCTCGATCAACAAAGGCGAGATATTTGGCTTTCTCGGCTCGAATGGTTGCGGCAAGTCAACGACAATGAAGATGCTCACCGGACTGCTCCCCATGAGCGCAGGCGAAGCGTTTTTGTTTGAACGCCACGTGGACGCGCGCAATCGCGAACTCCGGCGCGATATCGGGTATATGAGCCAGGCGTTTTCACTCTATGGCGAATTGACGGTCTGGCAAAACCTGCATCTGCATGCGCGCATCTTTGCGCTGGCAGATCAGACAGCCCGCATAGAGGAGTTGATTGAGCGCTTCGGGCTGGCGTCCCACCGCGATACGCTGGCTGATGCACTTCCGCTCGGGATCAAGCAAAGGTTGTCGCTGGCGGTCGCTGTGATCCACCGTCCACGCGTCTTGATCCTGGACGAACCCACATCCGGCGTAGACCCCGAAGCACGCGACGAGTTCTGGGAGCTCTTGATCGAGTTGTCACGGAATGAGGGCGTTACGATCTTTGTCTCGACCCACTTCATGGCGGAGGCCGAACATTGTGATCGCGTGTCTTTCATGCATGCGGGTCGCGTTCTGGCCGAAGGTACGCCGCAGCAATTGATGGCTGATCATCAGGCCGACAGTCTAGAGGATGCCTTCATTTCGGAATTGCTGGCCGCTGACCCGCCCGCGCCGGTTGTCGCGCCAAAGGCGCCAGAAACGACCAAAGGCGACCATTCTGGAAGTGGCCTCGGACGTGTCCTGGCCTACGCCCAGCGAGAAGCGGTGGAGGTTTTACGAGACCGCGTTCGCCTTGCGTTTGCGTTTCTGGGCTCGGCCATTCTGATGTTAGTGTTCTGCTTCGGGATATCACTGGATATCAACGAGTTGGACTTTGCTGTTCTTGATCTTTCTCAGGGACCCGAGAGCCGCGCCTATATCTCAGAGATTTCCGGCTCTCGCTATTTCAGACCAACCGATCCTCTTGCCGATGCTGCGGATGGATACAGGCGGCTCATTTCTGGGGACGTTTCGCTTGTTATCGAACTGCCCCCTGACTTTGGCCCCAAGTTGCGCACTGGAGAGCGGACCGAGGTCTTGGCGACCGTCGATGGTGCTATTCCCTTTCAAGGCGAAACCGTCGAAGGCTACACAGCAGGTCTGCACCAGTCCTTTCTCGCCGCGCTGGCCCGCGAGAGCGGCGTTTCTCAGGCCGAAATTGCGCGCATCGAACCGCGCTTTCGCTACAATCAGAGCTTCGAAAGCATTGCCGCGATGGCTCCCGCGATGCCCGCAATCTTACTCATCATGTTGCCCGCCATTCTCACCGCCGTCAGCGTTGCACGCGAAAAAGAACTGGGCTCCGTCACAAACTTCTATGTGACGCCAACCACCCGGCTTGAGTTCCTGATAGGCAAGCAGATCCCTTATATCGGTATAGGTTTTGCTAACTTCGTGCTTCTCGCTGTCATGACTGTTGTCGTGTTCGGCGTGCCGCTTAAGGGCAACCCGGTCCCGCTGGCGATCGGCGCGTTGCTCTATGTCTGGGCGACAACTTCCTATGGTCTGGTAATCGCGACACTTACTTCTAGCCAGGTCGCGGCGACCTTCGCGACTGCGATCGCTTCTGTCGTGCCAACCATCCAGTTTTCGGGATTGCTGCAGCCTGTTTCCACGCTGGAAGGTGGCGCGCAAACGATCGGGTCGCTTTGGCCCGCCTCGTACTTTCTGCATCTCAATGTCGGCGCCTTTACAAAAGGTTTGAGCTGGGACGGGCTGGCGCCGGACATTCTTGCGCTCGCGTGTTTCGGACCGGTTTTCACGGGCATTGCTGTCTTGTCGCTGCGCGCGCAGGAGAAATGAATGAAACGCTTGAGCTGCATATTCTGGCTAGGCCTCAAGGAAATGATCAGCCTGCGTCGCGACTGGGTGATGATGGCGCTTCTGGTCTGGTCCTTCACGCTCGCCCCGGTAATGGAAGCAACGGGGGTCGCAAGCTCGGTTAACAATGCCTCTATAGCGTTCGAAGACGAGGACAATTCGCCCCTGTCGCGGGCGCTCTCAACGGCTTTTTTCCCCCCGGAGTTTCAGGCCGTGGCGCAAATCGAGCCCGGCACGGGGGCCTCCAGAATGGATGCCGGAGAGTATCTGTTCGTTATTGCCGTCCCGCCAGGGTTCGAACGGGATGTCAGAGCGGGTCGCGCGCCGGAAGTCCAGGTGCTGATCGACGCGACTGCCATGGAACAGGCAGGGATCGGCGCCAACTATATCACCAGCATTCTGGGTACTGAAATCGGCCGTTTCGCGGCCGAGGCAGATCTTGTCGACCAGTCGCCGGTTGACCTTGTTCTGCGCAGTGCCTTCAACCCCAATCGCGATACCGTGCGCTTTGCGGGGATTGTGGCTCTGATCGGTCAGATCATGTGGTTGACCACAATTCTGACGGGCGCCGCCATGATCCGCGAACGCGAGCATGGGACGATCGAGCATCTTCTGGCGATGCCGCTTGCGCCTTTTGACATTGCGGCTGCAAAAATCTGGGCAAATGCCGCGGTCGTCCTTGTTGCGGCGGGGTTATGTCTGTCTTTCGTTTTGCAAGGCGGCTTGGGTGTTACAATCGCCGGATCAAAGGTCTTGTTCCTTTTCGGAACTGCGCTGTTTCTCTTTACGGCAACGGCACTGGGTGTCTTTCTGGCCACGATCTCGCGCTCGATGGCGCAATTTGCTCTGCTGGTTATGCTGATCATATTGCCTATGCTCATGCTCTCCGGGGGGGAAACGCCTGTGCAGAGTCAGCCCGCCTGGTTGCAGAGCGCCACGCTTCTTCTGCCTTCCCGCCACTATATGTCAGCCAGCCAGGCGATCGTTTTTAAAGGCGCCGGGTTTGAGGACGTCTGGCCGGAGTTCTTCGCAATGGGGCTGCTTGGCGCGGCGTTGTTGAGTATCAGTCTTCTGCTGTTCCGCCGCTCGGTGGCCCAATAGAGCTTGACTTGGCGCAAAGTGACATGGCCATCCCATTGCTACTGTGGGACAAGTTGGCACACGGAGACGCACCATGGCACATAAGCTTTTGATCCTCCTCGCGAGTTTGTTTGCAACGCAACTTTGGGCGCAGGAAGAAACCTCCAGTCTGGTGTTCGGAGGCGATGCCTTTCACGCTGGGCGGTCAGTTGTCCACCAAGATGAGGGGATCGATGATCTGTTCATGGCAGGCGAGACCGTGTTCGGGGCATCCGATATCACCGGGAGTGCCCATTTTGCGGGTCGCGAGATCGTCATGGAAGGCGCTGTACAAGGAGATGCCTACGCCGCCGGCGAAGAGATCACGTTTCAGGCGGATATCCTTGGCGACGCGACACTGTTTGGACGTGCAATCTCTGTCGGGAACATCGGTGGTGACGTGCGGGCCGCCGGTTCCGAGCTCCAGTTGAACGGTGAAATCGGGGGCTATGCCCTCATCGCCGGAGAGAAAATCGTGTTCAACGCACAAGTTGCAGGGGATGTGAGCATTGCAGCGGAAGAACTTGTCTGGGGCGATGCCGCCGCGATTGCGGGGCAACTGACGATCTACGAGGAAGACCCAGGCGCCTTGGAGGTCCCCGAAAGCCTTGCGCCAGCGGATCGGATCACACGAAGTGAACTAGAGGATTGGGAGGGCCCTCAGCGCCCGAGCCTGCTACGGGCACTCGCCAGCTTCTTGTTCGGAGTGGTTGTGATCGCGGGCGTGGCTGCTCTGATCGCAGCACTGGTTCCAGAGCGCCTTGCCGAGATGCGGCGGCAAATCCTGGCGCGCCCCTTCCACACACTGTGGTTGGGTTTCCTGACCCAATCGGCGGTGATCGGTGCTGGCGTCTTGTTGGCCATGACCATTATCGGGCTGCTGCTTACACCGGCCGCCTTGGTACTGGCACTTGCCGGAGGACTGGCGGGATACGTGGTTGCAGCCTACGCTTTCGGGGTGGGGCTGCGACTTGCATTTGGCAAACCGGAGCCGGAAACTTTGAGCGATCGCGCAGTAGCAGCCGGGATCGGTGCGCTTTCGGCAGGGATTATCGCACTTATTCCATTCCTTGGCTGGCTTTTCGTTCTCGCCCTTGCACTATCCGGCATCGGCGCGATCACGCTACGCGTTATTCGCCCCGTTTTCTTTTCAGATTCCATATGATTGGGAGGCTTCTCTAACCTATTTCTATACCACCCGCGCGCGGGTCAATCGCGGTGCCCCGCGCGGTGTGATCTCATTCTTGTGGATCTATCGATCACGCGGCCGCGCCGCACCGCAAGACCACTTGATCAGTAAACCGACAGACATGCGATCTGGACGGTCTCAGAGAGCCCGGTCTTCTTCGCGCAGTCCTATCTTACGCGCTACACTGGTTGCGTCGTGGCGGATCGACCTGCCTCTGAGACCCTCGCAGCGCAGAATTTGAACTCCGGGATCTTTCCGAACGGGTCGAGGTGTGGATTGGTCAGGAAATTGGCCGGTGCTTCCACAAAGCAGAACGGAACGAAAAGCATTCCGGGCGTTACGTCCCGGTCCGCGCGCAGCGTAAGTGTGATGGCGCCCCGGCGGGTCTCTACGATGACCTGTTGCCCGCGACGCAGTCCCAGTCTCCCGATGTCTTTCGGGTGCATCGAGACAATTGGTTCGCCTTCCTGCGCATTCAGGTGAGTCGCGCGGCGCGTCATGGCGCCCGTGTGCCAGTGTTCCAGCATGCGACCAGTCGTCAGGATCATCGGGAAGTCATCGTCGGGCAACTCGTCCGGCGGTACCAGGTCGGTCGGAACGACCGTGGCTTTACCGCTTTCCGTTGGGAACCCGTCATAGAAAAGGATCTCTTCGCCGGGACCATCATAGGATTTGACTGGATAGCATACGACCCCCTCGCGCAGGAGCCGTTCCCACGAGATATTGTCGAGCGATGGCATCAGGCTGGCCATTTCGGTGTAGATCTGGCCCACATCTTCATAGTCCCAATCAAGTCCGGACCGCTGGCCCATCTCGACAAGCAGCTTCCAGTCCTGACGTGCGTCACCCGGTGGTTTCCGAACAGGCATTGCAATCTGCACCTGACGGTTGGAATTGGTGTATGTGCCGGGCTTCTCAGGTTGCGCGGACGCCGGAAGGATCACATCAGCAAACCATGCAGTTTCAGTCAGGAAGATATCCTGCACTACAAGGTGATCGAGCATGGACAGCGCCAGTCGCGCGTGGTGCTGATCGGGGTCCGACATCGCAGGGTTCTCGCCCTGTATGTACATCGCTTTAACGTCGCCCGTCTTAATGGCATTCATCGTTTCGACGACCGTCAGGCCCTTTGCCGGGTCAAGCGTTCGGCCCCAGACGTCCTCGTACATCTCCCGGACATTGGCATCCTCGACCGACTGATAGTTGGGATAGCAGATCGGGATCAGGCCAGCATCAGACGCTCCTTGTACGTTGTTTTGCCCCCGCAGCGGATGGATGCCGGTGCCCGGTCGACCAATCTGCCCGGTAATGAGGCTGAGCGCGATCAGGCAGCGTACATTGTCGGTGCCGTGCACGTGCTGGCTAACGCCCATACCCCAGAAAATGATCGCCCGCTCGGCCCGGGCAAAGGTGCGTGCGAGATCTTTGAGGTACTCTGTGTCCACGTCGCAGACCTCGGACATCGCTTCAGGGGTGAAGTCTTTCACTTTTTCGCGCAAAGCCTCGAAGCCGTCGACATTGGCCTGAACGTACTGCGCGTCGTACAGCCCTTCGGCGATAATCGTATGGATCATCGCATTGAGCATCGGAACATCGCGTCCCGGTGCAAAGACCACCGGGTGGCTCGCGTGACGCATCAGTCCTTGCTTGCGTGGGTCAAACACCATCAGCTTCGCGCCGCGTTTGGCGGCCTGTTTCAGGTAAGTGGCCGCCACGGGGTGGTTTTGCTCTGGGTAGCATCCAATGGTCATGATGCAGTCGCTGTCATCGGCGGCGGTGAAGGGCGCGGAGACAGCGCCCGAGCCGACACCCTCCATGAGTGCGGCGACCGAGGACGCGTGGCACAGCCGCGTGCAGTGATCGACATTGTTGGTGCCAAATCCCTGACGGATGTACTTCTGGAACAGGTACGCTTCTTCGTTGGTCCCTTTGGCTGAGCCAAAGCCTGCAATTCGGTGCCCGCCCAGTTCGTCGCGGACTTTGGTCAACCCGCCTGCTGCAAACGCCATCGCCTCATCCCAGGTTGCCTCGCGAAAGACATCCGGAATATCGGAAAAAGTCATCTTGGCGTTTGGATCCTTCGGAACGTCTTTGCGGCGGATGAGCGGCTTGGTCAAACGTTCGGGCGACATAACGTAGTCCATCCCGAAACGTCCCTTGATGCAAAGCTTGCCCCGATTGCTCGGGCCGCCACGGCCGTCGACTTTGACAATGTCGTTGCTTTTGACGCTGACCTCAGTTTGACAGCCTACGCCGCAAAACGGGCAGACGGATTTTCTGACTTCGTCGGTGTAGACCTCGCGGGTGCGTGCTGTCGCATCGAGAAGGGTCTTTTCCATTAAAGCCCCGGTCGGGCAGGCCTGAACACATTCTCCGCACCCCACGCAGGTCGAAAGCCCCATGGGATCGTTGATGTCAAACACTGGGACTGTCGCCATGCCACGGTCAGCCATCCCCAGAACGTCGTTCACCTGCACATCGCGGCAGGCGCGGACGCACAGGCCGCAGGAAATGCAGGCATCCATGTTCACGGCGATCGAAGGGTGAGAGGCGTCGTGGAAAATGCTGTCGACGGGTATCTCAGATTGCGCGCCGGGACGGCTGCCTTGATAGCGGGGGGCTCCAGTCGCTTTACCACCTTGTTCGCTGCTGTGCGAAACGAGATCGAACTGGTGCCAGAAATGACTGTCGGGGTCCGGGCTCTGGTCGCGGACCGGCATATCGGAAGCCAAAAGTTCGAAAACCATCTCGCGGTTCTTCTGAACTCGCGCATTGGCCGTACTGACCACCATGCCTTCGCTGGGTCTGCGTAGACAGGAGGCCGCAAGCGTCCGTTCCCCTTCAACCTCCACCACACAGGCGCGGCAGTTTCCGTCCGAGCGCAGGTTTGGTACGTCCTTGTGGCACAGGTGGGGTATATGGGTCCCAAGGCGCTGTGCGACATCCCAGATCGTTTCGCCCGCAAAGGCCGTAACCTCGTCGCCGTCCAGCGTGAATGTGACGCGACCGATATTGGCTACATCGAGGCTCATGACGAGAACTCCTCAGGGAAGTGCTTCATCAGGTGGGCGACGCAATTGCCTGCCGCCTGACCAAGCCCGCAGATCGAACTGTCGCGCATCACGGTCAGTAGATCGTTGAACAGCTCCGGGTTTTTCTCGCGTGCCTCCAACATCCGCACCATTTTGTCCGTACCGGATCGGCAAGGGGTACACTGGCCGCAGCTTTCGTGTTTGAAGAACCGCATCGTATTCAGCACGGCCTGTCGCACGCTGTCCTGCTGGCTGAGGATCACCACCGCGTGCGAGCCGATGAAGCCGCCTTCCTGCTCCCATGTGCCGAAATCCATCGCGCGGTCGGCCATATGCGCCGGGAGAATCCCACCTGATGCACCGCCGGGAAGGAACGCATAAAGCTCATGGCCATCTTCCATCCCGCCGCAATAGTCTTCGATCAGGCGGATCAGCGGAATGCCGGCGGGCGCCATCTTGACGCCTGGTTTTTTCACGCGCCCAGAAACCGAAAACGACCGCATGCCTTTGTTTGCGTTCGTCCATCCTTGAGCGGCGAACCACTCCGCTCCATGCTCAAGGATTTGCGGAACCCAAAGCAGTGTTTCGACGTTGTGGTTTAGGGTGGGCCGGCCAAATAGGCCAACTTCGGCGATGTAGGGCGGGCGGTGCCTTGGCAGGCCCCGCTTGCCTTCAATCGACTCGATCATGGCGCTTTCCTCGCCGCAGATATAGGCGCCAGCCCCACGGCGGAGCTCAAAGGGAACCGGGCAGAGCCCGGCTTGCTCCAAGGCGTCGATTTCGCGCCGCAGGATTTCGAGGATCTGCGGGTATTCGTCCCGCATATAGATGTAAATGCGCTCACATCCGACCACATGGGCGGCGATTTGCGCCCCCTCGAGCATTCGGTGCGGGTGTTTTTCAAGCCACCAGCGGTCCTTGAACGTGCCCGGTTCGCCTTCGTCCCCGTTCACCGTCATCAGACGAGGGCCTGCATATCCGCGCACAAAGCCCCATTTCTTGCCAGCCGGGAACCCGGCGCCGCCCAGTCCGCGCAGCCCTCCAGCAGACATCGTGGCGATCGCCTCCTCCGGGCTGATCTCCTCCGACACGATCTTGGCGAGGATGCCATATCCGCCCGCGGCGCGGTATTGTGCGAGGGTCTCATACTCAGGTATTTGTGGACGGCCCAGATCAGTGACCGAAGCCTGCAGTAGCGTTTCCACCGTGGCGTGGCGTACGATTTGTTTGCCCACAAGGGCCGCCGGTGCGCCGTCGCACTGTCCGATGCAGGGGGACTCCATAACGCGGACCTGTGCTGGATCTACCGCGTCTCTGAGCGCGTCGATCAGCTCGTAAGCGCCTGCCATCTCGCAGGACACGCAGGTGCTGACCCGGATCGTGACCGGGGGAGGCGGCGTCTCATTCTCTTTGACGACATCAAAATGGTGGTAAAAGCTTGCGACTTCGAACACCTCAACCGGCGCCATACGGAACAGCTCGGCCAGTGCTGTGATATCGGCGGCCGAGATGTGCCCCTGACTGTCCTGAAACAGATGCAGCGCCTCGATGACAAGGTCCCGACGACGCGGCAGGTCTCCCAAAACCTGAGCAACACGTTCGACATGTGCGTCGCTCACCTGACGGCCTTTTGGAAGCGAGGGGTCGCGGCGCTTGAACGGAGCTGGTGCGAACTGGTCCATTTGCACGGAGCCTTTCGGGTATGCGGTCTGGCGCAGGCTGAAAGCTGCTTTGTGTACTGCAGCATACGCGGCCTCAAGTTATAGCGGGGCCGCGCTATTTTGTCACTCAACAGGAACGACAGAAGCGAACGGTTTTGCGACCTAAAGCGCGGCTGCAACAGGTAGCACCGAAGAGAGGCACAAAAGACGTTCAAACGCGATGCCGCCCGAGACTGGAGGTGCATGGCGCCATGCGTCGCGGCTGGATCGCGCCTGTCCGCCTGAGAACTGTGGTCCCGGCAGTGCTAACTGGTTCCAGAGTGTGAAGCTCCGATCCTGTTCCATGTGCTTGGTATTTTGGTCATATAGAGTCTGTGTGTCCCGCACCGTTTAGGTCTCATGCCGAGCCCGCAGCGGGGCGCGAACCTGAAGGATTGAAAATGCAGAAGCAAAGAGCTTCGGCTCGCACCACAGATGTCGCAATTGTCGGAGCCGGACCCGTTGGTATTCTGCTGGCAATCCTACTGGGTCAGGAGGGCAAAAAGGTTGTTCTGGTCGAAAGATGGCCAGAGATTTACGACAGACCGAGAGCGGTCACGATGGACCACGAAGTCGCCCGTATTCTGGCAGCTCTTGGTATCGATTGCGACACAGATCCAGCCTTTGAGAACCATAAAGAACTTTATTACTGGAAGAACGCTGCACTGGAGAACCTGCAGATTGTTGACTGGGAGAGCCTGTCGCCGTCCGGCTGGCATGTGACCTACTGGTTTAACCAGCCAGAGTTGGAAGCACGATTAATGGAGATGGCGACGGCATTACCTTCGGTGACAGTCCTGCGTGGTTGGACGGGACACAGTCTTGCGCAGGATGCGGATGGTGTAGTGCTCGGTATCGCCGATACAGAAACCGGTAAGCGTCAGCAGACGATCCGCGCCCAGTACCTGGTTGGAGCGGATGGGGCGAACAGTTTCGTGCGCGAAAGTCTTGGTCTGGAACTGGTCGACAAGGGGTATTTTTTCGATTGGTTGATCCTTGATGTGGTGCCCGAAACAGGCTTCACAATGTCGCCAGCCCAGTGGCAGCTGTGTGACCCGCGCCGACCGACCACGCTTGTTCCAGGCGGTCCCGGTCGCCGACGTTGGGAGTTTATGGTGCTGCCGTCCGAGGATTCCACGGAGATCGCAAAACCCGAAAACGCGTGGTCTTTGCTCGAACCCTGGGGCATCACGCCCGAAAACGCAGTGCTGGAGCGGAGTGCAGTCTACAGATTTCAAGCGCGCTGGGCGGCGAATTGGCTTTCCGGGCGTTGCATGATCGCCGGCGACGCCGCGCATTTGATGCCTCCTTTCGCCGGGGAGGGGATGTGCGCAGGACTACGGGATGCCTTCGCGCTGGGCTGGCGTCTTTCTGCGATATTGGATGGAACGCTCCCGCCGACCGCGTTGAACAGCTATGAGAGCGAACGCATGTCCCACGCTCAGCATTACATCCAGTTCAGCCAGGACCTGGGTGAGATCATTTGCATTACCGACCCTGATGAAGCGGCTGCGAGAGACGCACGGATGAAGGCAGACCTCGCAGCGCGGGGGAACGCGCCGATAACGGGCGACCTTGTCAAACTTGGGCCAGGCGCCTGGTGCGCGGACACAGCTTCTGCGGGAGAGCTTGCACCGCAGGGACGTGTCCGCTGCAATGGGCGTGAGGACCGGTTTGATCAGGCTGTTGGTAGTGGGTGGTTCGTCATTGGCTATGAGGAAAATGTCGATGGCATCCTGCGCCCGGATCAATCTGAAGCGTTGTCCAGATTGGGGGGACGTGTCTTGTCCATTGGGCGTGATGGTGCGAACTACGATATTCAGGAACTCGACACCTTCTACCGCGACTGGATGGCAGAAACAGGCGCCAGCTATTTCATTCTGCGACCGGACTTCTACGTTGCGGCCACAGCGGCCAGTGTCGCAGACCTGCGCGCTTGCTTTGATGACGTGTTCGCGGCGCTCGGCCTGAACTGTGACAAGGCCAATGCTGCCCTGACCTAAAGGTTTTTGGGGACGATCCTACCCCGGCGCACTAGTCTGCGATATGCGGTGGCATCTTGAGGCCGTTGGCTTCCAGCTCCTCCTGATCCCAGTAGGCGATATAGATGCCCTCGGGTTCGCGCGTGGCGGCCATCTTCTCGATGATCTCGGGCGTGCGTGTAATCCGGGTATGGTGCTGGCGCGCCCACTCGAAATGGCGGGCTTTCAGCCGCTCAATCTGGTCCTGATGGGCGGGGCTTTCACCGAGATCGTGCAATTCTTCAGGGTCAGTTTCGAGGTCGAAGAGCATCGGGCGCATCTTTTCGACATGGACGTATTTCCACCGTCCGTCGAAGACCATGACCAATCGCGCATCACTTTGATCGATATTCACAGCTTGCCGCGCGTCCCGCGTCGCATAGTCATACTCGGAGATGCAACAGTCCCGCCAAGTTGTGGTCTCTCCGTGCAGCAGCGGCTGCAATGACTTGCCCTCAAAGATATGCGGTTTCGCGGGACCGCCGAAGAACTCCTGAAATGTCGGGGCGAGGTCAATGCCCTCGACAAGCGCGTCCGTGTTTGTGCCGCGCTGCGCATCGGCCTCCGCACGCGGATCGTAGACGATCAGGGGAATGCGCGCTGAGCAGTCGTAGAAAAGGTCTTTCTCACCCAGCCAGTGATCGCCCATGTTGTCGCCGTGATCCGAGCAGAAAACGACCATCGTGTCTTCCATGCGGCCACTGCGTTCGAGATAGTCGAAGAGCCGCCCAATATTGTCGTCGAGTTCCTTGATCAGCCCCAAATAAACTGGTGCCACGATCTCCCGGACGTTGTCCCGGGCAAAGCTCTTGCAGATGCGCGTGTTGGCCCAGGACTGCATCAGCGGATGGGTGTGTTCACCCTCCCGCCGGTTCACGGGCGGAAGGTCAGAGACGCCGTACATGTCGTTGTAAGGGGCAGGGGCCAGATAGGGCCAGTGCGGCTTGATATAACTCAGATGGCACAGCCACGGCGCGTCGCCCTGGGCTTCCATGAACTCGATCCCGCGCGTTGTCAGCCAAGCTGTCTCGGAATGTTCCTTAGGAACCCGGGCGGGCAGTGGCGCTGTTTCCAGCAGCCACCCTGATTTCTTTTTTCCGTCCGGACCGATGGCCGTGTTCGCCCATTCCTCCCAAGGTGTGTCGCCCCCCATGCCGTGCTCGCGCAAGTATTGCTCATAGTCTTCCGCGTGGCGGTTCTTGTCTGTTGCAGCGTTGGTGCCGTCGTCGCGCACAAAAACTTCGAACCCGCATTCGCTGACCAAAGCGCCGATCGTGCTTTCAGGCTCGATCCCAAGCCGTTTCATACCTTCTTCATCGGCGCGCATATGGGTCTTGCCAACGAGGGTGCTGGTCACACCGATCTCTCGCAGATGATCCCCGAGCGTTGGCTCACCCACCCGAAGCGGAAAGCCGTTCCACGTTGCGCCGTGACTGCGGACATAGCGACCAGTGTAAAAACTCATCCGGCTGGGGCCACAGATCGGGGATTGGACGTAAGCGCGGTTGAAGCGCACGCCTTTCGCGGCCAGTCGGTCGAGATGGGGCGTGTCGATGTGGGTGGCCCCGAAGCAACTGAGATAATCCCAGCGCAGCTGGTCGGCCATAATCCAAAGTACGTTCATTGGTCCCGCCCCATTCCAGACCTGTACGCGCTGCCTCAGCGCGGCGCGATATAGTGCCCCTCGGCCTTGAGTATTTCGATGTTCTTCGCTTCGCGCGCCATGGCCCTTTGCACGGCAGGGCGGGCTTTACTCAACTCGTGGTGTCTTTGAATGTTCGGATAGCCGTCCGGTGGATAGCCGACACCTGTTATTCGCCCCCATACCCAGAACAGATAGGCGTCGAGAACGGACCACGCTTCGCCATACCACCAGGGTCCGTTGTCCAGCCGGCCTTCGATCATATCCATGATCTTGTTCATCGCTTCGATGCCAAGCGGCCTGACTATTTCGAAGGACAGCTCCTTGTCTTCAATGAACTTCACCGGCATCGCCACGCGAGTCACCGTCGGGTGTACTGTGCCCGCGAAGAAAGCCAGATCAGCGATTTGCTTGAGTTTTTCCAGCTCGCTGGACGCTTTCGGCAAGAGGTTCGAGGCCGGAAACGCCTGATTGATCCAACTCAGGATCGCGACGTTCTCGGTCAGAGGCTCCCCATCTATCAACAGCGTCGGCACCTTGCCTTTCGGGTTGAGCCTTAGAAACTCTGGTGAGTTCTGTTGGTTCAGTTTCACGCGCACAAGTTCGGTCTCGAAGTCCGCTCCAGCCTCTTCCAAGGCGATGGTTGGAACTCTGGCGCAGGTATTCGGCGCAACAAAAAGCTTCAGCTCAGGCATTGAAACCTTCCATAATCTAGCTAATAGTTACTTAGCAAGAATAAAATCGATATTTCCGCGGTTCAGGGGGAACAGTTAGGTGTTTGGGAGCCGCGGTCAAAAAAACATCATCTGGGAGGAACATGATGTCACGGACAATCATCGCGGGGATCTCTGCCGCTCTTTGTGTCGCGTCGAGCTTGCACGCGCAAACCATCCTGACAGCCGAGACATCCAGTCCGAACACGGCGCCGGGGATCTCGATCATCTCTCTGTCTGAAGCGGCCGCGAAAGCAGGCGTGGCGGATATTCAGGTGACATCCGGACAAACGCTCACAAATTCGGTCCAGAACGTGGCTGAAGGTAATACTGATATTGCGGCAGCGCCCTTCATCCTGCCGTTTCTGTTGTCTCGAGGCGTCGGTCCTTACGCGGGACTTGGCGCGGAAGAAGGTGCAGACCTCGCCAGCAATCTGGCGGTCCTCTATACCTACCGGATTTCGGCTCAGGGCCTATTTGCCTATGACAGCTCGAACATCGATGGCTGGAACGGTCTGGAGGGAAAAACCCTTTTGAACGGTCCACCGCGCGGCGCGGCGCTGACAAATGCCCGGCTTCTGGTTCAGACCGTGACCGGCCTTGAAGACGGCACGGGCTATACTGGCATCCAGGTAAACTGGGGCCAGATGCAGTCGACGATCCAGGACGGCTCGGCAGATGCTTTTGTAGTGCCTTTGGACTTTCCTGATCCGCGGGTGTCAGCCGCGCTCTCGTCTGGCGACATGACGATCTTTTCGATGCCGCGCGATACCTTCGAAGGGGAAGGGTTCCAGAAAATCACAGGTCTTCCCGGGACCGTCGCCTTCTCCATGCCGATTGCGGATATGGGATACACCGGCGGTGTCACCGTCGTCTCTGAGGACGAGACCTATCGCAGCCCCGGCACTGTTGGCGGTGACATCGTCAACGTGAACATGGATTTCGATCTTGCTAAGGCGCTGACGGCGGCCTTCATAGAGAACATCGAGTCTATCTACTTTGCAAAGGCACCCTTCATGCCGTCGGTCTGGCATGGTGAAACTGATACAGAATTGACCGATATGTGCGGACCAAACCCGATCAAGTACCATCCCGGCGCGGTCGCGGCGTGGGAAGAGGCCGGGTACGCGCTGCCTGATTGTGCGAAGTAAGGCTTACGCCGCAGCGCTGGCAGTACTCTGTTCCGGCGCTGCGTGTTGTAGCGGACAAATCCATGACTGATGCAGCACTCTCTGCTGATGGTGAAAGGAGCTTCGCGATGAAGCTCCTTTACGCCTTGTCAGTGGGGATGGTCCTGATCGGACTCGTCAATTCGACGCCCGGTATTCCGGGGTACGACAGATGGGCCGCGGACCTGATCGGGCAGGACGGGGCCCAGTTTCGCAAGTTTCCGTTCGAATGGTTCTACCCGACCTTTTTTGCACTGATGATGCTGATCGTCGCGCTCAAGCATTCCATCTGGCGCGGTTGGCAAGACAAATCTCCGGGCAGGCGGGCTTTCGGTCTGGCCCTTGACATCGCTTTCGTCGCAATGGCGTTCACCGTCTCGCTTACCTATCTCGTCGAGATGGAGTCGATCTGTCTGATCGACAGGATCACCGGCGACCGCGCGCGGTTGATCTCGGAAAGTCTGGCCGCGGCAGCAGCTTTTAACGAAAGCCTCGGCCTGCCAGCGCCAACGACGGTCGAGGACCCCCAATGTGTGAATACCACTGGGGGATGGCTCGTCCTGATCGTCGGACTCGCGATCGTTGTTTTCCTTGCCTACAACATCAAAGTCTGGGGCTTACCCCTTGTTCTTGTTGCTATTCTGGTTTCCGCCTACACGATCCTCACAGTGCTCGTGTGGTACTTTTACGGCGTCGACGACATCAACAAGTACTTTGTCACCAAGCTAGCTGGCGAACCCCGGATGCTGGCCGATGGCCGACCCCGAGTGCACGATGTTCTTGTAAACAACTCCTCGGGCCTTTTGGGCCGTTTCATGGATATCGTGCTCAACACGATCTTCCCGTATCTCGTGCTCGGCTCTCTGTTTGGAAGCTCGGCCGGAGGGCGGTCTCTGATCAAGCTGGCCTTCCGATGGACGCGACATTTGCGCGGCGGACCCGCGCACGCCGCCATCGTGTCCTCGGCAATGTTTGGCACGATCTCTGGCGGGCCGATTGTGAACGTTCTGTCCACGGGCGTGCTGACGATCCCGATGATGCTGAAACGCGGGTTTTCGAAGGTCTTTGCCGGTGGGGTCGAGGCTGCGGCGTCGTCAGGCGGGTCGATTATGCCACCTGTGATGGGGGTGGCGGCCTTCGTGCTCGCCTCGCTGACTGCAATCCCATACTCCAGCGTGATCGTCGCGGCGATCATCCCTGCCATGGCCTATTTCTTCTGCCTGTTCCTGTCGGCTGTTTTTCAGTCGCGCAAACAGGGCATCACAGCAATTGGCAAGATCACCGACGATATGGTGTTGCATCGGCAGGATTACCTGAATCTGTTGATGATCTTCGGACCGATCTTGCTGATCCTTGCGCTTTTGCTGACCCCGAAAGATGCGGTTGGGTGCGGGGTGCTCGGCGCTGTGTTTGGGGCTGAGCGTGTCGTTTCAGATGCCGGGTGTCAGGTGCAAAGCCTTAGTTGGTTTCAACAGGCGATACAGAACTCTGCCGGGTCTGCCGGGGCGGCCGGATGGTGGGCGGTGATGTTGCTGCTGGTCCTGTTGTTTCTGGACCCAGAGGTTCGTGCCAGACCGCGCAAGATCGTCGATGCGCTCTCAGATGCAGGGATGCTGATCTCCACGCTCTACCTGATGTTCCTCGCCGTCTCGATCATCGACTTCTGCCTGTCTTTCACAGGGCTTCCGGTGTTCCTGTCGCTCGACGTGCTGGCGTGGCTGAACAGTCTCGATCTTGGGGGCGGCGGGTCAGCCATGTTCCAGTTTGTGGCCCTGTTGCTGACAATGCTTCTGGCCGTGTTGCTGGGCATGGGGATGCCCGCGGTCCCTGCCTATATCAACGCGGCGCTGCTCATGGGGCCTGTCCTCGCAGGCCTCGGGCTGTCGCTGTTCACCGCGCATATGTTCATCTTCTACTTCGCGGTGGCCAGCGCGATCACACCGCCTGTCGCGCTTGCGGCCTTTGCGGCGGCGACCATCACCAAAGTCGATCCCATGAAAACGGCCTTTTCTGCCGTCAAATCTGGCATCGTGATGTTCGTTGTGCCGTTCATCTTCGCCTTCCACCCGGAGCTTCTATTAATTCCCGAGGCGACTATCGATCCGCAATCGCCGGGCGGGAACGGGTTTCTGGAAGGGTATGATGGTGAACTCCATCTGGGCGCCTTCCTGTTGCTTCTCGGGCGATTGGTGCTCGCGCTTTATCTGCTGTCTTCGGCACTGTCGGCCTATGACCGGCGACGGCTCGCACTCTGGGAAATCGCGTGCCGGCTCGGGCTGGCGGTGCTTCTGATGATGAAAGCAGACATGGTGTGGCTGGTGGCAGGGGGAACAGCGCTCGTCCTGATGTTCGTGCATTGGCGGTTTTCGAAACGGGATGAACCTCCGAGCTCCAAAACGATAGAGGAAAGACCACTACGGGGCTGACAATACAGATTGAGAAGGCAAAGAAACATCGATTTTACAGGTTTGAAGAGTATATGATCGCTATAACGGCCGGAAAGGGATGCGCATGAACGTGATGGAGTTCGATACAACGCCGAACGAAGGATCCGCCACCCAGCGGGCCTATCAGTTGCTGCGCCAGATGATCGTGACCGGCGTGCTCAAACCCGGGGAAAAACTGAAGATCGACGGATTGCGCCAGAAGCTCGATATCGGGGCCTCCCCAATCCGGGAAGCGCTGAGCCTGCTCACCTCCGACAACCTTGTGGAGCGGATCGATCAGCGGGGCTTCCGGACCGCTGAAATCAGCGCCGACAATTTCGAGGAAATTCTGTTACTGCGCTGCACGCTCGAAGACCTCGCACTGCGGGAGAGTATCGAGAAAGCAGATGAGGCATGGGAGGAGGGCATCGTTCTGGCCCATCACCGCATGCAGCGTGCGAAGGACGCAAAAAGCGATAGTTTCGAGCAGCTTCACAAAGAATTTCACATGGCGCTTCTGGCCAACGCGGCCTCGCCCATCCTGCTGAAGTTCTGTTCGCAGCTCTATGACCTGAACATCCGATACCGGTTTCTGGCGGGTAACGCACTGAACTACCAGCGCCGCGATGTCGGAGACGAGCACAAGGGCATTCTGGACGCCGCCATCGCGAGGGATGTCGACACCGCAAGTGAGCGGCTTCTTAACCACTACAAAATGACCGGTGCGTTCCTGTCGGGCTTGGTGGGCAGCGGGTCGCTGACTTAGCTCTCGGGGACGAGGGTCAGGTCGAACTCAACCTTGAGCCAAGGGTCGTCGACCTTGCCAGACAGGTCAAACCCCTCCTCCGGGAACGTGCCTGCTGGTTGTTCCTCGTAGCGCATGATCAGGTCTGAGCGGACGCCGAACACGGCGTCTTCGTCAAGGTACGGATCATCTTCCGCGAACACCTCGCTCACAAGGGTACGGTGCCCCGGCGCCTTCGCGATGAAGTGCAGGTGCGAGGGCCGCCATGCATGCCGTCCTGCTGCATTTAGTATGTCCCCGACGGGCCCGTCGGTGGGCACTTCGTAGCTGACGGGTTTAACGGTCGTGAAGGCATAACGGCCGTCTGCATCAGTGTACTGGATGCCGTGGAAGGAGTACGTGTCCTGCTCTTCATCCTGACTGGAATAGAGGCCATTGGGCGCCGTCTGCCAGATATCCAGCTCTGCGCCTTCAATCGGCGTGCCGTCCAAGCTGCGTACAACCCCGGTGGCCAGCAAGACCGGTCCGGGATAATGCCGCTTCATGTCGAAGCCGATCGGGATGGTCGGAGAACCTGAGACATGGAAGGGGCCCAGCACAGAAGAACTCGTGCCACCCGGTACCGAGTTGATCATGTCCACAAGCGACGACAGCCCCATCACGTCGGACAGCAGGACGAACTCGTGCCGCTCCTTCGTTGTGAATTCGGTCATCCGCTCCATAAACGCGATCCCGCGATCCCATTCCGCGTGGGTCAGCTCCACTTCTTTGGCAAAGGCATGCAGATGCTTTGCCAGTGTATTCATGACCTCTTTAAAACGCGGGTCGGTATCCGGCCCGAAATAGCTGTCGAAAACCTCGGTGAGATTGTCTTTCGTGACATTCCGCATGGGTCTCTCCTCAATTCAGGATGGCAAGACTGAGCGCCGGGAAGCGGATCAGCAGGATCAGCACCAGCAGCATGACGAAGGCGAAGGGCAGGGCGCCGAGGAAAACGTCCTTCAGTTTGATACGGTCGTCGTCGAGCGTCGCCTTGATGACGAAGCAACTGAGGCCCAGCGGCGGGGTCAACAGCCCGATCTCGGCGGCAACCACGGCGACAATGCCGAACCACACAAGGCTCAGGCCCATCGAGTCGATCAGCGGTAGGAACAGCGGCACCACGATCAGGATGATCGACGCTGTGTCCAGGATCGTGCCCAGAAACAACATCAATACGACCAGGAGGAACATGATCCAGAAGAAGGAAAATTCATTGGCAGCGAGGATGGTCTGAAGCTCGTTCGGCAATCCAGCAAGGCCTAACATCCGTGCGTACATCGACGCGGTGGTGATCAGGAACAGGATGGCGGCTGTGATATGGCCGGTCTCGATCACAGTTTCCCAGAAGGATTTCAGGTTGATACGGCCCCTTGCTGCGGCGATCAGAATGCCCAGCAATGAGCCGGCTGCCCCGGCTTCCACCGGCGTTGTCCAGCCCGCGTAGATCCCGCCCAACACGACAAAGATAAGGACGAGGATCGGCAGGGTTTTCACCGCGATCTCGGACCACGGCATCAGATCGCCGTCCTCGATCTTCTCGCCACCCACGAAGCCGGGGGTAAACTTTCCCATGAACCAGATGGCCAGCACGTAGGCCGCGGCCAACAGCAGCCCCGGTACGACACCCGCGAGGAACATCTCGCCAACGGATTGCTCAGCCACGAAGGAGTAGATGATCAGCATGGCCGAGGGGGGGATGATCATGCCCAGAACCGAGCTTCCCGCGACTACGCCCACGGCAAAGCGCGGGTTGTATTTGTGGCGTAGCATCTCGGGCACGGACATCTTTGAAAACACCGACGCCGAGGCGATGGAAGACCCGGTCACGGCCGCAAAGACGGCATTCGCACCGACGGTGGCCATGCCAATCCCACCGGTGATCCTGCGGAAGCCTTGGTTCATGACCGAGTAGATATCGGCGCCAAGCCCGGCCTTGGATACGATCAGACCCATAAAGGTGAACAGCGGGATGGTGGCAAAGGTGTATTCCATTGCGCTGTCGCCAATGGCGATCTTCAGCAGCGCAAAGGACAAATCCATGCTGTCGCGCATGATCCAGATCGCAAGAAAGCTGACCAGGCCCAAAGCGATCGGGATGTAGACGCCCAGATAAATCAGCGTGATGATCGCGACGATCGAGACGAGCCCAATTTCAACAGGCGTCATGAGCCGCTTTCCTCATGCGGGGTAGCGTCCCCTGTCTGGGTGAAGATGTGCAACAAGAAATGGACTGTGCACAGGCAGGCGCTGAGGAAGATCACAAGCTTGACCGGCCACCACGGCGCGGTGAAAACACCGGGCACACCGAAGAAGTCCTTGCTTTCCCACATTTCCAGAAATTCCGGCCAGATCGCAATGGCAACCAAAACCATGAAGATGGCGCTGACCAGATCAATGGCCTGGCTCAGTTTGCGCCCGACAGCCGGGCGGCGCGCCCGCATCAGGCTGAGAAACCCGTCGGAGCGGGTTAGTCTGCCGACCCGGATCACGTCGGGCAACTGCAGGAATACGATCAGCACCATGGAGAACTGAACGACTTCGACGGCGCCAAGAAAGGGTTTGTTGAAGAGCCCCCGCGCGATGATGTCGTAATTGACGACCGCAATGAGGGCGATGACGACGAAGGTGCCAGCGGCATTGGCCGCCATGGCGATGCCGCTGGCAAGTTTGGCGAAGGGGGTCATCGGGGCCTTTGACGTGGTTTAGTTCGTCATATCGTCGTCGGCCCAGTCGCGGACCGGCTCGAACCCGGCATCCTTCAGCTTGCCCATATAGGCGGCGAGCATTTCGGAGCCCGGCTGACCGGCGGCATCCAGACCTTCGGCCCACTCGGCCGCGATGTTCGGCATGGCACGGGCCCATGCTTCGCGGTCCTCGGCGCTCATCTCAACGATGGTGCCGCCGTCCGCGACATAGGCCTCACGGCTCGCTTCGGCGCGGTCCATGGCAATACCCGCGACGTGGTCGCGATAGGCAACTGCTACTTCCTGCAGAACGTCTTTCACTTCATCAGGCAGCTTGTTCCAATAGTCCTTGTTCACGGTAATCGTCTTGGAGTTCACTGCGCCCAAATCCGCCTTCAACATGTACGGCGCCACTTCGGCGATCTTGAAGGTTTTGGCGGCTTCCGGCCACAGCATCGCATGATCTACAAGGCCCGTCTGAACCATGTTGTAGAAGTCGGTCAGACCGCCGCGCACGCCTGCGGCACCTTCGATCCCTTCGAGATAGCGCAGGTTCATTCCCGCGCCGGCAATCTTCTGGCCTTCGAGGTCTGAGAGGCTCTCGACCTTCTCGCGCGAGAACACCTGATAGGTATCGAGAACCACGCCCGTGGCGAGATAGACTTGGTTTTGTGCATCAAACTCGGCCTGCATTGCCGGGTATTCCTTGGCAATTTCGTCAACGGCCTTTGCTACCGCGCGCGAATCCGCAGCGACAAACGGCGTGACAGCCGATATACCCTGACTTGGTAACTTGGAGCTGTGGAAGATGGTGGTGACGATCCCAATATCGCCCAAACCCAGCTTCACGCCTTCAAGCACGCCTTTCGGCTTCACGATGGTACCGCCATAGCTTTCCTGCCAGTCCATCTTGTAATTGCCGGTCTCTGCGAGCCTCTTGTCCACCTCGGGGATGAAGAAGTTCGTGAATTCCTTGACCCAAAGTGCGCGCGCCGGATAGCCGTCGATCACCACAGCCTTAATCGTCTCTGTGGCCGCCGCCGGAAGCGCGGTGGCTCCCGCCAAAAGTGCCGCCATTACAGTGCGGCGTGTCATCAGTCCGATCATGTATCTTCCTCCCAAAAATATCGCCTGTAATTCAGGCTTTGGTCCACGTTGTTCTGAGCTGCGTGCCGGACCCAGCAAACAGCTTGGCCAAGGGGCAGTATTTCTCCACTTCTACTGCCACGGCCTGTACTTCCGCCTCGCTCGCGCCTCCCGACCAGAGCACCGTCTGGTCAATCGCGACGAAAGGCGTGTCGATTTCCTCCGCGAGTGTGACACCTCTCCTGTCAAACTCGCAAGACAGTTTGATCTGTAAATCTCCGATATCAACACCAAGTCTGTTGGCGCATTTATGGCCGATTACATTTGTACAGCCAGCCAAAGCCGCGAGCGCCGTATCGGTAGGCGTCGGGCCAAGATTTGTGCCGCCCCGTTCGATGGGTTCGTCGATGTCAAAACTGAGATCTCTGACCGAAATCTGAGCTCGTGAATGGGAGGTACACTGAGCTTCGGCTTTCAAACGTACGGTGGTTTTCTCACGAACCGCCATGCATCCTCACACGATCTCACACACATCGTCAAAATCGAAACGGGGCAGCTTCTGGAAGAGCGCGGTTTCATCGGCGTAACCGATATTGCACAGGAAGTTGGACTTCCAACCGTTCTCTCCGAAGAATTCTTCATCAACAATTTGGTTCGAAAAACCAGACATCGCACCCACATCGAGCCCCATCGCGCGGGCTGCGATCATGAAATACGCGCCTTGCAGAGTGGAGTTGCGGAACGCCGTGTCGTGGCAATGTGCTTCTTTGCCTTCGAACATCGGTTTCCGGTCCTCATGCGGGAACAGGAAGTCGAGCTTCTGCCAGAATAGGGGGTCCCAGGCAATGATCGCTGTCACGGGGGCCGAGCGCATCTTCTCGACGTTCTTTGGCTTCAGCGATTTGGCCAGGCGATCTTTCTGCTCTTCGCTACGCACGAAGAGGAACCTGGCGGGGCAGGTGTTCATGCTGGTCGGCCCGGCTATCGTGATCTCGAACAGGGTGCGCAGCAATTCGTCGCTCACAGGGCGATCTGTCCACGCATAGTGGGACCTTGCATCGCGCAGGATCAGATCGATCGAGTCATCATCCAGCGTTGCTTTGCGTGAGCGCAATGACCGTACTGCGTCCTGCGCCCGTTGCCTCAGACCTTCAAGTTTTTCAGCACCTTCGCCCATTACTCTGCCGCCGTTTTTGAGGCCGAAGCCGCTTCGTCAACAACCGGGTTCACGCAGATGCCGATCCCCTCGATCTCCACCTCGATCACTTCTCCGGGCCGCAACCAACGGGGCCCGGGCTTTTTCGCGTGACCGACGCCCGGTGGTGTGCCAAGCGCGATCAGATCGCCAGGTTCCAGAGTGGTGTACTCGGAAATAATCGAAAGGGTTTTTGCCACTCCCCAGATCATGTTGGAGGTGTTCGAGGATTGAAGCACTTCCTCGCCAACGCGGCTTTCGATTTTCAGCCCGCTTGCGCCAGCGGGAACTTCATCGGGAGTTACAACAACGGGGCCTATCGCTCCTGTGTCGTCGAAATTCTTACCGGGCGTCCACTGGTGGGTTTTACGCTGGTATTCCCGAACTGACCCATCGTTGAAAGTCGTGTAACCGAAAACATGCTCCAGCGCTTTTTCTTCGGGAATGTGGCGCCCACCTTCGCCGACGATCAGCATCAGTTCGGCTTCATAATCCAGCGTCTCAGAGCATGCTGGGCGTACCATTGGCGCGCCGGAAGCCATGATCGAATTGCGCCCGCGCATGAAGAGGGCCGGGTAGTCGGGAATGTCATACCCGCCTTCTTTAATATGCTCGATGTAGTTCAGACCGAGGCAAATGATCGTCCCGGGGTTTTGGATGGGCAGCGCAGGGGTGATGTCGCTCACTGCAGTCTGCGGGCCTTCCCCGACCAACCCTCGGGCCTTAGCAACAAGGTCGGGCGCGTTAGTCAGCGCCGACAGGTCGTTTCCGACCTCGGGCAGAAGTGCGGTCAAGTCTGTTGCCAGCTCCCCATCGACAGCAAACACGCTTTGATTGCTCTTTACCGTTCCCACCAGAAACCGCATCGGTCACTCCCTCTTGATCGAGTCTTTTTTTGACGATAAAAATTCACGAAGTCAAATAAAATCGATTTTTATGTCAGCTATGGGAGGAAATAGAAAATGCCGGCATGGGAAGACTACAAAGCGCAGGCAAAAAGCAGAGGGGCCTTGGCGCATGAGCTCTATGCAGTTCTGTCGACCCCGGCGGGAAGCCCGGAGAAAGTGAAGGCAAACCTGCCAGCGCACTTGGCCTATCAGGCAGAGCAGGAAGCTAAGGGAGCGCTGTTTCTAGCGGGGCCGGTTTCGGATGAGTCGGGAGCACTGATGGAGGGGATGGGTCTGATTATCTATAGCGCAGCGTCATTGGAGGAGGCTCGTTCGCTCGCCGAAGCCGATCCAATGCATCAAAGCGGGGCGCGTAGCTTTGTCCTTCGACGTTGGATGATCAATGAAGGCTCTTTGTCTCTATCTCTTAAGCTCTCTGGTCAGAGCGTTTCCATAGGATAAAAACATCATCCTACCAGATGTTTAGAGGTGTTTCTTCAATAGGTGCCAATAACGCTGCTCGTGGGGACCTGCGCTTTGAGGAACGACCAAACCTGACGAATTTAGAATAATTCTAAAAAAGGCTTGGCAACTCGTT
The DNA here is from genome assembly GCA_030066795.1 of Dinoroseobacter sp. Taxonomy (GTDB): domain Bacteria; phylum Pseudomonadota; class Alphaproteobacteria; order Rhodobacterales; family Rhodobacteraceae; genus Dinoroseobacter. The sequence goes on from JASJAW010000008.1 coordinate 97,803, forward strand.
TCTCGGTGCCTATGTCTGGATCCAACACGTCGGCAACGTTGCCAGTCTGCAACCTGCAATTCCCGTATTGAGAGGAAACCATATGACACAAACAGCGATCTCATTGTCCCAAGACGCGCAGGCCGCAATTGTCGAAGCGCTGAACCAAAGCGTTGCCGAGACTGCAGTGACCACGATGCTGGCGCAGAATTTTCATTGGAATGTAACAGGAATGGCCTTCGGTCCTCTCCACACCCTGTTCCAGGAAATTTACGAAGACCACTTTACGGCGCAAGACGATCTGGCAGAGCGGATCAAGGCGCTCGACGGGCATGCCGAAGGCGCGCTCGCGGGCATGCTCCAGCGCTCGAAAGTGTCCGAGCACGACGGCCACGCCAATGCAGAAGATATGGTCAAGGCGCTGCAAGTGGCGCAAGAGACCCTCGCGGCCACGCTGGCTGGTGCTGGCGAGTTGGCGGCATCGCATGGGGATACACTGACCGAAGATCTGTGTATTGCACGCGGCCAAACTCACGATAAATTTGCTTGGATGTTGCGATCTCATCTGAGGTAAGCGGCACATCAACAGAGCAACCAAGGCGGCTTATGAGCCGCCTTTTTTTCGTTTGGCCTGTGCGGTTAGATTGGAACGGAGACCCACACGCAGCGCGATATTTGGCTCTGTCCGCTGTGACTTCTCCGTTCCATGCGGCTTGGCAGTATCAGCAGTTGCGGTCTTGCCTGGAGTGCACCACAGGGTCATCTTGACCGGCAACAACGAACCCGGGGAGCCGACGTGCGCTGCATTCAAGGAACTGTCTTTGCCATTTTGATTTCGGCGCTGGTTTTGGGGTCAGACAAACCCGCGCAAGCCTTGCCGCCCGAAACGCTCGCCTCGGTTGTGTCTGTTCTGCCCGTATGGCCGGGGCGTGCGCAGGGCGGCACCGGCGGACCGCCTGGAGTTGCACCCGAGGGCAGCGGTGTAGTGCTGCGCCCGAATATAGTTGCCACAGCGTGGCACGTTATCGAACCTGCAGATCGCATCGATGTACGGCTTTCGGATGGCCGTGTACTGCCGGCCGAGTTGGTTGGGCAGGATGCAGCGAGTGACATCGCGCTTCTGCGGGTTGAGGCGGATTTGCCTCCGATCATTTTTGCCACCGATCCCGACTTGGCAGATCCTGTCTGCGCGATTGGGAATGCCTATGGTTTTGGGTTGTCCGTGACTTGCGGTGTGGTTTCGGCACTGGGGGTCAGCAATGCAGGCTTTAACCCTGTGGAAGACTTTGTGCAGACCGATGCAGCGGCTAATCCCGGTACGTCTGGTGGGGCGCTTGTGGATCCTGAAGGCCGGTTGGTCGGCATGATATCGGCGATTTTCGCCTCGGGCGCGGAGACCAATATCGGCATGAACTTCGCTGTGTCTGCTCTGTTGTTGGAACGTGTCAGCGAAGCGTTGCTCGACGATGGAACGGTCCGTTATCCGCAACCCGGGTGGCGGCTGGCTCTGCCAGATCGCGACGTCCTCGCGCGCATCGCGGCGCCCGAGGTTCGAGTGCTCGAAGCAGGTGGACCCGCCGCGCAGGCCGGTGTTCGATCAGGGGACCTGATCGTGACTATCGGACCCCGCCGTGTGTACGCGCCTCGGGATGTCATTGCGGCGCTCGCTCTGGTCCCGCAAGACGCCTCCAGCGTCGAAGTGACGATTGAGCGGGACGGATCGCGTCAGACCTTATCTTTACCGATAGCGCCACAAGCAGGCATCGACGAGCAGGCTGGCACCAGCGAGCAGCTTGGCGATTGTCCCCACGCCACACCTGTCTGCCTGATGCGGCAAGCCGTGTTCCCAATCTCGGCCTTCGACCCGCTAGGCAGCGCCACACGGATTTCCGAAGACCTGCTGGTCACAAACCGGCACGTGATTGGCGATCGGCCCGATGCTGTCGTTTACACACCGGACGGCCCCCGTGGGGCGCGTGTGGTGCCGTCAGCCTACACTGGTGATCTGGTGCTTCTCCACATCACCGGCCTGCCCGCGGAGGGATATGTGCCGATGCTTGATGCGGTTCTGCAGGAAAGCACGGAGTTCTTTGCGGTCGGCGCGGATGTCGCCCGCCAGGAAGTGCGTGTCTTCGATCCGGGCCCGTTGCTACTGCCGCCAGCTGAAGGTGCGCCTTTGGGGCGCGTTCACGTAGGCGCACGTATGCAGCCGGGGGTCAGCGGTGGCGCGCTTGTGGATGCCAATGGGGCGTTAACGGGTATCGCTGTGGGTGGTGGCGATGGCCGGTTCGAGGCAATCCCGCTGCGCGATGTGCAGGTCTTGCTTGAGTTGCAGGAAGACGGTGATGCTGCGTCGATTACCAGCCAACTCGGCGAGGCGTTCGTGCGCTGTGCCGATCTATTGTCCGCCAGCGCGCCGGACCCGACTTCCGTCGCCGATGCTTGCGGCAACGCGCAAAACCAGGGTCAGCTGCTCGAAGCTGGGCGAACCCTTGCGCGCCTCGGGGACATCGATGGTGCCGTCGCTCTGCATCAGGCTGCTGTCGATCAGGTGCCCAACTCCATCAATGCGCGCATCTCGCTTCTGGTCTCCCTACAGCTGGGCGCGCGCTTTGAGGAGATGACAGAGCACGCGCGCTGGTTGACAGAAATTGCCGCCGATGATCCGCAGGCTTTGAGATTTGCGATCCAATCAGGCGTCTGGGGCGGAGACCCAGAACTGGCCGAGGCGGGCTATCAGGCTCTGCTGACAGCCGATCCAAGGCAGGCGGAAGCCGCACGGCGCTTCATCGACGCAGCTCCACCACGGCCACCTCGCCGGTAAAGTCAATCCGCGAGTGGGTCCGGGATCCACCCCACAGCCAGCACCCCATCGCGCTCGAAGGGCGAGGGTGCTGCGCGCGCAAGGACTTGTGCCTTCAGCTCGGCAATCGACATCGATGGGTCTGTCGCCAGAATGCGCGCGGCCATCGCCGCGAGGCGCGGTACCGCATAGCTTGACCCCGAGGCCACGCCGCCTGCACCGCGAAAGTCCACAATATCGAGACGTTCCGCGGGCACCATCACGTCAACATGCCGACCTCCCCAGTTCGATCCCTCAGCGAGTTTTCCGAACCCGTCGGCCGAGGTTACGGTGATCATCTGTTCCAGATCCAACGACGCGGGATAGACCGGGTCCTGATCAATGTCGCGCCCATCGTTTCCGGCCGACACTATGGCCAGAATATCATGCTGCTCCAGCGCTTGCGCGAAAGCGGTCCAGTCGTCTGCTTTTCGGCTTCCCAGAGGCATGGCGAGGATGCGTGCACCGGCCTTTACCGCACGTTCCACAAGCGCACCCATACGGCTCATATCCGGACGCGGGTAACGAAACGGAAGCAAAGCGGCTTCGGGCGCTTCCCGGACGAAGACCGATGCGACAGCCGTTCCATGACGAATGGGCAGGAATGGCCCGCGCGCGACGTCCCCATCATACGGCCAAGGGTCAAGGTCCCAGAAATCATAGCCCAGCGGCGTCCCGTTCGCGTCTCGTGCCAGTTGGTCTTGGAATATCTCCAGATCATAGGCCAGACCGGAGTCAACGAACGCCACCCGAAGACCACCGGGGTCAGTTCCTTCGGGCCACGGCGCCTGAAGTGTTTCGCTCCAACGCAGGGTTTCCAGATCTCCATCGAGCTGATCAAGAAAGCGCCAGACCTCGCCCTCGTTCCGCAACGCGCGTCCGGACTGAATGCGACAACTGCCATCGGCAATCGCGAGCATCGCCGGTCTAACTCCTGCCTCTGCCGGTAAGTAGTATGTCGCCCGGAACTGACGCAGTTGTCCTTGCGCTTGCCGACGCTCCAGCAGCAATTCGACCGAGCCGGGTAGGGCAAGCCGAACCAAAATACGGCGTGGTTCCGGCCTGTCGGGTATCCGGGTTTCCTCCAGCACCCATGAACCGGGTAAGGCCAGTTGAGCGTCGAACCCGGTGAAATTGCTCAATGGGCAGGTGGCGTCCACCGCCGCGCGCAGAGGTTCTGCAGCTTCAGGTCCGGTTTGTGCAGCGCTGGACTGCGCCGTCAGGACGCCGGATGCCAGCAAAAGAAATCCGCAAAAAAGTTGTTGCATTGCAGGAGCGTCGCACGCTTGACCAATCGGTGCAAACAGCGCGGGTTTCAGGCCTTTTCGCCGTCGCGAAAACGTGGTTCGGTCCGCGCATTCAAGCGGAACTGAAATTTCGGGGGCGGGACATGAGCCAGAAGCAGAACATCGCCGTGATCGGGCTTGGGTCCATGGGGTACGGTATCGCGCAATCTGTCTTGCGGGCGGGGCATGTCACTTATGGCGTGGACGTAGACGCCGAGGTGGCAGACCGGTTTCGCTCAGAAGGTGGAGCTGCTGGAACACTGGCGGAGGTGGCCGCTGATCTTCAGGCCGTGATTGTTGTGGTTCTAAACGCCGCCCAGACCGAAGAGCTCCTGTTCGGACCAGAAGGGATCGTTCCAAAACTGGCGAACGGCGCGGTTGTCATGGCCTGCGCAACTGTCCCGCCGAGCTTTGCGAAGTTGATGGAAGCGCGCTGCGCGGAGTGCGGTGTGCATTACCTCGATGCACCGATTTCCGGTGGGTCAGTAAAGGCTGCCGCGGGGCGGCTCTCGGTGATGGCGTCTGGGACGCCCGCGGCGTTTGCTGCCGCGGCAACTGTGTTGGATGCCACGGCGGAGACAGTGTTCGAATTGGGCGATGCATCTGGGGCAGGGTCGGCAATGAAGGCCGTGAACCAGCTTCTGGCCGGCGTTCATATCGCAACCATGGCTGAGGCATTGACCTTCGGAATGACGCAAGGGATCGCACCGGAAACCTTTTTGGAGGTCATTTCAAAATGTGCCGGCTCAAGCTGGATGCTCGAAAACCGCGCCCCGCATGTCGTTCAGGGGGATTATACGCCTCACAGCTCGGTCAATATCTGGCCCAAGGATCTCGGGATTGTCCTCGACATCGCGCGCGATGCGCACTTCAGCGCTCCAATTACGGCGGCGGCACTTCAGCAGTTCCTTGCAGCCGCCGGGCAGGGGCTTGGGGGTGAAGACGATGCAGCGGTTGCCAAGGTCTATGCGCGCAACGCAGGTTTGAAATTGCCGGGAGAGGCGTGATTGCAGTTGCCTTTGGCCATGCCCAAGGGTTTGTTAAGCCTCGCGAACACGGTAGCTCAACACAGGAGGATGCAGGTGCGCACGGTACTGGGTTGCATCGCGGATGATTTCACCGGGGCTACCGATTTGGCCGGGCTTCTTGCACGCTCCGGTGTGCGGGTGTCTTTGCGCGTCGGTGTGCCCGAAACGCCCCCCAGAAATCCGGCCGCCTTTGAAGTGATCGCTTTGAAATGCCGGACGGCGCCTGTGGAGGCAGCGGTCGCGGAGACCCGGTCCGCACTTGCGTGGTTGCGCGAAGCCGGGGCGGAGCGGTTCTTCTGGAAGTATTGTTCGACCTTCGACAGCACGGCGGAGGGCAATATCGGACCGGTCGCTGAAGCCCTGATGGCGGATCTTGGCACGGAACAGACCATCTATTGCCCGGCCTTTCCGGAGAACGGTCGCGCGATCTTCATGGGAAATCTTTTTGTGGGACGGGACCCGCTGGCAGAAAGTCCGATGAAGGACCACCCGCTGACTCCGATGCGGGACTCAAACCTGATGCGCCTACTGGAGCCGCAGGTGACCAAACCCGTAGGACTCGTAGACCGATTAATGGTTGCACGCGGCGCAGATGCGGTGCGCACAGCTCTCATTCGTTTGCGTGTGGGCGGAGTGGCGCATGTCGTCATGGATGCCGTCGCGAACGAGGACCTGAGCACCATTGCTGAAGCTTGCCGCGATATGCCTTTGATGACGGGCGGCAGCGCGGTCGCCATGCCCTTGCCAGCGCTGTACTTAGCTGACGGGACGTTGGGGCGCGATGCTGCAAAAACCACGTCGCCCCAGATTGCGCCTGGCACTGTCGTACTCTCAGGCAGTTGCTCGGCCATGACCAATGCGCAGGTGGCGGCCTATCTGGCCAGCGGCGCGCCCGGCTTCAAGCTCGACCCGACCGCGCTGGCAGAGAATGGAATTGAGGAAGCGCTCGCATGGGTGGGCGCGCAAGATTTCAAAGCTGGTCCCCTGATTTATGCGACCGCAGACCCGCAGGCCGTAAAGTTTGCGCAGGACCAACTCGGCGTCGCGCGCGCGGGTGAGGTCGTCGAAGACGCCTTGGCGCGCTGCGCTATCGTTGCGCGCGAGCAGGGCGCGCGGCGCTTTGTCGTTGCGGGGGGAGAGACATCGGGAGCCGTCACGCAAGCGCTTGGTGTCGATCAGCTTGATATCGGGACCGAGATTGCGCCTGGCGTGCCATGGACCTTTGCCACCTCTGCCGGGCATCGCATCGCTCTGACCCTGAAGTCTGGCAACTTTGGTGCGGAAGGCTTCTTCAGCGACGCGCAGGCCGTGCTGGAGGCGGCATGAGCGAAGAAGCGAAACTGCGCGAATTGATCTGCCTTCTGGCGAAGTCCATGTTCGACAGGGGACTGACTGGCGGGAGCACGGGTAATATCTCGGCGCGGACAGCTGACGGGGGGCTGCTGGTCAGCCCCACCGGGACCAGTTTCGGGCGCCTCGACCCCGGGCGCCTGTCCCGCTTTGACGAGGCGGGCTGCTTGGTGGATGGCGACCCTCCGACGAAGGAAATGCCGCTCCATGCAGCATTCTACGACACGCGCAGCACAGCGGGGGCTGTTGTGCATTTGCATTCCTGCCATTCTGTGGCGCTCTCGATGTTGCCGGGTTTAGATGCGGATGATTTCCTCCCGCCCCTGACACCTTACGGGATCATGAAACTGGGCAAGGTCAAGCTGTTGCCGTTCTTCCTTCCGGGCGATCCGGCAATGGGGGAAGCCGTGCAGGGGCTGGCTGGCAAGCGCAGCGCAGTGATGCTCGCCAACCATGGTCCCGTCGTCGCAGGAAAAGACGTTGAAGCGGCCTGCAACGCCATCGAAGAACTGGAAGATACCGCGCGCCTTGCACTTCTCACACGCGGTTTGAACCCGCGCGGGCTCAGTCCCGCTCAAGTGCAAGCTCTGGTCACAAAGTTTGACGTGGACTGGGACGCCTGAGCGCTTCCTTGTCGTCCGGATCTGGCTGTACTGGTAGGCGAAAGTTTCCAGCACGGTTTTGTTGCGGCTGGCACTGGGACGGGGTCCGCTGGAAAGGCTGCCTCCACCATCACTCCTGAATATGTCGCATAAGCCTAGATCCACGCTTTTTCACATCACGCACCCAAGCGTAAATCAGGGGCTGAGTGCTCAGGCAGCGGGAATGGTTGCGGAAAAAGCCACGTCCAGCTTATCGACCAATTCGCCGATCTGGGTCTCGGTCAGGATAAAGGGCGGTGCCAACAGCACGTGATCCCCGTGTTTCCCGTCCCGTGTTCCGGACATCGGATAGCAAATCAGACCGGCATTGAACGCTGCTGATTTGACCTTCCCCGCAATGCCACGGCTTGGGTCAAATGGGGTCTTTGCTTCGCGATCCTCGACGATTTCCAGCCCCTGAAACAATCCGCGCCCGCGGATATCTCCAATATGCGGGTGCTGGCCAAATCGCTCTGTCAGGGCCGCACGGAGCCGTGCCCCCATATCGGCGGCCCTTGAAACAAGGTTCTGGCTTACAAGTTTTTCCACGACGGCGTGAGCAGCCGCTGCCGCCACCGGATGGCCGAGATAGGTGTGCCCGTGCTGAAACAGCCCACTGCCGTTCTCGATTGCCTGATAAATCGTATCCGTGCACAGCATCGCGCCGATGGGCTGGTAGCCGGCCCCGAGGCCTTTCGCGATGCACAGGATATCGGGGGCGATCCCATCCGCTTCGCAGGCAAAGAGGTGCCCGGTCCGACCCATGCCGCACATCACTTCGTCGAGGATAAGCAGGACCCCATAGCGATCACAAATCTCGCGGATGCGTTTGAAATACCCTTCAACCGCCGGAACGGCCCCAAGCGTAGCGCCCACCACCGGTTCGGCCATAAACGCCATGACTGTGTCGGGCCCGAGACGCAGGATTTCGTCCTCAAGCTCCTGCGCGGCCCGTTGGCCGTAATCGAACGCGCTCTCGTCGTCGTTGCGCAGCACGTATTCGTAGCATGGCGCGATATGGCTGACATCGATGAGAAGGGGAGAGAATTGCGTCCGCCGCCATTCATTTCCACCGGCCGCCAGCGCCCCCAGAGTGTTGCCATGGTAGCTTTGCTTGCGCGCAATCAGATGTCGCCGTTCCGGCTGTCCAAGTTCTACGAAATACTGACGGGCGAGTTTGATGGCGGCCTCAGTGGCTTCGCTGCCACCGGAAACGAAATAAACGCGGTCCAGATCGCCTGGCGCATTTGCAATCAGGAGATCGGCAAGGCGTTCCGCCGGCTCCGACGTGAAGAAGCCCGTATGGGCAAACGCCAAGTCACCGGCCTGTGCCTGCACGGCCGCAATGATATCCGGGTCCCCGTGGCCGAGACAGGAGACGGCCGCTCCGCCGGAGCCATCCAGATAGGCTTTACCGTTTTCGTCAAAAAGGTAGCATCCTTCGCCTCGGACAGCCTTGGGCGGAAGTTTTTTGGTGTGGCGCGGAAAGACGTGGGACATGGGTTTATCCTTTCAGAGCCTCGACAAATTGATAGCTGAACTTTGTCATGCCGTTGGTTTTGTAGAACCGATGCGCCTCGGTCCTGTTTACGCCGCTACAGAGGCGCACGTGATCACACCCGTTAGCGGCGAGGCTACGGGCTTCAGCCAAAAGAGCTGCGCCAATCCCGGCGGACCGCTGGGCAGGGTTCACGACCAGATCGTCGATGAAGAGCGTTTGGCCCCAGCACAGATCGTTGGTGATCCGATACCCAAGCGCGCCGACCATGTCGTCGCCCTCGAATGCCGCTATGACCTTGTAGCCCTGCGCTTCTGCTGCATTGAGCCTTTCGGCAAACGCGGTATCATCCAGCGTGTTGCGCAGAATGCGGAGCAGGGGAGCCGCGTCTGCGGCGCTCTCTAGCAATCGGATGTCTGTCATGCGGCCTCTCTCAGACCTTCGCGAAGTGCTGCGATGGACGCCGCCATGCTCGGCCACGGGGAGCCGTTCGGCGCGGTGACAGAGTTCTCGAACCCGACACGAAGATCTCCGCCAAGTTTTGCAGCCTCGAGCAGACAGGCATGTTCGTTCGGCCCAAAGGCACAGAGCATCCATTTCCCGACGGGCGGTAGACTGTCCAGCAAAGGAGGCAGATCGGACGGGTCCGAATTGGCGTCTGCGGCGTAGCGCCCGAGCACCAGAATGACGCTAGCGTCCTCGCGCAGAACGCCCTTCCGCTGAAGCTCGCCCAGCAGAGCGGCGTCTGAGGCGTCAAAAACGATGTGCTGAAGCTCGGTGCCCATCTGGTCTGCCTGTGCATAGAAGCGGCGCGCCAATTCTGGCGCCCGGTCCAACTCTCGCAACGCGACAGAGGCCCATTTGGGGCGCAGGTCTCGAAGCAACGCCAGCTGCGCCTCGACTTCGTACACGCCAGCGGACTCGGTTGTGACCTGCACCGGCAACCCGGGAAGCACGCGATCAAGTTCCGCCAAGGCTTCCCGATAGAGACCGGGATCGAGGCTGTGCAGCCCCGCCGTATCGCGTACATGCAGATGCAGCGCATCGGCGCCCGCGGCGACGCAAGCGCGCGCGGTCTCTACGGTTTCGGCGATCGTGATCGGCAGGGCAGGGTGGTCGCGCTTGGTATTGCGCGCGCCGTTGGGGGCGGCCATGATCATGCGAACACCCGTTTCATGCGTGCGCCTTCTGGATCGAAAAGCGGACCACGTACAACGGTGGCGGCAAACACCTGCCGCGCAATATCCACCTCGACCGTCTCGCCGTCAGTCAGGCCTGTGGCATGGGCCAATGCGACAGGCGCACCAACGCGGTAGCCGTAGGCCGCCGAGCTTGTCTGACCGACGATCCGGCCATCTGCGTAGACAGGCTCGTGCCCCAACGGCACCGCAACATCGTCATGGAACCGAAGCGACACGATCTGGGAGGTCTCTCCGGCAGACCGCGCAGCTTCCAAAGCCTCGGCACCGATGAACCCGCCGGATTTGCGCGTCGCAAAGCCCAGCCCGGCCGCGATCGGGGTTACGTCGCTGTCCAGCTCGTGTCCCATGGCGCAAAAACCCTTTTCGATCCGCATCGAGGTTTGGGCAAAAAGCCCGGCCGGGCGGGCGCCAGCCTCGGTCAAAGCTGCATAGAGCGACTTGGCGTCTTCGCGGGCGCAAGTGATCTCCCACCCGAACTCGCCCACATACGACAGGCGCGCGGCAGTCACCGCGACGCCAGCGAGCCGCGTCTCTGTCAGCTTGAAGTAGCCAAGATCAGCCAGAGCGTCGGCTCCGAGTGATTGGGAGATCCGTGCGGCCTCAGGCCCCATCAACCCGAGGGTCGCGAAGGATTCCGTTTGGTCAGTGATCTCAACATCGAACCCTTCGGCCTGCCGCCGGAGCCACGTGAGGTCCCGCTTTACGGCATTGGTTCCGACAAACAGGCGGTAGTGATCGGAGGCAATGCGCTGGGCGGTCAGGTCCGACTCGAACGTCCCGCGTGCATTCAGCATCGCCGTATAGATCACGGAACCGGGTGCGCGGCCCATCTGCCCTGCACAGACGCGCAGCAAAAACGCTTCGGCGTCCGGACCGGTCACGTCGAGCTTGCCAAAGGGAGATGCATCGAAAATCGCAGCGTCTTCGTGCGCTGCCATGACCTCGGAGCGCACGTTCTCAAACCAGTCAGGTCGGTCGAACCGCATCTTCGGCTCGGTTGTCTTGCCAAAATAGAGCGGCCGTTCCCAGCCGTAGACCTGACCGAAATGGGCATTGGCCGACTTGTACTCGGCCTCTAGGGGCAGAGCACGTAATCCTCGTGCCGTGGTGAGTTGTCGACCCGGATAGGCAATCTCATAGTGCGTACCGAGAATCTCCGGAGCGCGTGCCATGAGGTGGTCCACCGAGTTGTAAACTGTTGCAAACCGCTTGGCATCGGCCTCGGTGAGGTCGTAGGCCGTATGACCATGCACAATGCAATGCGCGAGGTTCATGCCCGCGCCGCCACCCGAGGCAATGCCAACGGAGTTCATTCCGCAGCCCAGATACAACCCGCGCGTCTCTGCCGTTTCGCCCAGCATGAAAGTGCCGTCGGGCGTGAAGCTTTCCGGTCCGTTCAGCAGCATTTTCACTTCTGCCGTTTCCAGTGCAGGCAGGCGGTGCAGCGCGTTGAGCATCATCGGCTCGAAATGGTCCCAATCCTCGCCCAGAAGCGCGAACTCGAAATCCTCGCCCAGCACACCGGGGGCGATTGGCTTGCCCATCGGTTCGAAACACCCAACCAGAAGGCCGCCGCTGTCGTCGCGGATATAAAGATGGCTGTCATGATCCGAGAGCGTCGGCATGTTGCCAGTGATGCCCTCGACGGGCTTTGTGAGAAGGTAGAAGTGCTCACACGCCAGAAGCGGGACCTCTGCCCTGGCCATGGCGCCGGCTTCCCGCGACCAAAGACCAGTACAGAGCGCAACCGCGTCGCAGGAGATCACGCCCTGCGCGGTTTCAACACCAACAACGCGCCCGTCGCGCGTCAGGATGCCGGTTACGCCCGTATCTTCGAAAATCTTTGCGCCAGCGGTTTTCGCGCCTTTGACGAGCGCCGCACAGACATCCGATGGGCTGACGCGGCCATCTTCGGGGGACCAGACGGCGCCCAGCACGTCGTCGGCGTTCATCAGCGGCCAGCGTTCCTTGGCCTCCTCTGCCGAAACCGACCGTGCCTCGATCCCATAGGCATGGGCCAGCGCCTCTTGCCGTTTGATATGCGTCAGCCGGTCAGGGGTCGTTGCAATCGACAATGAGCCCTTTTGGATCCAGCCCACCGACTGACCCGTTTCCTTTTCAAGCAGGGAGTAGAGGTCCACCGAGTACTGGATCATCCGCGTCAGGTTCTGCGAATGCCGGAGCGCGCGCACTTGGGCTGCCGAATGCCAGGTCGTGCCCGAGGTCAGCTTGTTGCGTTCCAGCAGGATCGCATCGCTCACGCCCATTTTAGCTAAGTGATACAGGGTGGAGCATCCCATGATGCCGCCCCCGATGACGACCACGGATGCATGCGATGGCAACGACTCAGGCATGATGCGCCTCCTTGTTGCCGTATCTGAAACACTTGTTTCAATGCTTGACAAGAAAAGAAACGATTGAAACAGTCAGTTTCATGAGTGGGTCTGAATCGCTTACCAGTATCGAAGACCGGATCAGCGCCGAATACGCGGGTCTCAGCGCGAAGCTGAAGACTGCAGCGGACTATGTCGCCGCCAACCCGGTCGATCTGGCCACGAGGTCGCTACGAGCTGTAGCGCAGACTAGCGGCGTCTCACCGGCAACTTTTTCCCGCCTTGCCCGTGTGCTCGGATACGAAGACTACGAAGAACTGCGCGAAGCCGGCCGTAACGCGGTGGGGCAGCGCCTCGTACCGTTTGCAGAGCGCGCCGAGGCCCTGCGACGAGGAGAGCAGGGCGCTGCGCATTTCCTGGAGCGTCAATCTGCGATGTGCACGCGTAACATCGCGCTGGTGGCGCAAACGACATCGCCGGACCGGCTCGAGGCCGCGGTTGACACACTGCACAAGGCCAACCGCGTCCTGCTTATAGGCGCGCTTGGGTCCGCCGGCATCATGGAGCACTTCGCATACCAAGCGCAGTATTTCGCGCGGAACTGGTCGACCGCAGGCCGCAGTGGAGCGTCGATTGCAGCCTCATTCGCACAGATGGCCGCAGGAGATGCGTTGATAGTGCTGACCAAGACGCCCTATGCGGAACAATCTCTTCGCGCATTGCGCGTTGCGCGCGACAACGGCTTTGTCACCATCGTGCTCACTGACAGCCACGCCTCTCCGGCGTTGGAGTTCGCCGATCACCCATTCGTGATTCCGACAGAAACGGCAAATTTCTTCTCGTCTTACGCGGCAACTTTGGTTTTGATCGAAACCATGATGTCGATGCTGGTGGCCCGAGTCGGTCCGGAAGCGGACGCACGGATCAGGGCGACTGAAGACCAAACAAGAAAGCTCAGTCAGGAACTTGACTGATACGATTTGCAACAAGGGAGAATGTAATGTTTGCAAAACTGAAGATGACCGCCGCAGTGGCGGCACTCGCCGTTTCAGGCGGTGTTGCACATGCGGAGACCACCTTCATCACCATCGGCACCGGCGGTGTCACCGGTGTGTACTACCCAACCGGCGGTGCGATTTGCCGACTGGTGAATAAAGACCGCAAAGAGCACGGCGTGCGCTGTTCGGTCGAATCCACCGGTGGGTCCGTGTACAACACTCGCACCATTCGCGAAGGCGAGCTCGATTTCGGCGTCGTACAGTCCGACGTGCAGTCCGCTGCGATGGAAGGTGTGCGCGCTTTTGACGGTGACGAGCCCTACGGCGACCTGCGTGCCGTCTTCTCGGTACACCCGGAGCCCATGCACGTCATGGTGCGTGCTGATGCGGGCATTGAAAGCGTCATGGATATGAAGGGCAAGCGCGTCAATATTGGCAACCCCGGCTCCGGTACGCGTGTGCTGGCTGGCGTTCTGATGGAAGCGGCGGGCGTAACCCCCGAAGATTTCTCGCTCGCAGCCGAGCTGAAGTCTTCTGAGCAATCCGCAGCGCTTTGCGATGGCAAGATCGACGCAGCAATCTGGGCAGCAGGTCTGCCGAACGGCTCCTCGATGGAAGCCACTTCGACCTGTGATATCAAACTGCTCGACCTGACCACTTCCGGGATGGACACTGTTCTGTCTGCAAACCCGGCTTATGCGGCTGCGACCATTCCGGGCGGAATGTATCCGGGTAACGACGCGGACGTCATGTCTTGGGGACCAAAGGCGACCTTCGTGACCGATATGGCCACCTCCGAAGACACTGTCTACGTTCTGGTGAAAGCCGTTTTTGAGAACTTCGAAGACTTCAAGAAGCTGCACCCAGCCTTTGGGCGTCTGACAGAAGAGCAAATGATCAAAGACGGTCTTTCGGCTCCGCTGCACCCGGGTGCGGAGAAGTACTACAAAGAACGCGGCTGGATGTAATCCACCCCCCGGCGCGGGCCCCGCGTCGTTCAGATCCGACCATCGGCGCACACGCGCCGGTGGTCCTCAAGTTTTCAGGGGGACATTATGGCCGAACAGCAAAGCGTGAGCGACACATCGCTTGAAGACATTGTGGCGGATTCCGATACCGGGGGTCGTGCTCCAAAGGACGCGTTTGGCCGAGCAGCGCTGTGGTACATTCCTCTGTGCTGGTCGATTTATCAGCTTTGGATCGCATCACCGCTGCCGTTCATGATCGGGTTCGTGTGGAACGATACGCAGACCCGCTCCATCCATCTTGGTTTCGCGGTGCTGTTGGCGTTCATTGCCTTTCCTGCCGGGAAAAACTCGCCTCGACACAAGATCCCAGCGCTGACATGGGTCGTCGCCCTCGTTGGAGCGGCCGCGGCCTCTTATCTGTGGTGGGACTATCGCGGCGTTGCGGACCGGACAGGGTCGCCGAACACGATGGACCTTATCATGGCCGGTGTCGGCCTGATCCTCCTGATGGAAGCGGCACGCCGGTCTTTGGGCATTCCGCTCATGGCCGTCGCGTTATTCTTCCTGAGCTATGTTTTCTTCGGATCCTGGTCCGGGCTGCCGGAGGTCGTGCAGTGGAAGGGCGCCTCGTTCGAGAAGGCGATGAGCCATATGTGGCTCACGACCGAAGGCGTGTTTGGCGTCGCGCTCGGCGTGTCGTCCGGCTTCGTGTTCCTGTTTGTGCTTTTTGGCGCGTTGCTGAACCAAGCCGGGGCAGGGAACTACTTCCTGCAACTCGCTTTCGCCGCACTCGGACATTTGCGTGGCGGCCCGGCCAAGGCGGCCGTGATTGCGTCAGCCGCGACGGGTCTGATCTCTGGCTCTTCGATTGCGAATGTTGTGACGACCGGGACCTTTACCATCCCGCTGATGAAGAAAGTGGGTTTCCCGGCGACCAAAGCGGGCGCGGTGGAGGTCTCGTCTTCGATCAACGGGGTTCTGACGCCGCCTGTCATGGGCGCAGTCGCCTTCCTGATGACCGAATATGTCGGCATATCCTATGTGGAAGTGGTCAAAACCGCGATCGTCCCGGCTGCGATATCCTACGTGGCGCTCGTTTATATCGTTCACCTTGAGGCGCTGAAATCCGGGATGACCGGCACCGACAAGACCCATCCGGTCAAGTTTATCCTTGGGGCGATCTTTATTATCGCCATTTCCATTGTGATCGCGGGTGGATTGCTTTTCCTGACTGGACTGATCGTCGACACGATTAATTCAGCCTTCGGCGGCGCATCCATATGGGTAATCCTGGCGCTGATGATCGTGGCCTATATCGCCGCCGTGCGGTTTGCAGCACAGCAGGACGATCTGGAAACGAGCCTTGATAGCATGCAGCACCTGCCGCCTGTGGGCGCGATTTTCAAGACCGGCATCCACTACATCATGCCGATCCTGCTGCTGATGTACCTGCTTATGATCGAGCGGAAATCGCCCGGTCTGTCGGCTTTCTGGTCAACCATCGCGATGCTGTTCATCCTGCTGACCCAGAACCCGCTCAAGGCTTTCTTCCGCAAAGAAGGCGAGGCGATGCGCCACCTCAAGGAAGGCATCGACGACATTGCCGAGGGTATGATCGCGGGCGCGCGCAACATGATCGGCCTGGCCGCTGCGATGGGGGTTGCCGGGATTATTGTAGGGGCTGTGACCCTGACCGGCGTCGGGCAGGTGATGGCCGAATTCGTCGAGTTCTTGTCGGGGGGCAACCTTCTGGCGATGCTCTTCTTCGTCGCGCTTATCTCCATCGTGCTGGGAATGGGCCTGCCGACGACGGCAAACTACATCGTTGTGTCGTCGCTGATGGCCTCGGTCGTGGTGTCCCTTGGCGCGCAAGAGGGGCTGATCGTTCCGCTGATCGCCGCCCACCTCTTCGTCTTTTACTTCGGGATCATGGCAGATGTG
>JASJAW010000009.1 GCA_030066795.1 Dinoroseobacter sp.
ACGCTGCGGGCAGTCGTCCTATGCCCTGCTGCTCCTGACCTCTCCATTGGGCAATCCTGCAGAGAGCAACGATCGAGCGAAGAGATAGACGTTCGGTAATGACAATGGTCGCCTTGCAAGACAGAGAGTGCGGTGCGTTCAACTCTATACAGAATAGGTTTGCATTGCTTCCTGCAAGTGAGGGGGGGGGCAAAAGCTGGCGCGTTTGAATTTGTGAAACCGGTTCCCCCCGCAGTCACAGATTTTTTTTCTGGTATCCGGTGTTTTCGCAGGCTTCCAAGGACTAACGAGTCGTGGCGGAATTCTTTTTTATTTACAATCAATAAGTTAAATTCTCCCAAGCGAAGATGTCCTGGCATTCAGGATGTTTTTTTAGTCATGCCCTGGCAATGGAAGAAGTGTAGCGCGACCCCGTGTGGCGCCCCTACCCTTTCAAGTTGTCACGCGACACAAAGAGGAACCAGTCAGACCTTCGACAAAGCGGGTTGCGGCGTGAGTAGCATTGACTGTACTAGTTCAGATCAGAGCAAATGATAAGCGCCAGATGTCCGCTAAGCGGACTAAGCAGCCATTCGAAAAATCTCTGCCAAACGGCCTGTGAGTAGGCATACCCGCGGTTGCTCTTCGACAATTGTACGGCAGCTTGGCGCCGCCTTTGAGCTTGCCGAGCATCTCGAAAATCAACCGCAATTCCTAAGCGTCAGAATGAGGGGCGGAAATTACCGAACGAAGATACTCGGCGAACTCAATAACGCGGCGAGGCTGTGCTCGCCCGGGAGGAAACATCATTTGCAGTGGGTTCGTAGGCGGAAGATAATCTTCAAGCAAGGACACCAACGATCCAGACCGGATGTCCCCGGCTACATCCAACTCTGACTTCAAGACAATCCCGTGTCCGGACAGCGCCCAGGATCGAATAAGCCAGCCGTCGTTCACAACCCTGTTTCCACGAACCGTTACGCGCTGGCGTTTTGGCCCGCTGGCAAACTCCCACACGTTGTCCAAAGTCTCTCCGAAACGCATAACGAGGCAATTGTGGTTTCTGAGGTCGTCCGGAGTCTGTGGGATCCCGTGCTTTTCCAAGTATGCAGGACCTGCACAGACGAGGCGCTGGAACTGCCCGAGGCTTCGCACCCTTAGAGTCGAGTCCGTGACGTTGCCAAAGCGCACTGCCATGTCAAATCCCTGACCGACCAGATCGACGTATCCGTCGGACAAAGACATTTCGATGGAGACCGCCGGATAAACTTCGGTAAAAGCCGATATCGCTTGAGAGATGATGCTGCGACCAAGATCGACGGGCGCTGAGATACGGATTAGCCCGGAGAGTGTCTCGGCCCCATGGCGAATACGTGTATCGAGGTCAGCAACTTCGCTAAGAACAGATCTGGCCCCATCCACAAGAGTCCGGCCTTCCTCGGTTAGGCTGATGGAGCGTGTTGTACGATTGAACAGTACCACGCCATAGTAGGCTTCGAGTGCAGCGAGGCGTTCGGAGACGGTCGTCGTAGACATGCCAATTTCACGGGCCGCAGCTACGAGACTGCCCTTCTCAGCGATGATCATGAAAACTCGAAGATTATCGAGAAGCATTCGCCAATTATTCCGGATTATGTTTTCGGTTCGCGCCTGTTTATCCCGAATGAGCGGCCTCGTAAATTGCCCGCATAAAGCTCAAACAAAGGATGATCCCAATGGCCAAGCTGACCATCGTCGCCACCATCAAAGCCAACCCGGACAAAATCGAACTAGTAAAGGCTGAGCTTCTCAAGCTCATCGACATAACCCGCGCTGAAGAAGGGTGTATCAACTACGATCTGCACCAGGATAACAACAGTCCAGCCCACTTCCTCTTCTATGAGAATTGGGAAAGCCGCGAGTTGTGGCAGACTCACATGGGAGCACCCCACCTGGCAGCTTACATGGAAGCGACCGATGGGGCCGTCGAAGAGTTCACGCTGAACGAGATGAGCATAGTCGGCTGAACATCAACCCAAAGGAGCACGCCATGAAAGCTGTCGGATATTCTGAGACGGGCCCGATTGATCGACCTGATGCGTTGATCAACTTTGAGGCCGATAAACCCACTGCGACCGGCCGCGATCTGTTGGTTAGGGTCGAAGCGATTTCGGTCAATCCAGTGGATACCAAAATCCGACAGCGCCGTGCTCCCGCAGGTGGTACACCTGACATCCTGGGATGGGATGCCGCCGGTGAAGTCGTTGGCATCGGCGAAGCAGTCACCAATTTTTCGGTTGGTGATCGGGTTTACTATGCGGGTGCGGTCAACCGGCCTGGCACCAACTCCGAGTTTCATCTCGTAGACGAACGGATCGTTGGCAAGACACCAAGTTCGATCACAACGTCGGCAGCTGCGGCGATGCCTCTCACGACGCTGACTGCATATGAGATGCTTTTTGACCGGTTGCGGATCAACACCCCTGTCCCCGGTGGCAAGAAAACCTTGTTGGTGATAGGCGGTGCAGGTGGCGTTGGATCAATAACCATCCAACTCGCCCGCGCACTTTCCGACGTGACAATCATCGCGACAGCGTCCCGGCCTGAGACCAAAACGTGGGTTGAAGAACTCGGAGCGCACCACGTGGTTAGCCATGCAAAGCCGCTTGGCCCGCAGATTGAAGCGCTCGATATTGCGAGTGTCGATTTCGTCTATTCGACGACCCACTCACATCTCTATTCCGCAGAAGCTGCTGGATTCATGACGCCACAGGGCAGATACGGACTGATCGATGATCCCGAAACTTTCGACATTATGCCGTTCAAATCCAAGGCGATCTCGGTCCACTGGGAGTTCATGTTCACCCGTCCGATGTTCGAGACAGCCGATATCCAGCGACAGGCAGAGATACTGACCGAGGTTGCGAGCTTAATCGACGCAGGCAAGGTAAAATCTACGGCCGCCGAGAGTTTCGGCGCCATCAACGCTGCCAACTTGATCAAGGCTCATGCGTTGCTGGAGAGCGGCAAATCAAAGGGTAAGCTTGTTCTGGAGGGTTTCTGAGATGCCAATCCAGCGGCTAGACCATGTGAATGTCGTGACGGCCAACCTCAAAGAGATGGTGGCTTGGTACGAAACTGTCCTCGGGTTGCGATCTGGTCCCAGGCCTAACTTTCCCTTTGGCGGAGCGTGGCTCTACGCCGGGGAGACAGCGGTGGTGCACCTGGTAGAAGATAAAGAACAGGTACGCACAGGGTCCGAAGCTGACCTGAAGCTTGAGCATTTTGCGTTCTCGGCAAGGGGTGCGTCAGATTTCAAGGAAACGCTCGAAGAGCACGGTGATCCGTTCAAGACAATTGAGGTCTCGGATGCCGCACTGGTCCAGTTTCACATTTCCGACCCGGACGGGAACCACATCCACGTAGACTTTGATTCGAACGAGTGAATTTTGGGGGAGGATAAATGGCCGAGAATTCACAACATTTAAAGGTCATTGAGCAACGCGTTTTGTGGCTCAGCCACTGGATGATCCACAACGCTAATCACATTCGGCCCAAGGTCGATGGGATCAAAGTCGGCGGACACCAGGCATCATCGGCGTCGATGGTTTCGATCATGACAGCGCTGTACTTCTCTGCGCTACGACCAGAGGACAGGGTGGCGGTGAAACCCCATGCATCCCCGATCTACCACGCTATGCATTACCTGATGGGCAACCAAACCCAAGAGAAGATGGAGAACTTCCGTGGTTTTGGAGGAGTGCAGAGTTACCCGAGCCGGACTAAAGACATCGACGATGTAGATTTCTCTACAGGGTCGGTGGGCTTAGGCGTTGGGATTACTGCTCTGGCCTCGCTCGTGCAGGATTTCATCAAGGCCAAAGACTGGGGAAGTGACATTCCTTTAGGCAGGATGGTCGCGCTCGTCGGCGATGCCGAACTTGACGAAGGCAACGTCTACGAGGTCCTCCAGGAAGGTTGGAAGAACGACCTGCGTAACACTTGGTGGGTCATCGATTACAACCGACAATCGCTCGACGGGATTGTTCGGGAAGGCTTGTTCGAACGGGTCGAGAAAATCTTCGATGCTTTTGGTTGGGATGTGGTTCGGGTCAAACATGGTACGCTTCAGCGTGCCGCATTTGAAGAGCCAGGCGGTGAGAAGTTGCGGGACTGGATCGACGCTTGTCCGAACCAGGAATACTCGGCGCTTACCTATATGGGCGGATCAGTATGGCGTCAGCGGCTCATGGACGACCTCGGGGACCAGGGGGACGTTTCCGCCTTGATCGACCGCCGAAGTGATGACGAACTTGCCGTTCTGATGGAGAACCTCGGCGGCAACTGCGTGGAGACGATGGCAGATACCTTCGCCGCCGTTGATCATGATCGTCCTACATGTTTTCTGGCCTATACCGTCAAGGGTTGGGGTACCCCCATTGCGGGGCACAAGGACAACCACGGCGGGCTGATGACAAAGGCTCAAATGGTTGAGTGGCAGACCAAGATGGGTGTCCAGAAAGGCCAGGAGTGGGAGCCGTTTGCCACAGTCGAAAACATCGAGGCCTTACGATTTTTCCTGGCACAGGTTCCCTTCTTCAAAAATGACCGTCGTCGGTTTTCAGATCATCGGGTACAGGTGCCCACGGCTACAATCGACACGGCAAAAGACACCTCCACCCAAGCGGCATTCGGCAAAATCCTGGATGACTTGTCCAAGGGGGACAGCACGCTCGCCGCAAGGATCATGACCACATCACCTGATGTGACCGGGACCACCGGGCTTGGGGCATGGGTCAACCGGCGGAAGTTGTTTGCTCGAGAGGCAAAGTCCGATGCGTTTATCGAGCATCGTATCCCATCGACCGCCAAGTGGCGCTTTGACGGGTCTGGTCAGCATCTGGAACTGGGCATTGCAGAGATGAACCTTTTCCTCCTGCTTGGGGCTGCAGGACTGTCCCATTCCTTGTTTGGCAAGCGCCTGATCCCGATTGGGACAGTCTACGATCCGTTTGTCTGCCGAGGTCTGGATGCGTTGAATTACGCAACATACCAAGACGCACGCTTCATGATCGTCGGCACACCTTCAGGGGTCACGTTGGCTCCTGAAGGTGGGGCGCATCAATCCATCGGGACACCGCTTATCGGTATGTCCCAAGACGGATTGGCGGCTTTTGAACCTGCATTTGCAGATGAATTGTCGGTCATCATGCAATGGGCCTTCGACTATATGCAACGTGACGGCGAAGGTGATCCGGACGAGCGTACATGGCTGAGGGATGAAACCGGCGGGTCCGTCTATCTCAGACTGACAACAAACCCAGTCGAACAACCCGGCCAGCGACCCGACCCAGATTGGCAACAAGGGGCCGTTGATGGGGGTTATTGGCTACGCAAGCCTGGCCCGAACTGTGAAGTCGTCATTGCCTATCAGGGTGCTGTGGCACCCGAAGCTATCAAAGCGGCGGGCCATCTTGCCGGATCGCGTCGGGATGTTGGCGTACTTTCTGTGACGTCGGCAGATCGCCTCAATGCAGGTTGGACAGCCGCGCAACGCGCTCGGGCGCGGGGCAACACAGATGCCGTGTCCTGTGTCGAACGCCTGATGGGCGCTCTGCCGGCACACTGCACCTTGATTACAGTGATCGATGGCCATCCCGCAACGCTCGCGTGGCTGGGCAGTGTTGCCGGACACAGGACCGTTCCGCTCGGCGTGGAACACTTCGGTCAAACCGGCGCCATCGGCGACCTTTACCGTCACTATGGCATCGATGCTCAAGGTATCCTGGAAAAGATTGCGGGCCTCACGGCAGGGAAACCGTTGAGCCCACAAATTTCATGACACGCGAAATGCGTTGCAAGGAGGAATCATCATGAAACTGAAGGAAGTCACATCTGAAACACCAGAAGAAAGGCTAGCCGAACTCGGTCTTGATCTGCCTCCGGTTCCCGAGGCTGTCGCCGACTATGTGACGCACACTCAGATCGGGCCGATCATCTACACCTCCGGGATGCTCCCTTGGATCGCTGGGAACTTGAAGTTCAAGGGTAAGATGGGAGCCGAGTTAACGGTTGAGCAAGGCTACGAGGCGTTCCAACTCTCCGCGTTGAATGGTTTGTCGCTCTTGCGTTCCATCACTGGTGATCTAAGCCGGATCAAGCGCATTCATCGCCTGGAAGGCACCGGTGGGGCCACGCCTGACTTTTTAGATATGCCACAGGCGCTGAACGGAGCTTCGCACCTGATCAACACAGTATTCGGGGAGAAAGGGGCACATTCCCGGATGATCTATTCCAACCCGTCCATGCCAATTGATTGCGCCACACTCCTCGTGTTCTGGGCGGAGGTCGAGGCATGAGCGGCCACCTCGACCTGACCCAAGAATTCATCGACCGAGCCGAAAATGGTGAAGTAGGTGATACCCTCGTCTCCGAGACTGACCGAGTGCGCGTCTGGCACATCCACGCCAGGCCCGGCGAGCGCCTGAAGGTGCACACGCATGTTTTGGATTACTTCTGGACGATCCATGGCCCAGGCAAGGCTCGCAATCACCAACCCGACGGAACCCATTTCGACGTAGATTACCAGACAGGTGATACGAGGCATTTCACGTTTCAAAGCGGGGATAGCATGACCCATAGTCTTGAGA
Organism: Dinoroseobacter sp.; assembly: GCA_030066795.1. GTDB lineage: Bacteria > Pseudomonadota > Alphaproteobacteria > Rhodobacterales > Rhodobacteraceae > Dinoroseobacter. Next base: position 6,609 of record JASJAW010000009.1, read on the forward strand.
ATATTGGTGAAACCGACCTGATCTTCACGACCGTAGAATTTAAGAATTCAGCAAACGATCCACTACCATTAACCAACTACGACTAGTGGTTCAGTAGATGGACTGCTTTTCAAAGAGCACTGAATTTTTGAGGACCAGGTCAGTTTGGTCATTTGCCGCCGGACCGATACAACCAATGCAAACTGACAGTATTTCTAGAACGTCGCTTCGAGCTAGGTTGTCGGCTTTCCGCTCCCAGGAGACATCCGGCGACGTTAAGACCTTGCGATTGAAGTTGCTTCTATCGAAAGCAGAAAGCCCATAGGGAGATCAACTATAGAGGTTGATCAGGCAGGTGCGTCGTGAAGAAAGTTCTCGCCAAAGATCGTTCAGGGCGGACAGTTCCTTAGAATCGTCTAGTCACGAATGACCTTTATAGTATCGTTCTTCGAGGAACCAGAAACTAGAAACAAGTTTTCAGGTTCTCAAAGAACTACCTTGCCTAGCTCCCAAAGTCGTCACCTGCATTACCCGCTGTTCCCGGAACAATTCCCATCTGACCCGAAATAAAAAGTAATTACTGGCTTGACTGGCTGGAAGGGACGCAGAGAGGTCATTCTTCGAACAAGACCAATCATTTTAAAACCGAGGCGTACTTCTACTTCGTGTTATTCCTGCTGTATTTCGAAAAAGTGCGCCTCGTTTCTATTCATTCGTTATCTTGGGGTCTGTCGGTACAAGCTTTCTCACCCAAAGCTTGACAAAAGTACTCTGCTGAGTATTTTGTGAAAAAGTATTCAAGGGAGCACTTTGTGAATCAGCTCAACAGAAAGTTGCGCTTCTCTGATGTCTCGAGGGGTATCGACTTGTCTCAGAAAGCGTTCCGGAACTGGCTGCAGCGCTATGATCTATCCCTGTTGAGCAACCACAAGACGCGTGACTGGACAGATTTCACCGTTGCCGATGTAGCGGTACTAGCGCTTACTCGTGAGTTGGTACGTTGGGGGATCGGAGTAGAAGAAGCTAATGAAACAGCGTTCATTGCCCTAAAGCGAACAATAGGATCGCTGCTCCAATACAGAAACACACCTGCGGAAGCCATGTTGGCGATCCTTCACCAGAGGCTGATCTACGTCTGTAAACCTATCTCCGCCGAAGAGACTAAGGTCATATTTGATGCGGAGAGCAGCAAGATAAAACCGTCCGATTATGATTCAGTATTGTGCCTGAATCTAGAGATTACAGTCACCCGCGCCTTTCTTCGTTGTGGCGCTCTGAAAGAGGAATACGAGCTTCCAAGAACGCTCACGCAGACAGAGGCTTAGATATGGACCGCCGACCTCTCTACGTTCGGGAAAGCAAGGCTGCAAAACTGATGGACATGAATCTCATGCAGTTTCGCAATTTAGTCGAAGCTGGCGCACTTCCTTCTCCAGTTATCTTTCACGGTTTGCCGAGATGGCGAGTTGATGACTTGGCGAAAATAGTCTCCGGAACACTCATGGACCAGGATTTTGAGACATGAAGAAACCTGACTTGCCGTATGTTGAAATAAAGAAAACTAAGGGAAGGACATATTTCTATTTTGTCCAGAAAAAGAAATACACGCGTCTTCCCAACAACCCGGATTCTAAAGAGTTCATGGAAGAATACTGGAAGATCCGTTCGGGAAAAAAGCGGCTCGAAGTGAAAACTAGTTGGGATAACCTAATCACTCAATACTACCGCACCTCAAACTATCAAGCGCTGGCAAGAGGTACAAAGGCCAACTATCGCCGCCATTGCGAAGAGATAAGAGAAAAGAACGGTTCAACGGATGTTCGGCTGTTCAAGCGCAGGCATGCTTTAGCCGCACGAGACACCCTTCATGAGACTTGGTCAAAGGCAAATGAACGGCTCGCCATACTTTCCATTCTCTGCAACCTAGCGGTCGATCTGGAATGGATAGATCGAAACCCGGTTACAGGCATTTCAAAACTAAAGGGCGGTTCCTACGAAGCATGGTCCAGCAGCAAGCTAGACGCTTATGAGCGGCATTGTGATGTCCACGGCCTTACGACCGCCCGCACTATCTATGAGCTTTGCGTTGGAACCGGCCAACGTATCGGCGATTGCATAAAAATGACCTGGGAAGACTTCGATGGCGAGTTCATGCAGGTCATACAGGAAAAGACCGGAACAACGATCTGGATTTACTGCCCCATCCGTCTGCAACGGCATTTGGCGACTTTGCCCCGCTCAGGTCGTCACATTTTGGCGCGCAACCTAATCCATCCACTTAGCAAGCGTGCGGCGCAGAAAGCAGTCGAAGAAGTGAGGGAAGCGATCGGGGTTATGCGGGGTCCTTCCCGGCTCGTGTCACATGGTTGGCGCTAAACGGCCGCTGAGTTGCTGGCCGAGGCCGGATGTAGTGACAGCGAAATACAAGCCGTTACCGGCCACGAAACACTCGCCATGCTTCAAAAGTATCGCGCCCGAGCGAGCCAGAAAAGTGCCCTAAGCGAGCGCAGCAAAAGCGCAGGCGGTAAGACCAGAACATGAACAGAACAAGAAACTCCGAAACTCGGAGGGCCGCGGTCTGCTTTACAGCGCGCAATGAGTCGGATTTCGTCAGGAATACAATTGGTGCGGGTGGAGGGACTTGAACCCCCACGCCTTGCGGCGCCAGAACCTAAATCTGGTGCGTCTACCAATTTCGCCACACCCGCAGTCCAGCGGCTCTTAGCAAACCGTTTCAGGCTTTCAAAGGGGCAATTGCGACGAGGACGTTTTCATGACAGTAACAACTTGGTCCGTATAATCCTCGGCGGTTCTAACGGCGGGTCACGGTCACACAGCCGCCGAAAAAGTGTGAGCAGCTATGGCCGAGTACACGATATGGGCTTTGGCAGCCTCGTTTGTCACGGTGCAGTCCGACACCGACAGCGACGGGATTCCGGAAACCACCCCGCCGCTCGAAAACCCAAATGCGCCAAATCTCCTATCAGGCTGGACGCAAGGCGCCGGCACACACCTTTCCAATCCGTCAGACGGTTTTCAGAGGTACATCACACTCGACAGCAACAGCTGGGTGCCGATTGAGATCTCGGACAATGGCACCGACGACAATTTCGCGGACAATGACAGCAATCAAACACTGACGGACGCACTCTCATTCGGAGGCCAGAACTACCCGGCGGGCCGAACGGTTGAGGCAGAGTACACCCTTCAGGTCTCTGACGGCGCCAACACCTACACACTGATCGGCTTCAATATCCGCGAGCCAAACTCCCCGGTTGGCAATTCGTATGGAACGACCGAGGGCCTCGCGTTTATCGGCGAGTTTCCTCCGATTGGTGTCCCTTTGCGCGTCATCGGCGCGAGCGAGGGGCCCGGGGGCTCCTCCACACCCGCGGATGACTATGCTGTGCCACCTTGCTTTACGCTGGGCACACTGATCGACACTCCGAATGGCCTGTGTCCGGTGGAAGATATCCGCCCGGGCGACCTGGTGCGCACGCGCGACGCGGGCGCGCAGAGGGTTACATGGGCTGGCGCAGTTGCGCTCGACAGTGCACGGCTGGCGGGCAACCCCAGATTTCGTCCGGTATTAATCAAGGCGGGTGCACTGGGGGTCGGGCAGCCGGTTCGGGATATGCTGGTTTCGAGACAGCACCGGATCATGCTGCGAGATTGGCGGGCAGAACTGCTCTTTGGATCGAGCGAAGTACTTGTCGCGGCCGTGGATCTGGTAAATGAGCGAGACATCGTGCAGGTCTATGACCTTGCCCCAGTCACTTATATCCACTTCATGTTCGACCAGCACCAGATCGTTCGCGCCGACGGGCTTTGGGCCGAAAGCCTGCGGCCTGGACCAGCGGTTCTTGCCACGCTGGGACGGGCGGCTCAGGAAGAACTTTTTGAGCTTTTTCCTCAACTAAGAGGAGCCGACAAACCCCCTTTTGAAGCAGCGCGGCCTCTCCTGCGGGCTCGGGAAACAAGGGTCCTTACCAGCAAGACCTAGCCAGTCTCCAATGCGCGAAAAACAGTCGGCACCATTTCCGGCAAGTCCTCAGCAATCAGCCCCTGCCCGAAAGCGCGTGCAGCCTCGACGTGGACCCAAGCCGCGCTTTGGGCCGCCTCCAGTGCGGACAAGCCACGCGCCATGAGGCCGCAAATCAAGCCTGCCAGGACATCTCCGGCCCCGGCGGTCGCAAGCCATGGGACAGCCCGGTCGTAAACTGCCGCGTTGACCCGGCAATTTCCCTGCGCGTCCGCAATCACCGTGTCAGGCCCCTTGAACAGAATTGTGCAGCCAGCCCGTGCCGCGGCCTCTCGTGTTGCATCGACTTTGGAATAGGCCGGTCCGCGCCTCGGCGCCGCGGAGAGTTTGGCCGCTAAATCGGGAAAGAGCTTTTCGAACTCGCCGCCATGGGGCGTTAGCACCGTTTCTGTTCCCTGAGTAAGTTCGAAAAGCGTTTCCGGACGTCCGGTGAAACTGGTCAAGGCGTCTGCATCAAGCACCACGTTACGATCGAACCCAAGCGCCGTGCGCACCAGAGACTCTGTTGCTTCACCGACCCCGAGCCCTGGGCCGAGACACAGTGCGTTGAAGCGCGCGTCGTCGAGCAGTTCGGCCAGGTCACTTGCGTTGTCGCAACGCTTGAGCATGATCGCGGTCAACTGCGCGGCGCATTCCATTATCGCGCTGCCTGGAGCTGCGAGCGTCACCAGACCTGACCCAATTCGCAATGCCCCGCGCGCCGCCAGCCGCGCAGCCCCGGATCGTGCCACCGGACCGGAGAGTACCAGTGCGTGACCGTGGATATATTTATGTCCAAAGCGATGCTTCTCTAACATCCGCAAGTCTGGCCTGGATTGGCGCGCGACGTCGACAGGCGGGATCGATGGGTTGCCCCGGACCCGGCTTTGTACGTTATCAAGACCAATATCGGCGACCACCGTCTTTCCGCAAACGGTAGAGCACCCTGCCAACACATGACCGAGCTTCTTCCGATGAAAAGAAACTGTAAGGTTCGCTGCCGCGGCCCCTGTACCTCCATGTGCTGGCTCAAGCATACGGCCCGAATCTGCGTCCAAACCACTCGGGATATCCACGGCGACCACTCTCGGGAAACCGAGGTTTGGATGGTTTTGATACGCGCGATCTGAAAACGAAGACGCGGCGTCTTCAAGATTCTTCAGAACCAGTGTCAAATCCCCCAGTGGGCGGGTCAGCCCGGTACCAAAAAGCGCATCCACGATAAGATCACTAGCCTGCCAAGCGTCGCCCAAGTCGAGGGCGTCCAAAAGCGAGCCTGTGGCGCCCAAATCGCACCAAGCGACGTAATTAGCTTTAGCATCCGGCGGCAGTTTTTCCGGATCACCGTATAGGAAAACCGCAACCTCCCAACCCCAGTTTCTGAGCAGCCGAGCGATGACGAACCCATCCCCGCCGTTGTTTCCGGGCCCGCAGAGCACCACCGCACTGTGAGGCGCGGCGCGCATTATTGGCCATTCGCGAAACACCGCTTCAACAACGCCGCGCCCTGCCCGCTCCATCAGCTCAAGCCCGGTCACTGCACCGCTTTCCATAGCCGCAGTCTCGATTGAGCGCATTTGCGCCGCTGTTAGCAGTTCGGTCATCGTGCCTTTGCTCAAAGTTTTCAACTTGCACAAATTATGAGCAGGCTGCACAAAATTCACACCGCATCGTGGAATTCGCCAACACGCTCAACGCGCAGCCATGCTAGCGAATTGTGGACGGGAAATGAAAGTGATCTGCACGGGACCATCGAGGAAAAGGGAGTCGGGGGATGAAGAAAATCGAGGCAATCATCAAGCCCTTCAAGCTTGATGAAGTCAAAGAAGCCCTTCAAGAAATCGGCGTCCAGGGTCTGTCGGTCGTCGAAGTCAAAGGGTTCGGCCGTCAAAAGGGGCACACCGAGCTTTACCGTGGCGCCGAGTACGTTGTCGACTTCTTGCCCAAGGTAAAAATCGAGGTCGTTCTTTCAAACGATCAAGCAGATCAGGCCATCGAGGCGATCATAGAGGCTGCCAAAACCGACAAGATCGGAGATGGCAAGATTTTCGTGTCCAGTGTAGATCAGGCGATCCGCATTCGAACCGGCGAGACCGGCGAGGACGCCCTCTAGGAAATCTCACCGGCGTTACACACGCCGACCAAGCAACCAGTAAAAAATCGACTGAAAGGGAAAGGTCAATGAGCAAAGACGCTGTTCTCAAGACCATTAAGGACGAGGAAATCGAATACGTCGATATCCGCTTTACGGACCCGCGCGGCAAGTTACAGCACGTGACGGTGATGTCCGATCAGGTGGATGCCGACTTCCTGGAAGAAGGGTTTATGTTCGACGGTTCCTCCATCGCTGGCTGGAAGTCGATCGACCAGTCCGACATGAAGCTGATGCCGGACACCGACAGCGCCTATATCGACCCGTTCTACGCAGAGAAAACGCTTTGCGTGCACTGCTCTATCGTGGAGCCGGATACAGGCGAGAAGTACGGGCGCGACCCGCGCGGCACCGCTGAGAAAGCAGAAGCCTATCTGAAGTCTTCAGGTATCGGTGACGTGTCATACTTCGGCCCCGAAGCAGAATTCTTCCTGTTTGACGACGTGCGCTTCTCGACTGAAATGAACAAGTGCTCGTTCGAAGTCGACGCTCAGGATGCGTCCTGGAACACCGACACCGAGTACGAGATGGGCAACATGGGCCATCGTCCGGGCATCAAGGGCGGCTACTTCCCGGTCAACCCGACCGACGCCGCGCAGGATCTACGCTCGGAGATGCTCTCGACCATGAAGCGCATTGGCATGACGGTCGATAAGCACCACCACGAAGTGGCGTCCTGCCAGCACGAACTGGGTCTGATCTTCAGCTCGCTAACCAAGCAGGCCGACGAGCTGCAGAAGTACAAATATGTGATTCACAACGTCGCCCATGCCTATGGCAAGTCGGCAACTTTTATGCCGAAGCCGATCGCAGGCGACAACGGCACCGGCATGCACGTGAACATGTCGATCTGGAAAGACGGCAAGCCGCTCTTTGCGGGTGACAAGTATGCGGACCTGTCTCAGGAAGCGCTGTACTTCATCGGCGGCATCCTGAAGCACGCCAAGACGCTGAACGCCTTCACCAACCCGTCGACCAACTCCTACAAGCGTCTGATCCCGGGTTTTGAAGCCCCTGTTCTGCGCGCCTACTCCGCCCGGAACCGCTCCGGCTGCGTGCGGATCCCATGGACGGAAAGCCCGAAGGCCAAGCGCGTCGAGGCCCGCTTCCCCGATCCGTCAGCCAACCCGTACCTATGCTTCGCGGCCCTGCTGATGGCTGGCCTCGACGGTATCAAGAACAAGATCGATCCGGGCGAAGCTTCCGACAAAGACCTGTACGATCTGCCGCCAGAAGAGCTGGCAGAGATCCCAACGGTTTGCGCATCCCTGCGTGAAGCGCTGGAAGCACTGGAAGCCGATCACGACTTCTTGCTGGCTGGTGACGTGTTCACAAAAGACCAGATCGAAGGTTATGCGGAGCTGAAGTGGGAAGAGGTTTACGCCTACGAGCACACGCCGCATCCAATGGAATACAAGCTCTACTATAGCTGCTAAACAACCGCAGCGAGAGTTCCAAGGGCGCCTTTCGGGGCGCCCTTTTCTTACAAAAAGCCCTGAAATCGGCCTTGCAATACCCTGAAGCCTGCCCGGGCGCGCCACATTTTCTCCTTTTTGACTGGTGATGGTTAACTCAACCTTAACCGGTATAGGGCCACAACGGCGCCCGTATCGGTACGCATCGAAAACGGCGCTTAGACCGGGAAGGACGTAGAAATGTCGTACGGGAATGTAGAGGCCTCTTTGGAAGCGCAGCAACAGCCGCGCACGAGTGCTATGAAGTTCAGCTGGCAACGCGGCGCTAAAAGCGCGAGCGGGCCACAGCCCGAAGTTCCGACCGATTATATCGTGCACAAAATGCGCAGCACGCTGCGTCCCGAAATCGGAGTCGCCCCGCAAGAACTGCGCGCCATCCGGTTTATCGAGGTTTTCCTGTTCTTGGTGTTCTTCCCGCTCGGGTTTGCCCTGAACCGCTACAACAAGGTTTTTGGACCGAGCCTTGCGATGTCCGTGATGCTGTTTTCGGCTTGGTGGGGCGTGGTTCTGAGCCTGATCTATCATCTTTAAATCGGAACAGCCGCTTCAAAACGGGGCGGCTTTGGTTTGAAAACGAACCAACAGGGCGCGGAAACCGCGCCTTTTTTTTCTGTCGAATTCACCGCAAAAGTCTGTCGCAAACAGAACTGACCATTTTGCGACCTCCGGCAATCCTGTTGCCCTGACGACGGGACTGTCATGGACGATTGCTACCGAAATAACCGAAAGATCGACCCATCGCGCGGGGCCCTGCTCGGCGATGGAACACTGAACGACAATGACCGGGTCGAAATTGGACCGACACAACTGTCCTACTCTGCTTGGGCTGAGAAAGGCCTGACGCTCCCCGATCTTCCTCAAATGCGGGCCTACAGGCTTTCTAGGCTGGTCGCACAGCTTCAGAACGCCGACGTCGCAGGCCTACTGCTGTTTGACCCGCTCAACATTCGATATGCGACCGACACAACCAACATGCAACTCTGGAACACGCACAACCCGTTCCGGGCCGCCTTGGTTTGCGCGGATGGCTACATGGTCTTGTGGGACTACAAGAATGCCCCCTTTCTTGCAGACCACACTCCGTTGGTGCACGAGGTTCGCTCCGGCGCATCCATGTTCTATTTCGTGACCGGCGAGGCTGTCGATGACGCTGCAACCCGATTTGCATCTGAGGTTGCGGATCTACTGCAACAGCATGCCGGCACAAATCGCCACTTGGCCGTGGACAAGATCATGATCTCCGGATTGCGCGCGCTCGAACGCACTGGCCTCGATGTCTTGCCCGGGGAGCCCCTTGCCGAACGCGCCCGCTCCATAAAGGGCCCTGACGAGATACGCGCCATGCGTTGCGCGATGGAGGCGTGCGAGGCGTCGGTTGCGGTGATGCAGGAGGCTGCCGAGCCCGGCCTGAGCGAAGATGAAATCTGGTCAGTCCTGCACGCTGAAAACATCCGTCGTGGCGGGGAATGGATCGAAACGCGTCTTCTTTCTACCGGACCACGGACCAACCCCTGGTTTCAGGAGTGCGGACCAAGAATTCTGCAGAATAACGAAATCCTTGCCTTCGACACTGATCTTGTCGGTTGTTACGGGATCTGCACCGACATTTCACGCACATGGTGGATCGGTGATCGGGCACCCCGCCCGGATATGGTGGACGCGATGTTACATGCCGTCGAACATATCCAGACGAACATGTCGCTATTGCAGCCGGGCACACATTTTGACGAGCTGACCTTTGGCGGACATCAGTTAGACCCGCGTTACGAGGCTCGCAAGTATTCTTGCCGGTTTCATGGTGTGGGATTGTGCGATGAGTGGCCGCTTATCGCGTACCCATCCGAATACATGTCCGGGGCCTTTGATGCCACTTTGCAGCCGGGCATGGTCCTTTGCGTCGAGGCTCTGGTCGGAGAGGAAAACGGTGATTTTTGCATCAAACTCGAAGATCAGGTCCTAGTAACAGAAACCGGTTTTGAGAACCTGACGCAGTACCCCTTTGATCCGCGACTGATGGGACACTAGCCCGCTCCCGGTGCCTCACCCTTGCGTGACAGCCCTGACACATGCCTTGCCGGAGAGAGGGGCAGGCCCCATCCTAGAGGCTCAATTCGAAAGGCCCGGACCATGCCCACTGAAAGACTGACCTTTACCGGCCATAGCGGCGATACGCTCGCGGCGAGGTTGGACCTGCCAGATGGACCGCATCTGGCCACAGCGCTTTTCGCGCATTGTTTCACCTGTTCGAAAGATATTCCCGCCGCACGGCGCATCGCAGCGCGCCTGTCCGCGATGGGCATTGCCGTTCTACGCTTCGATTTTACCGGTCTTGGTCATTCCGGCGGCGAGTTTCGCAACACGACTTTTTCCTCCAACGTCGCGGACCTGAAACTGGCGGCGGACGCTCTCGCGGCACGCAACATGGAGCCCACGTTGCTGATCGGCCATTCTCTCGGCGGCGCGGCTGTGCTCAAAGCGGCAGGCCAGATATCCGGGATCAAGGCCGTGACCACCATCGGCGCGCCCTTCGATCCGGAACACGTAACCCATAACTTCGGCGACAAGATCTGCGAGATCGCCGAAACCGGCGAAGCCGAGGTCTCGCTCGGCGGACGGCCCTTCCGTATCCGCAAGAGTTTTCTAGAAGACGTCGCGGCGGAGAAACTCGCGCCAGAAATTAACGCGCTCAAGGCCGCCCTGCTGGTGCTGCATGCCCCTTTGGACGATACCGTCGGAATCGAGAACGCAACTCAGATTTTTCTGGCCGCAAAGCACCCCAAGAGCTTCGTCACGCTGGACAGCGCCGACCATCTTGTGACGGCTCCGGAGGATGCCGACTACGCCGCTGAGGTGATCGCAGCCTGGGCAGGCCGATATCTGGACCTGCGCCCGCCTGCGCCGCCCCCCGGCGCTCCTGAAGGCGTTACCCGCGTGGCCGAAGCCGATCCGAACGGATTCTTGCAAGACGTCAACGCCGGCCCGCACCACCATGTAAATGCTGATGAACCGCTGGCCTATGGAGGCACCAATCGCGGCATGAGCCCCTATCAGCTTATGGCCGCAGGTCTCGGCGCCTGCACCTCGATGACCCTGCGCATGTACGCCCGTCAGAAAGGCTGGCCGCTTGCCCATGTCGCGGTCGACGTGCTGCACGATAAGGTTCATGCGCAAGATGCCAAGTCGGCACTCGATCGGATTGACCGTTTTATCCGGCGCATCCGGCTAGAGGGTGACCTCGACGATCAGCAGCGCGACCGACTGATGGAAATCGCCGATAAGTGCCCGGTGCACCGCACATTGGAAGCAGGCGCGAGGATCGAAACCGAATTGATGATCGAAGAGCCCGCCTGAGTTTCTTCTTTGCCGAAATACTCAGGAGGTGAATGGCGCAATGGGCCAGAGGGGGCAGCGCCGCTACCCCCGCCGATATTCTGTGACCATCCGGTAATCTTTACGTGGCCCGTGCACGTCCCAGACTACTCGCCAAGTCGGCCACTTCCGAAAATCATAGGCCACGTCATAGCGGTCAGGCGCACAATCATGCCCGGCGCTTGGCTGCGCGTTCAGCGCGAAGATGTGAAACGGGCGGCCATCCTCAAAGAACACCTCGATTTGCCCCGCAGCCGTGCGCCAGAGATAGCGGCGGGTGGCGGCAAAGCTTTGCCCGCCTGCCGATAACTGGCCGGTTTCACTGTAAGTCAGTCCATCTGCTGTGCGCGCAAAGTCCGCAGTCCCTTCGAACCGCCCTTCCGGGCCGCGCCGGTCCTCGATCCGCCGCGTTACATGCCAGCGCCCTTCAAAATCGGCCAGTCCCTGAGGAAGCCCCATGCGACGCCTCCTTCTCTTGCCGCGCCTTGCCCCCTGTCCTACAAGCCGCGCAAAACGCTCACAAGCCAAAGGCCTGCCGATGATCCCCCGCTACTCCCGTCCCGACATGGTGTCCATCTGGTCGCCAGAGACCAAATTCCGCATCTGGTTCGAGATCGAGGCGCATGCTTGCGATGCGATGGCCGAGTTGGGTGTGATCCCGAAAGAAAACGCCGAAGCCGTCTGGAAGGCAAAAGATGTGGAGTTCGACGTGGCGCGCATCGACGAGATCGAGGCCGTGACCAAACACGATGTGATCGCCTTCCTGACCCATCTGGCCGAACATGTGGGTTCCGAAGAGGCGAGGTTCGTGCATCAGGGCATGACCTCCTCAGATGTGCTCGACACCTGTTTCAACGTCCAGCTGACCCGCGCCGCTGATCTCCTGATCAATGATCTGGAAGACTTGCTCACCGCCCTGAAACGCCGTGCGATCGAACACAAGAACACGGTGCGTATCGGCCGCTCCCACGGTATCCACGCGGAGCCCACGACCATGGGCCTTACCTTCGCACGGTTCTATGCTGAGATGGATCGCAACCTCAGCCGGATGCGAGACGCGAGGGCGGAAATCGCCACGGGCGCGATCTCCGGCGCGGTCGGCACTTTCGCAAATATCGACCCCGCGGTGGAAGAACATGTCTGTGACCAACTTGGGCTCGTACCGGAACCGATCAGCACACAGGTTATTCCACGCGACCGTCACGCGGCATTCTTCGCAACACTCGGGGTTATCGCGTCATCTATTGAGAACATCGCAGTCGAGATCCGGCATATGCAACGCACAGAAGTCCTCGAAGGTGCAGAATTCTTCTCCATGGGGCAAAAAGGCTCGTCCGCGATGCCTCACAAGAAAAACCCGGTACTCACGGAAAACCTGACCGGGCTCGCGCGTCTGGTGCGCTCGGCCGTCATTCCGGCAATGGAGAATGTCGCGCTCTGGCACGAGCGCGATATCTCGCATTCCTCGGTGGAGCGTATGATTGGTCCGGACGCGACCGTCACTTTGGATTTTGCGCTGGCGCGCCTGACCTCCGTCGTCGACAAGATGCTGATCTTCCCCGAGAACATGCTGGAAAATATGAACAAGTTCCCGGGCCTCGTCATGAGCCAGCGCGTTCTTCTGGCGCTCACCCAAGCCGGTGTCAGCCGCGAAGACGCCTATGTATATGTCCAGCGTAACGCGCTGAAAGTCTGGGAGCACCGGACCGACTTCAAGGAAGAGTTGCTGGCAGACCCGGAGGTCACCGCCGCGCTGAGCCGGGAGGAGATCGAAGAGAAGTTCGACCTTGGCTATCACACCAAGCATGTCGATACGATTTTTGCCCGTGTTTTCGGCACAGAATAAGGAAAAAGAACCTCCTGAAATCCATATCTGCGAAAAAGCTTTGCCTTCCGGAAAGTCGTGCTAATCTTTCCGGTACACACAATAGGGAGAAGACAATGCGCATTGCAGCTATTGCGACTGTATTGACGTTGACCCTGGCTCCGGGTCTGGCCTTGGCCGAGTGCAACTGGGGCAAAATGGACCAGCATGCTTCCGTGACATGCGCGGACGGCAAAACCTGGGACGCAACAGCACAGGCTTGCGTCGACACCATGAGCTGAGCGTCACTGCTCAAGTAGTTGTTTTTCGAATTTCACAACTTCGTCACGGCCTGCGCTCGCGCGGGCCGTTTCCTTTTACAGGAGCACTTCTAAGTCTGCGGGTAGTATTCGTCTGGCCGGAGCGAACCCATGCGCATTTTCTTTTTGACGACAGCGTTGATCGCCCCCGCGATTGCATTTGCAGCCGGTGGCGGGTCCACTACGCCCCCAAAACCCACCGAGACAACAACCAATTGCTCCGGTGCAAAGGTCTGGGACAGCAAAACGCGCAGCTGTGTTGACAGCCGTGAAAGCAGCCTGAGCGATCAGGACCGCTACGACGCGGTGCGGGAACTGGCCTATGCCGGCGCTTATGACCGCGCTGAGGAGGTACTGGCCACTTTTGAAATGTCCGAGTCGAGTGGCGCTTTGACCTATGCAGGTTTCATCGCACGCAAGAGAGGGGATTTGGTGTCTGCTTTTGTGTACTACGCGCGCGCGCTCGATGTTGATCCGGACAATATCCTCGCACGCTCGTACATGGGCCAGGGTTATGTCGCTCAGGGGGACCTTGCAGCAGCCCGTGACCAGCTTCAGGAAATCCGGGCGCGCGGGGGCCGGGAAACCTGGGCCGAGTTCGCTCTCGAGACTGCCATTCGCACAGGTCGGGGTTACTCTTACTGAGTCAAATCGCGCCCCGGGTAACCAGACCTTAAATTCGATCTGGCACATCCCATCGCGACACTGAGTATGTGGAGTTCTGGGACTTGACTGCCCCTGCAAATCCGGTTGCCGCGGAACCTGTTGTGCAGGCGCTGAGTCCGCGCCAGAAAGCGGCCGTGATCCTGCGCGTTTTGGTCGAAGATGGCGAAACTCCTGACCTGACCGCAATGACACCGGGCCAGCAGGCCCTGCTGACCGAGGAAATGGCGCGACTGAAGCCGATCTCTCGCGCCACACTCGAAGCTGTAATCACTGAATATCTGACAGCTATGGACGATGCAGGGCTTTCGGTCTCCCAAGGTCTTGCCGCTGCTCTAAACCAGCTTTCGGGACATATCTCCGCAGAGGTGGAGGAAGAGTTGCGTTTACGCGCAGGGCTTGGGGAAGTGCTGGGAGTTTGGGACAGACTGGCGGCCCTGCCGGCGGACACGATCCTGAAACTGATCGATGGCGAAAGCCCGGAAGTATGCGCGGTCGTACTATCGAAAATTAAGGTCGCGATCGCGGCAGAGATCCTTGGCCTGATGCCAGGCCCCCGTGCCCGTCGGATCACGTTTGCAGTATGCCAAACCGAACAGATTGCGCCTCCGATAGTAGAACGTATTGGGGAAATGTTAGTGGACCGCTTGGAGGCGATCCCACCCCGCGCCTTTACCCGCAGCCCGGATGCGCGGTTGGGCGATATCCTGAACTCCTCGACCCCCGACACGCGCGAAGATGTGCTGCTGGGCCTGGAGGAAAACGACGAAGGCTTCGCGAGTGCGGTACGCAGGGCCATCTTCACGTTCGCGCATATTCCAGCTCGCCTCGTTGCGCGCGACGTCCCCGCCCTGCTCAAGGAGGTTGACGGCGATATCCTTGTACGTGCACTCAAAGCCGCTGAGACGCGCGAACCAGAAACCGCGAACTTCCTGCTCGACAATATGTCCAAGCGCATGGCTGAGCAGTTGCGTGCGGCAATGGCCGAAATCGACGACGTGCCCGAGAAAGACGGGGATGCCGCCATGACTGAGGTCGTGCGAGCGGTCCGAAAGCTGGAGGTGGAGGGCACGATTATGCTGACCCCTCAGGAGGACTAACATGCAACTCCCTTGCGTCGCGTCGCTGGGCGGATAGGCTGGATGCATGTCTACCGAAGACCAGAACGACCCGACCCGCCCGCCGAAAGCGTGGTTTGACATGGGAGGCGACCTTGCCGGCGCTGTTGTGCCTGAAGAGCACGATTACGCCTTGTGGGAAAAACGCGTGGACGCGTTGGTCATGCTGTCTCAGAAGAAAGGGTTTTTCACGGTCGACGGGCTGCGACGGGCTTTAGAAGATATGGGCCCCGATGCCTTTGAACGCCTCAGTTATTACGAGCGGTGGGTGGCTGCGTTGCGCCGCAATCTGGTCGAAGCTGGTGTTTTGACGCCTGAAGAGTTGGCGACGCGCATGGAAGAGATCCGCGCGCGCGGGGCAACTTATGGCGATGTGAGCGCGGGGGCGACAGATGGCTGACCGTGTGCGCGTCAAAAGCTGGATGCCACCGGGCCATATCCGGACCCCAGCTTATTTACGCGGAAAGACTGGTGAGATCGAAAGACGCCTACCAGCGTTCCCAAATCCGGAGCTTCTGGCTTACCACCTACCCGCGCCGGACATACCTCTGCTTCGGGTTCGCTTTACCATGGAAGAGGTGTGGGGCGCGGACGCAGAACGGCCCGAAGACGTCATTGAAGCTGAGATATTCGCCCACTGGTTGGAACCTGCCTGAGAGAAGGATCAGCGCAATGCCCCATGACCATGCGCCCCATCCGTATCGCCCTGATCAGGATGGACCACTGACCGAAGCACAAGTCACAGAAATTGCCATTCGTGAGTTGTTGATCGAGAAGGGCATCACAACCGCATCCGAAGTGACGGCCGAAGTCGAAGCCATGGATGCCCGCAGCCCCGCGCAAGGAGCCCGCGTGATAGCGCGCGCCTGGACCGACGCTGATTTCAAGGCACGTCTGCTGGCCGACGGCACCGCCGCTTGCGAAGAGCTTGGGATAGAAATGGGCACGCTTAAACTGGTCGCTTTAGAGAATACTGAGACCACCCACAATGTCATCGTGTGTACCCTGTGTTCCTGCTATCCGCGCAATTTGCTGGGGCTACCACCGGACTGGTATAAGTCCCGCGCTTACCGCTCGCGCACGGTGAAAGAGCCGCGTGCGGTGCTGCGCGAGTTTGGGACGAGGCTGCCCGATAAGATGGCCGTGCGGGTTCACGATTCGACAGCGGATATGCGGTATCTGGTGATTCCCTCACGACCGGAAGGAAGCGACACGCTCACTGAGGACGCTCTTGCGGCCCTTGTGACGCGCGATGGAATGATCGGGGTGACCCAGCTTTAGCTTCAACGGACGCGCGCGGCACCAACAACGGGCCCCATCCCCGCCTTTTGGACCAGCACAGCCGCTTTGTCGCCATTGGGAGCTTTGTGACGCATCGATGTTGGGCCAGAGCCGTCCCATTCGCCAAGGTCGACAAATTCTTTGACAGTGTTGGTGTAGTGGACGGTCTTTCCGGCGTTCTCACCACGCTTGATCGCCACGGACTCGCCATTGGAGTAGCCGACAAGGCTAACCTGATAGCTGCCGGTATCCCGTTTGGGCACAAGCGTAATCACAACGTCGCCACCATTGCTGCGCGCCGTGACAGAAATCTCGTCCGGGGCTGCGCGGTGCTTTTGGATCACATTGGCCACGTCCATCGGCTTGTACCCCACAACGTGATCGATCCCGCCAATCACCATCTGTGGCGTAAATACGCTGCGATGCCCGGCTGCGCGCCCATAGTCCTTCTGCCGTTTCGAGTAGGCGGGATCGGCAAAAATGTCTTTCCAGCCTATGTAATCCCAGTAATCTACATGCAGCGCCAGAGCGATCACATCGTCATACTCACTCGAAATCTTCTTCAGCAGCGCGTCTGCCGGAGGACACGAGGAACATCCCTGCGAAGTATAAAGTTCCACCACAACGAGTTTGTCCTCCGCCATGGCGGGGGCAGACAGGCCTAGCGCGGATGCAGCGAGCATCCCTAGAGAGAAAATGAGTGGGCGCATGAGTTACCTTCTTCCCAGTCCTTCCTAGGTAGTCCTTTCCCGGAAGGATAACCAATCAACGAATTGCGAGAATTCGTAAGAACACATAGCCGTGATGCTTTCATTCGCACTGTTCACGCATGGACAACGAAGATTTGTATGCCGCGGCATACATCTTATATAGCTGTGTAGCATCACTCTTGATCGCCGGGTCGGCGCGGGTTTATAGCGCGACAAGCGATACCCTTTAGCCAGATAGGGAGCCATCTCATGCCCATTACCGTCGGACAAGATTCGGCCAAGACCCGCCAGACACTAAGCGTCGGAAGCCAGTCCGTCGCCTACTACTCCATCCCAGCTGCCGAAGCGGCCGGTCTTGGTAACTTCTCTAGGCTTCCCGCCGCATTGAAGGTGGTTCTTGAAAATATGCTGCGGTTTGAAGATGGCGGGCGTACCGTCTCGGTGGACGACATAAAGGCTTTCGCCGAGTGGGGCGAAAAGGGCGGTAAGAACCCACGTGAAATTGCGTATCGTCCGGCGCGCGTTCTGATGCAGGACTTCACCGGCGTTCCGGCGGTCGTGGATCTTGCCGCGATGCGCGACGGCATCGTGGGCCTTGGTGGTGATGCCGAAAAGATTAACCCGTTGAACCCGGTTGATCTGGTCATCGACCACTCGGTTATGATCGATGAGTTCGGCAACCCGCGCGCGTTCCAGATGAATGTGGACCGCGAGTATGAGCGCAACATGGAGCGCTATACCTTCCTCAAATGGGGCCAGTCAGCGTTCAACAACTTCCGTGTGGTGCCCCCCGGTACCGGCATCTGCCACCAGGTGAACCTCGAATACCTTGCGCAGACCGTTTGGACCGACACCGACCAGAGCGGTGAGGAGGTGGCCTATCCGGACACGCTGGTGGGCACCGACAGCCATACCACAATGGTCAACGGCATGGCCGTTCTCGGCTGGGGTGTCGGCGGGATCGAGGCCGAAGCTGCAATGCTGGGTCAGCCGATCTCCATGCTGATCCCAGAAGTGATCGGGTTTGAGCTGACCGGCGAGCTGATGGAAGGCACCACCGGCACCGATCTCGTGCTGAAAGTGGTCGAGATGCTGCGAGAAAAGGGCGTGGTCGGCAAGTTCGTTGAATTCTACGGCTCAGGCCTCGACGGACTCCCGCTCGCAGACCGTGCGACGATCGCCAATATGGCTCCCGAATATGGCGCGACTTGCGGTTTCTTTCCAATCGACGGCGAGACGCTGCGCTATCTGCGTAACACCGGTCGCGACGAAGCCCGTGTAGCATTGGTCGAAGCCTACGCCAAGGAGAACGGTTTCTGGCGCGGCGACGATTACGCGCCGATCTACACAGACACGCTGTCGCTCGACATGGGCACGATCGTTCCGGCGATCTCAGGCCCCAAGCGCCCGCAGGATTACGTGGCGCTGACCGACGCAAAAGAAGCCTTTGCAAAGGAAATGGCCGAGACCTTCAAGCGTCCGATGGGCGAGCAGGTCGCCGTTGAGGGCGCGGACTACACGATGGAATCGGGCAAGGTCGTGATCGCCTCGATCACCTCCTGCACCAACACCTCGAACCCCTACGTAATGATCGGCGCAGGTCTGGTCGCCCGGAAAGCGGCCGCTCTTGGTTTGGACCGTAAACCCTGGGTGAAAACCTCTCTCGCGCCGGGTTCGCAGGTCGTGTCCGAGTATCTCGAGGCCGCAGGCCTTCAAGACGATCTGGACAAAATCGGCTTCAACCTTGTCGGATACGGCTGCACGACCTGTATCGGCAACTCGGGTCCGCTCCAGCCCGAGATCTCCGAGGCAATTGCCGCAGGCGATCTGGTGGCAACCGCGGTACTCTCTGGCAACCGGAACTTCGAAGGCCGGATCAGTCCGGATGTGCGCGCCAACTATCTTGCTTCACCACCACTGGTGGTCGCCTACGCGCTGGCAGGTACGATGGACATCGATCTCACCAAAGATCCTTTAGGCCAGGACAGGGATGGCAACGATGTCTATCTGAAGGATATTTGGCCCAGCACGCAGGAGATTGCGGAACTGGTCGAAGAAACCGTCACGCGAGACGCTTTTATGACGAAATATGCAGACGTCTTCAAAGGTGACGAGAAGTGGCGGAGTGTGGAGACGACCGACAGCCTGACCTATGATTGGCCCGCCACGTCGACCTATGTGCAGAACCCACCGTATTTCCAGGGTATGGGGCACGAGCCTGGCACGATTAGTGATGTCAAAGACGCCAAGGTCCTTGCGATCCTCGGCGACATGATCACCACTGACCACATCTCCCCGGCCGGATCGTTCAAGGAAAGCACGCCTGCCGGTCGCTATCTGACCGAGCGCCAGGTACAGCCGCGCGAGTTCAACTCTTACGGCTCGCGCCGCGGCAACCACGAGATCATGATGCGCGGCACCTTCGCCAATATCCGCATCAAGAACGAGATGCTGGACGGGGTCGAAGGTGGCTATACCAAGGGCCCCGACGGCGCACAGACGTCAATCTTCGAGGCTGCGATGGCCTACAAGGACGCGGGTACTCCGCTGGTGATCTTCGGAGGTGAACAGTATGGTGCGGGCTCCTCGCGCGACTGGGCAGCCAAAGGCACCAGCCTGCTGGGCGTCAAGGCCGTGATTGCGGAAAGTTTCGAGCGTATCCACCGCTCGAACCTGGTTGGTATGGGCGTCATTCCGTTCGAGTTCACTGGCGGCGACACCCGCAAGACGCTTGGCCTGAAGGGGGATGAAACCGTGTCCATCACCGGACTTGAGGGCGATCTGAAGCCGCTGAGCATGGTTCCCTGTACCATCACTTACGCCAACGGAACGGTGAAAGAGATTGAACTGAAGTGCCGGATCGATACCGAAGTCGAGATCGAGTACATCGAGAACGGTGGTGTGTTGCACTACGTGCTGCGCAACCTCGCCAAAGCACCCGTCGCCGCGGAATAAACGCACGCCGTCGCAAACCCCAAAAACCCCTGTCCTCCGGTCCGGGGTTTTTTAGTCCCGTTGGTTGTGCAAGAAACCCTCGGCTCGCTGCTATTCCGCAGCTTCCTTGGAGGAGGCGCGGCCATCCTGCGCGCGTCGTTCCTCGTAAGAACGCAAGGCCTCCTTGGCCTTGGCCCCTTGATACAAAGTCCACGCCACGAGCAGCACAAGAAAGGCGAGGGAAACCCCATAGGCCGACAAGACTTCTACTGCATATTTTCCTAGATCGGGCATCAGGCCATCCTCTCGCGCAGGCGCAGCGCCTTGAGGCGGCGAGAACGGATTTCTGTTCTGGTCCGTATCAAAAGCAGTGTGACAAACAACAGCACGAAGCCAGCAAGGCAGAACAGAAGCGGATAGTAGAAGACATCCGAGATATTCTCTTCCTTGTCGAGCGAAAGCGTCGCCCCCTGATGCAGCCCCTGGTTCCAGAACTGCGCAGCGTACCGGCTAAGCACAGCAAACACCGATCCCACAAGGCAAAGGATGGAGGTGAGGTCGGCGGCCGTGTCAGAATTCTCAATGGCCGACCACAATGCAATATACCCCAGATAGAACAGAAACAGGATCAGGAATGAGGTAAGTCTCGGATCCCATTCCCACCATGTGCCCCACATCGGCTGCCCCCAAATCGCCCCAGTGAAGAGCGCAATCACTGTCATTGTCGCCCCGATCGGAGCGGCTGCCTTCGCAGCCAGAACGCTGACATGGTGCCGACGGATGATCCAGATTAGCGACGTGACAAGCATCATCACCCAGACATTGATCGCCATCATCGCCGAGGGGACGTGAACGTAGATAATCTTGACAGTAGAACCTTGCCGAAAATCATCAGGCGTGAAGAAGAAGCCCCATACCAAGCCAACCACCAGACAAATCACGGTCAGGCCGGCCACCCAGGGCAGCACTGCAGACGAGGTCTGCATGAACTTCTTCGGATTGGCGTATTCCCAGATCGACATGGGCAAACCGTAATTCCTCGTGTTCGGCGCGGCAACGGGACATCCGCGCGCGGGGTTAGCGCAGGTTGATACGGATTGCCGCAGCAGCGGCAAAAGGGAGGATCGCCAAGGTGCCCAGCGTAATCCCAGACAGCATCAGAAGCGGTGTGGTGTTATCGAACCCGTCAACGGCGCGTCGCACGGTCTCGGCCCCAAAGATCAAGGTCGGGACATAAAGCGGTAAGACTAGCAGGGATAACAATAATCCACCGCGCTTGAGCCCAACGGTCAATGCTGCGCCAAAGGTACCGATCATGCTCAGCGCCGGGGTTCCAAGCGCAAGAGACGCAACGATCCACCCGAAGCCACTTGGATCGAGGTTCAGCAGCACCCCGAGTATTGGGGCAACAAGCGTTAAAGGCAGACCGGTAGTCAGCCAGTGCGCCAGTGCCTTTACGGCAACCAGCCCCTCAAGTGGCAAGGGAGAGGTCACAAGGAGATCAAGTGACCCATCCTCATAGTCGAGCTGGAAGATCCGATCCAACGACAGTAGGCAAGCCAGCAACGCGCCCACCCACAAGACACCGGTGGCGACCTCGCGAAGAACACCGGTATCAGGTCCCACTCCGAATGGGACCAAAACGACAACGATCAGGAAAAAGGCAAGGCTCAAGCCAAAACCACCGCCGGCTTTGACCGCCAGCGCCAGATCCCGAAACAGGAGCGCCCTCACAGGAATCCACCGTCGAGAAACGGCTCCGGCGCATCATCACGGGCCTTGAAAGGTGTAAGATCCAGAACCTTTGCCTCCAGTCCCAACTCGATATGCGTCGCCATAAGCGCGATCCCACCAGCGTCCAGATGCCGGGCCACCATCGCCGCGAACAACGCTGTGTTGGCGGCATCCAGCGAGACGGTTGGCTCGTCCAGAATCCAGATCGGGCGGCCCGTAACCTCCATCCGCGCCAGTCCAAGACGGCGTTTCTGACCTGCGGACAAATCTTGCGCCTGCCGGTCCAGCAACGCCGTCATATCGAAGGCCTCCAGAGCGCACTCGATACCCCTGGTGCCATAGATCGATGCCCAGAACGTCAGGTTTTGGGCCACCGACAGCGGCCCCTTCAACCCGTCAGCATGACCGGCATAGGCAACTGCATCCTCTGGGAGTTCGATCTGCCCCTCAAGCGCGGGCTGCAGCCCGGCAATCGTGCGCAAGAGCGTGGTTTTTCCGATGCCATTCGGCCCTCGTAGCACAAGCGCCTCACCTGCCCGCAGGGTGAAACTTACCCCCTCGATCACGCGCAGGCTGCCGCGCGCACAGGCTACATTTTTGACCACGAGTTCCATGGCTCTGGCTTAGCGGATGACAGGTCGCGGTGAAAGGCGATTAAGCTACCTGCGGCAATAGCTTACGCTGGGCTATGGACCGGTAGAAGCGCGAGTCCAACCCGCCTGCCCTCGGACAGAAGTACATTGTAGGTCCGGCAGGCGGCTGGCGAGGACATGACCTCTACTCCGATCCCCATTGCTTCGACCGCCGCGCGAAACGGCGCTGGCGCATGGGCAATTTCGGCGCCCATGCCAACAAAGAGAACGTCGATCTCTGCCCCGGCAAAGACCTCGGTGGCCTCAAAGCCCTCCCAGGAGGACACGCCCGAGGGCAAAACAGTAATCGCGCCTTCATAGACCGCACCGCCCAGTCTGAAGAAGCCAGGACCGTAGCCCTCCACGGGCAGCGCATCAGTATAGCTGACTTCGTTCAGGCGCATTGCACGTCCTCAAATCCAAGTCGCACGTTTGTCCCGGGTCGGACCGGCACCTCAGTGCTGCAGCGGTTGGGTCAGGCGTCCACGTTCGCGAACTGGTTGCCCTTGTCGAGATCCTTGGGCTCCCGGTTTACGCCCAGAAGTAGCACGACATTCTTGGCCACGAACACCGACGAATAGGTCCCGACGATCACGCCCCAGAAGATCGCAAAGACGAAGCCTCGGATGACGTCCCCGCCCAGCGCCAGCAAAGCGATCAGCGCGAGGAGAGTTGTGCCTGAGGTCATCACCGTACGGCTGAGGGTTTCGTTCACCGAGAGGTTCATCACATCCCGCAGCGGTTTCTTTTTATACTTGATCAGGTTTTCCCGGAGCCGGTCAAAGATCACCACAGTATCGTTGATTGAATAGCCTATGATGGTCAGGATCGCGGCTATTGTGGCCAGATCGAACCGGATCTGTAGAAGAGAGAAGACGCCGATGGTCAGGATAACATCGTGAACGAGCGCCGCGATCGCTCCGATAGAAAACTGCCATTCGAACCGAAGCCAGATATAGATCAAGATCGCCACCATCGAGGCACTGACTGCCAGCATGGCGGTCATAATCAGCTCGCCTGATACTTTGGGACCAACTGATTCCACGGACGGGAAGCTCATCTCCGGATCAACGCCGCGCAATGCATCCTCGATGGCCAGAACGGTCTCGGGCGGCACGCTCTCCTGGCCCTCCTGCGCCTGAATGCGGATCATCGCGACATTTTCTTCTGGGCCAAAATTCGGATCAAAAACCTCGGTAATGGATACGTCCCCGAGTCCTAAGGGATCGATGGCTTGTCTATAGGCCCCCACATCCACGGGCTGCGCACTCTCGGTTCGGATTGTCGTCCCCCCGAGGAAATCAATTCCAAAATTCAACCCGACCGAAAGCCATAGAATAATCGAGGCGACCATGGCCACGATTGAAGCGCCAAGCGTAAACTTGGCATATCGGAAGAAGTCCCAGTTAGTTTCGGAAGGAACAAGCTTCAGGCGCATCTCACACCTCGATCGTTTTAGGACGGCGACGGTCGAACCAGGTCACGATCAGCAACCGGGTGACAAAGATCGCCGTGAAGACAGATGTGAGAATACCAATTCCCAGAGTGACGGCGAACCCTCGCACCGGTCCGGCCCCAAGTGTGAACAGAATCACCGCTACAATGAAGGTCGTGATATTGGCATCGATGATTGCGCTCAGCGCCCGCTGATAGCCCTGTTCGATGGCGCGTGCAGGACCCCGAGCGGTTTTTAGCTCCTCACGGATACGCTCAAAAACCAGCACGTTGGCGTCCACCGCCATCCCGATGGTGAGCACGATCCCAGCAATGCCCGGCAAGGTGAGCGTGCCACCGATCAGTGACAGGATGCCAAAGATCATCGCCACGTTCAGTAAGAGCGCGATGTTGGCAAAGATGCCAAAAAGCCCATAGCTCGCCGCCATGAACACCAGCACCGCGCCCAGCGCGACGAGGCACGCAATCCGGCCAGCATCGATGCTATCCTGTCCAAGTTCGGGTCCGATGGTGCGCTCTTCAAGGAAGGTCATTTCCGCGGGCAATGCACCGGCGCGCAGCAGAACCGCGAGCTGGGTGCTTTCTTCGACAGTGAAGTTACCGGTAATGATGCCCGAACCGCCGGGAATATGAGACTGGATAACCGGTGCCGAGATCACCTCATTATCCAGCACAATCGCGAAGGGCGACCCAATGTTTTCGGCCGTGTAATCCCCAAATAGCCGGGCGCCCGAAGGGTTGAAGCGGAAATTGACCGCAGGCAGTCCGTTTTGATCAAAGCTCGGTTGCGCGTCGGTCAACTGCTCGCCCGACACCACTGCTGTGCGCTCAAGAATGTAGAACTCGCCTGGTTCGTCGAGAGAGGGCACCAGAATGTTCCGGGGTCCTGGCTCCGCTGCCGGATCGCTTGTGCGGTTGACCACCGGGTTAAACGTCAATTTTGCGGTGGTCCCGATGATCTCTTTCAGCTCCGCAGCCGAGCCGATGCCGGGCACCTGGATCAAGATGCGATCTTCGCCTTGACGCTGAATCGTCGGCTCGCGAGTGCCGACCTCGTCAACACGGCGCCGGATAATCTCAAGGCTCTGCTGAATCGTACGGTCGTCGGTCGCGCGCTGTTCGGCCTCGGACAATCGAACAATGATCTCTCCGCCCGCGGTTGTGACCTCGATATCAGAGGACCCGACGCCGGTCAGGGACGTGATTGGCTGCGCGAGCCCGCGCACAACCTCTGCAGCACGATCTATCTGGTCGGGCTCTGAAACACGCACCCGCAACTCTTCCGGCGCACTCTCCTGTCGACGAATTGTGCCGACCGTTGCGCGCTCGGCCCGCAATGCGTCGCGGACTTCCGGCCATAGCGCATCCATGCGCTCCGCGTACACATCCTCGACATGCACTTCGGCCAA
This sequence comes from Dinoroseobacter sp., assembly GCA_030066795.1. GTDB lineage: Bacteria > Pseudomonadota > Alphaproteobacteria > Rhodobacterales > Rhodobacteraceae > Dinoroseobacter. The sequence goes on from JASJAW010000009.1 coordinate 31,665, forward strand.
CAGGTGCGCCCCGCCCCTCAAGTCGAGGCCAAGGTTCACCAGCCCGGACGGCAACGCTGACGGCCAGGCTGCAAGCGCCTCTGCGATGTCCCCTGTGGGCTCTGCGCCCCGCTCCACAAGCGCGACGGCATCATTGTGCCCTTCTACCTTGCCGTAAAACAGGTTGGGCATGGCGAGAAGCAATCCGCAGGCGACCACCCCCCAGATAACCACCCGTTTCCAAAGGGGAATATCGAGCATCTGGTGTTAGCTCGCGGGTTCGGTCTTGGTGATGACCTGCTGGATCGTGTGGCGCACCACCCGGACTTCAGTGCCGCTTGCAATCTCGACCTTAACCTCGTTGTCATCGACCACCTTGGTCACCTTCCCGATCACGCCACCTTGCGTGACGATCTGATCGCCCCGTCGCAATGCTTCGACCATGGCTTTGTGTTCTTTGACCTTCTTCTGCTGCGGACGGATAAGGAGGAAATACATGATCCCGAAAATCAGGATCAGCGGCACGAAGGAGGCAAATGCGCCACCGGCGCCGCCTGCAGCCTGGGCATAGGCAGGAGTTGCGAACATCTGAGGTCTTCCCTTGTCATTGTCTCGGCGGTTCTGGACCCACCCGGCCGCCTGTTCAATCGGCGCGCACCCTAACGACGAGGCCGCCCCGCTTCAAGGCAGATAAGACGCTGCGACAGTCTCGGCAAGCGGCCAAGCGGCAACGGTCTGCGGAAGCGGGTCAGTCGACGACGAAAGAAGTGCGCGCAAGCCCCCTAGCCGCCTGCAGGTTTCTGCGCCATAAGCCCAGCGCAAGACACAGCCTGACCGAGGAACGACATGCACGATATTCGCCAGATTCGCGAGAATGCAGCTGCGTTTGACGCCGCCCTGACCCGCCGCCCGGGTGTTGCGCCGGTGTCATCTGAAATCCTTGCAATCGATGAAAGTCGACGGGCCAGGATTTTGGCCGCAGAAACCGCGCAGGCTGAGCAAAACAAAGCCTCCAAGGAAGTGGGCGCCGCCAAAGGTCGGGGCGATGAGGCGGAGTTTGAACGCCTCCGCGCACTGGTGGCCGACAAGAAAGCCGAGGTCGCCCGCCTGAAGGACGAGGCGCAGGCGGAGGATGCGCTGCTGACCGAATTGCTGATGGGCATCCCAAATCTGCCTTTTGACGACACTCCTGAAGGTGAGGATGAGGATGAAAATGTCGAAATCAAGCGATGGGGCACACCCCGCGACTTCGATTTCGCGCCCAAGGAACATTACGACTTAAAATCAGTAGCGCCGGGCATGGATTTTGAAACGGCGGCGAAACTCTCCGGTTCGCGCTTTGTGGTGTTATCCGGCGCCGTAGCCCGCGTGCACCGTGCGCTGGCGCAATTTATGATCGACATACATGTGGAGCAGAATGGCCTGACCGAGACATGGACACCTGTGCTGGTGCGCGATGAGATGATGGTGGGTACCGGGCAGTTGCCGAAATTCGGCGAAGACAGCTACCGCACCGAGGACGGCTGGTGGCTGGTGCCGACAGCGGAGGTTACGCTCACGAATATCGTCAATGGAGTTGTAGTCGAGGAAAGCTACCTGCCCCGCCGCTATGTCGCCCATACCCAATGCTTCCGGTCAGAGGCGGGGAGCGCCGGGAGAGACACAGCCGGCATGCTGCGACAGCATCAGTTCGAAAAGGTGGAAATGGTTTCGGTCACGCATCCGGACGAAAGCCGTGCCGAACTCGACCGCATGACCGGCTGCGCCGAAGGCATCCTTGAGGCGCTTGGCTTGCCCTACCGCACCGTGGTGCTGTGCACTGGCGATATGGGGTTCGGTGCGCGCCGAACGCATGACATTGAGGTCTGGCTGCCTGGTCAGGACAAATACCGCGAGATTAGCTCCTGCTCGGTCTGTGGTGATTTCCAGGCGCGTCGCATGAACGCGCGCTTCAAGCCAGATGCCGGCGGCAAACCCGAGTTTGTCCACACTTTGAACGGCTCGGGTCTGGCTGTCGGACGTTGCTTGATCGCCGTACTGGAAAACGGCCAGCAGGCGGATGGGTCTGTCGACCTGCCGGAAGCCCTGCACCCTTACCTGCGCGGCAAAACCCGGATCGCAACTGACGGTACGCTTGTCTGACACAGGACTATCATTGGATTTTAAAGCGTGCCCCCTATCGTCAGCCGTGAGAGTGTATTCATGAAACTGCTTGTCACCGGCGACATTCACTATGCACTGAAACAGTATGATTGGCTGCTGAAGGCCGCGCCAGAATTCGATGGCGTCGTGATCGCCGGCGATCTTCTCGAAGTGGCCTCCTCAGTAGATCTGAACGCCCAGATCGTTGTAGTCCGTGCATACCTGCAGAAGCTGGCGGCTAAGACACGTTTGATTGTCTGTTCCGGAAATCACGACCTGAATGCAAGAAAACCGGACGGTGAACGTGTGCCGGACTGGCTGGGAGAGCTTGGAGCCCGCAACATCACCGTGGACGGCGACAGAGCAAGGTTCGCTGACACATTGGTTTCCGTGTTTCCTTGGTGGGACGGCCCCGACGCAAAGGCCAGAATCGCTGCGCAATTGGCGCGCGATGTGCAAGAGCCTCGGACATCTTGGATATGGGCGTACCATGCGCCACCTGCCGATACATCGACGAGCTGGGGCGGGCGCCGGTATTTCGGAGATCCCGAGCTCACCCGCTGGATCGAAGCCTATGGCCCAGACCTTGTGTTCTGCGGCCATGTTCACCAAGCTCCATTCACCAAAGAAGGCGCTTGGGCCGATCGTGTTGGATCCTCATGGGTCTTCAATATGGGCCAGCAACCCGGTGAAATTCCCAGCCACATAATTGTGGACATTGCTCGTCAAAAAGCGATGTGGACTTCAATCGCGGGTGCTGAAGAACTGGACTTGTCCACGGAAACAAGTCGTCCCGTTCCACTATCCGCCGCGCCGGAGTGGCTCAGAGCCTAGGGTCGTTTACGTCTTCGGAGGTATCGGCCGGTTCGGCGCGCTGCTGTTGCAGCAATTCGTCCAGAATCTGATCCATGATCCCGAAATGGTCCGATCTGTCAGCGAATTGTGTCTTGCAATCTGCGAGATAAGAGGTGGCGTGGTAGAGCCTTTTCGCAAGTGTCCGCGCACTGTGAATGGCAAGCTGGTGGTTTGCCTCGATCAGAGCTGCGCCATCCTCCGCGCAGAGCGCCCGCACGTCGTCGAGTGCGATCACCGATGCGCTGGCGGGAATGTCCAGAAGCGCCGACATTTCCCCAAAGATCGCACCTTCATCAGAAATCCGGGCAACCTCCTTATCGCCCTTGCGTACCGAAACGCGCCCCGACACCAGGATAAACAGTCTACTGACTGGTTGACCTTCAGATATCAGCGGTGTGCCCGGCTCAAAGCTTAGCTCAGGTAAAGCAGCGCAGGCTGCGAGAACTGACGACATCAAACGGCTCCAACAACGATGAACGCAGCCTAAGGGGCGAGGTCTGAGGGTCAATAGCGCGGGCACTCCAGAAAGTTACCGAACCAGCACAGTTGGGGCTCGCGTTTGCCCTGTGGCGCGTTACGGTGGCGTCACAGGCAAATACGAGCAGAGGACGGTCAAGGCATGACACTGATCACACGCCGGACGTTTGGTACGGGCCTTATGGCGCTGGGCATGGCGGGCTGTAGCGCGCCGGAGACCCGGGCGACGATGTCGGTAGCGCGCTTACCTACGGATCTCCAGCCGTCCCGCAACGTGGGATATGACCGGTGGGTCGCCGACTTTAAATCCAGAGCATCGCAACAGGGGTACTCCACCGGTTTGCTTGACGAGGCATTTCGCGGGACGGGGTATTTACCCGGTGTCGTGTCGCGTGATCGCAATCAGGTGGAATTTCGACGGTCACTGGAGGACTACTTGTCCATTGCTGTCTCGGATGAGCGGGTTTCGCGCGGGCGGGCAGCTTTCGCGCAGAATGCGCAGACACTTAAAGCGATCGAACAACGCTACGGTGTGGACGCCTATATCGTAACGGCAATCTGGGGGCTTGAAAGCTTTTATGGCGACCGACGGGGAGAAGTCCCGGTTATCTCTGCAACATCTACTCTGGCCTACGATGGGCGTCGTGGACGGTTCTTTGAGCAGCAATTGATTGCTGCGCTCGACATATTACAGAACGGCGACATCCCGGCGCGCGATATGACAGGAAGCTGGGCCGGCGCGATGGGACATACGCAATTTATCCCGACTTCCTACTTGGCTTTTGCTGTCGACTTCACCGGCGACGGTCGGCGGGATATCTGGTCGGATGACCCAACCGACGCGCTGGCCTCAGCTGCTGCTTACTTAAACCGCAATGGCTGGCGCTCGGGTGTACGCTGGGGACGCGAAGACACGGGCGGAAGCCTACAGCCTCAAGCCGGAGGCCCGCGCTTCTCAGTGAGCGAGAACTTCAACGTAATAAAGCGCTACAACAACTCGGACTCATACGCGATTGGCGTGGGGCATCTGGCCGACCGGATTGCCGGCGGCCCACCTCTGCGCGCGCCCTTCCCACCGGATGCAAACGGATTGACGAAAGACGACCGGATAGCGCTGCAGGAGGGGCTTACGCAAGCGGGTTTCGACACGGGCGGTGCAGACGGGGTGATTGGACCGAATACTCAGAATGCGATCCGCGGCTATCAACGTAGTCAGGGGCTGCCGGAGACGGGAGAACCCTCAAAGTCATTGCTTGAGAGAATTTTGTAAATAAAGACAAGGAATTGCGTTTATTCACGATGGTTTGAAGCACTCACGACTGTTCCATTGGTGAACAAAACGGGCGTCAATGGAAAGATTGTGGCGAAAAAAAGCCCTGTACTTGGCACGAAATTGACAGATTCTGGCAAAAATGCGATTTTACCTGCTCAGTCGCTGTGTTACGCGATTGTTGTTCGTGCCTCGACTAGGAAGGGGCGTGTGAGTAGGCCGGCGGGCGTTCATGTACGTTAAAGCTTGCTGGTATCACGAGTGTGTACCTTGGAGGGGAATATGAAGCCCGTGAAAACACTAATGTACGGCCTTGCTTCGTCGGCCATCTTCGCCGTCGGCGCTGCGTCTGCATCCACGGTTTCGATCGAAAGCGTAAGCGGCATCTGGACAGACGCGTCATCAAACGCGGCGGCCTTGGACGGGGTCGGAACAAGCACAATCCATTGGGGCACGCCCTCTGCGGCGGGCAACGGAAGTAAGAGCGAGTACCAGTTCACTGGAAGCGCTGCTGGTCATGTAGCCGAGAATTCCTCGTTCAAACTCGGGACCTTCAGCCATAACAACAACCGGATTGATGGGCGTTCGATCCGCAATGCCGAGTTGACCGTTACCCTTGGTGTGAGCATCAACGGTGGCGATACGATGTATGTTCAGTCGGTGTTTGACTTCTTGCACGAAGAAACAAGCAATAAACGGCTCAATGGGGTGCCAGACACATCGCAGACCTGCAAATACGGTGGCGCAAACGGCGTGGGTGTGAACGCCAAGGGTTGCGCCGACCGCGTTGAAGTCACCACCGATGTTGCATCCAGTGACCCGTTCATTGTCGGCGGGCACGCGTATGTCTTTACTTTTTCTGGGTTCATGCATGACGGCGAAACCCTTGGGTTCTTCCTGACCGAGGAAGAAAAAGCGAACGAGGCGCACCTGAAAGCGAGCTGGCAAAAAGTTGAGGTCGTACCTCTGCCGGCAGCCGGTTGGCTGCTGATCGCGGGGCTGGGTGGTCTTGCAGCGGTGAAGCGCCGCAAGACGGCGCGCGCTGACGCATAGTTCCAAACTCTCAAGCGAGATAGATACGGCGCGCTCACTGCGCGCCGTTTTCGTATCTAGCGACCGAGAACGCGCATGCCGCGGTCAATTCCTTCGAGCGTCATTGGCACCATACGTTCAGCGCCGAAGACCTCCTGAATCATTCCGATCGAATGGGTGTATTGCCAGTGCCGTTCGGGCACCGGATTGAGCCACAAATGGCTGGGCCACTGATCCCGCGCGCGCGCAAGCCAGACATGCCCCGCTTCCGCGTTCCAGTGTTCATTGGCCCCACCGGGGTAGGCAACCTCGTAAGGTGACATGGAGGCGTCGCCAACAAAGATGCACTTATAGTCGGAGCCGTAGGTGTTCAGCACTTCCCAAGTTGAAATCTGCTCTGACCAACGACGGCGATTGTCGCGCCACACTCCTTCGTAAAGGCAGTTGTGAAAGTAATAGTACTCGAGGTGTTTGAACTCAGAGCGCGCGGCTGAAAACAGCTCTTCCACCATTCGGATATGATCATCCATTGACCCGCCAACATCCAAAAACAGGATCACCTTGACCGCGTTGTGCCGTTCAGGCCGAGTTTGAACATCAAGATAGCCATGCTCTGCAGTCGCGCGGATGGTTCCGTCCAGATCCAGTTCCTCAGACGCGCCAGTGCGCGCCCACTGGCGCAGACGCTTGAGCGCCACCTTGATATTGCGCGTTCCAAGCTCAACGCTGTCGTCAAGATTGCGAAACTCGCGCTTGTCCCAGACTTTCACCGCGCGGCGATGGCGGCTTTCATGCTGCCCGATGCGCACACCTTCAGGATTATAACCATACGCCCCGAATGGAGACGTACCCGCGGTTCCGATCCACTTGTTGCCGCCCTGGTGCCGGCCCTGCTGCTCCTTCAGGCGCTCTTTCAGTGTTTCCATCAGCTTATCGAAACCACCCAAAGCCTCGATCTCGGCGCGCTCTTCTTCCGTCAGGTGTTTTTCCGCCAGTTTCTCCAGCCATTCCCGAGGCAAGTCCACAGCCTCGAGAACCTGTTCAACGCCTATCTCTTCCAGCCCCTTGAAAGAGGTTGCAAAGGCACGATCGAAGCGATCGAGATGGCGTTCATCTTTCACCAGAGCGGCGCGTGCGAGATAATAAAACGCGTCAACGTCGTAGGTGGCCATGCCGCGCGACAGGCTTTCCAGAAAGGTCAGGTGCTCGCGCAGGCTGACTGGCACGCCCGTCTTTCGCAACTCTGCAAAAAAGGGCAGAAACACGGATCTAACCTCCGGCGGACATGCGTTCGATGACGATGGTCGCGATCAAGCCGATCACGGACCACATAATTGCAAAAGCAAACGCGTATTGCGCGATATCCTTCTTCAGGCCACCACGCTTTTTGGCCAGCCACGCCCCCCACGCGGCGCCGCCCAAGGCCCCTGCAATTACCAGCATCTTTTAGCTCCCCTGCCCACCGTTCCGCAGGCCAGGAGGCGGCAGCGAGGCGATCTCGGCCAGCCGCGCGCGGACCTGCGCGTCATCGCCGATGCCATAACGCGCCCATCCCAGACTGTCGAGGCGAACTGCCTGCGCCTCATTGCGCCGCCCAAGCAAATCCAACGCCTCAGCTTTCATCATTAAAAGCGTCGACAACAAGGCCGCATTTTCGGACTGCTGCACAGCAGGCAAAGACGCATTAACAAGCCGCAATGCAGTCTCCGCCTGACCAGTGGTGAGTGCAAAAGCTGCGATCTGCATGGTAACGTGGGCTTGCTGAACCTCAGTACCTGGGGCCTCGGTGTAAAGCCCCCCCGCCTGCACAAAAGATGCAAAAGACAGGTCAGGATCGGACGCAAGCGCAAGCCTGCCGAGCGCGAAGTACGAGAAGGCGAGTCGCGTGTCTGTGAAGCCCGCCTCCTCGGCGATCCGGACAGCGTCAACGGCCCTTCCAGCGCGCTGACGTGACGGCGTTCCCGGACCAAGCGCAGCTTCGATTGCATCAATCCAATCTCGCCTTTCTTTGGAAGGTTGCGCCGGGCCGCGTTGCTGCCCCGAAGGATTGAGCCGCGCCAGAATACCGGGCAGGCGTTGTTCCACATCACTCGGGCTCATTCCAGAGCGTAGTTCCGGAGCGTATGTGATCCGCAACATAAGCATGTCAAAACTGGTTAGAACGGGATGAAAGTTGTCATCGTTGAAAACCGAGTTTTGCAGTCGGTATAGGTCGTTAAGAGGTCCAAGCGCCTGTGCTACCTCTTCGTGCAGGCAGTCGCGCACCTCCTGAGGGCTGACATCATTTGGGATGAAGATCGCCGCCAGTGTTCGCGTCTCAAGCTTCGTCCAGTTCACTCGATCTGAACGCCGGTACCGGACAAACTCGCGCCAGCTTGCAACGTTGGGAACTACGAAACAGGCCGCTTGCGGGACATAACGCTGGATTTGCCTGCGCGGCAGAGTTTCGATGACAATCTGCGGAGTTTCGCCTTGTGCCGCTCGAGCAATGTCAATCCGGGCCTCGTTCTGAAGCCGGTCTATCAGCCGTGCGAGATCGGGCGCTAATGTAGGCGGAGGCGTACCCTGCGCCCGAACCCCGACGCGCACCGGGCCTTCGAAGCGCGTGAAGGTCTCCAATCGTCGGCCCGATTCCATGCGGAAACTCAGCTCCATAAAATCCGCTGCAAGTTGACGATTGGACCCTAAAACCGGACCCGGCTTGTAGGACGAGAACGTTTTCATAGGCGGCAGTTCGACAGATTGCGGCGCACGGCGCGCGGCGCTTTCTGGCGGTGCGGCGCACCCGGCCAGAACGGCCAGTGCCAACAGGGCTGCTAGGATCCTCACGCGGCTGGCCGCACATATTTAATAAAGGGCGTGACCTCCGCAACTTGGTCATAAAGCCGACGCGCGGTAGCATTACATGTCTGTGTCAGCCAATAAACCGCAGCCGCTCCGTCTTTGTCAGCTTGCGTGTAGACCGCTTCGATCAGCGCCCGTCCGACGCCACGACCACGCGTATCGGGATCAGTATAAAGGTCTTGCAAATAGCACACGGGCGCAACATGCCAGCCGTGTCGGTGATAGATGAAGTGGACCAGGCCAGTTGGTTTCAATCCGGCCCATGCGATGAACCCATTGTAATCCGTCACTTCGGGATCAATCAGACGGTTGAAAGAGGTGTTGTAAACTTCGGCACTTACCGTCGTTTCGTAGTAGTCCAAATAACCGGCCCAAAGCGCGCGCCACGCGTCTTTGTCGTCTTGCGCAATGGGGCGAAGAGCAAAATCCTGAGTGTTCATGTTATCCACAATGAAGCTCGCATAAGCCTCTGGCAAGCCTTGCGCAGTCACTGTGGCGTGCGTGCTGCAAAGTTGCCTAGCGGCGTTGCCCGCGTGCCATGAAGGCCAGACGCTCGAACAGAGCCACGTCCTGTTCGTTCTTTAGTAGCGCCCCGTGCAGCTTCGGCAGAGCATTGGCACCGTCGCGCTTAAGGTCTTCGGGCTGCAGGTCTTCGGCCAGCAACAGCTTGAGCCAGTCCAGAACCTCGGAGGTGGACGGCTTCTTCTTGAGCCCTTGCGTTTCACGGATGTCGTAAAACTGGGTCAGCGCGGTGCTCAGCAATGCGCCCTTTATTCCCGGATGGTGCACTTCAACGATCTGGCGCAGCGTCGCTTCGTCCGGGAAGGCGATGTAATGAAAGAAGCACCGGCGGAGAAAAGCGTCCGGCAGTTCTTTTTCATTGTTCGAGGTGATGATCACGATTGGGCGATGGCGCGCACGAACCGTCTCTCCGGTCTCATAAACGAAGAACTCCATCTTATCGAGCTCCTGCAGCAGGTCGTTGGGAAACTCGATATCCGCTTTGTCGATTTCGTCGATAAGAAGGACAACTTTCCCGTCGGCTTCAAAAGCTCGCCACAGTTTCCCCTTCTTTATGTAGTTCGATATGTCATGGACACGATCATCACCCAACTGGCTATCCCGCAAGCGCGAAACAGCATCGTATTCGTAAAGGCCTTGCTGCGCGCGTGTTGTGGACTTGATGGCCCATTCGATCATCGGCAGGCCGAGTGCCGCCGCAACTTGACGGGCAAGTTCCGTCTTGCCGGTCCCCGGTTCCCCCTTGACGAGGAGCGGGCGCTCCAGGGTCACGGCCGCGTTCACCGCAATCTTCAGATCTTCGGTGGCGACATAATCCTTTGTGCCATCAAAACGCATCGCACACGCCCTTTCACCTTCTGGTTTATGCGACGTTACATCAGCTTAGAAATCAGCCTGCAAGGCCCTATATGTGCTTCACAACGCGTGGGAATCTAAGTATGAGCAGCGATATGGGAGGGAGCCGGATGTCAGAAATTCAGGTAGCTGATGAAACCGGCCTACATGAGGGAGCAGATATGAAAGTCGAAACCTTTCTTCCGGACGACTATCGCCCCGCAGAGGACGAGCCGTTCATGAACGATCGCCAGCTGGAGTATTTCCGCCGCAAACTACTGGCTTGGAAATCAGAACTGCTGGAAGACAGCCAAAACACAATCTCGGAGCTTCAGGGCGCAGCGCGCAACATTCCTGATGTAGCTGACCGCGCCAGCGAAGAAACCGACCGGGCACTGGAACTTCGTACCCGTGACCGCCAGCGTAAGCTCATATCCAAAATCGACTCGGCTTTGCGCCGGATTGAAGAGGGCGAGTATGGGTATTGCGAAGCAACTGGAGAACCGATTTCACTTAAACGCTTGGACGCTCGCCCGATCGCAACCCTGAGCCTTGAAGCTCAGGAACGTCATGAGCGCCGAGAGAAAGTGCACCGCGACGACTGAGGTGCGATGCAAAAGCGCCACATTTAAAGAAACACCGAAGGGCGACCTTCGGTGTTTTTTTCTTTCCCGCTTGGATGGACAACAGCCAGACGCTAGACCCCAGATATGGTGTTGCTGGGACGCGAGATCACAGTTCTTGGGGCTGGCATTGGCGGGCTGACTGCGGCGCTTTGCCTTGCCGCGCGCGGTGCTCAAGTCCGCGTTCTCGAACAGGCCGAGGCGATCCGCGAGGTAGGTGCAGGCCTGCAGATCAGTCCCAATGGGTACCGAGTATTTAAAGGACTTGGGATTGGCGACGCGCTAAAAACCAGCGCTGTGCGCTCTGAGGCTGTGGTTTTGCGCGACTACCGCGATGGCGCAGAGGTCGTCCGCATGCCCCTGGCGGAAACTCCCGGATTCTATCTGGTGCATCGGGCCGACCTTATCGGGCTGTTAGCCGGAACAGCTCAGGCCGCAGGTGTAACTATCGAACTCGGGCGCAAAGTTGATCAGGTGATCGCCGAGGACAGTGGCATGCCGCAGCTGCGCTTTGCGAATGGCACAACAGAGGATGTCGAGTTGCTGGTTGGCGCAGACGGGCTGCACAGTCCCGTGCGTCGGGCCGTGCACAAACCAACCGATCCATTTTTTACCGGGCAGGTCGCTTGGCGCATGACGCTGCCGCAGACCCAGCCACCAGAAGCCTGCGCACAAGTATTCATGGGGCCGGGACGGCATCTTGTGACCTATCCCCTGCGCAATGGCACGGAGCGCAACATAGTTGCGGTAGAAGAACGCCAGCGCTGGACCGCAGAAGGCTGGAGCCATCGCGATGACCCGACACGTGTGGCCCGCGCATTTGCCGGGTTCACCCCCCGTGTTCGAGGCTGGCTTGAAGCGGCGCGGGATGTGCATGTATGGGGTCTGTTCCGACATGAGGTGGCCCCGGTTTGGCACAAAGGGCGGACGGTCATCTTAGGCGATGCGGCCCACCCCACCCTGCCCTTTCTGGCGCAAGGCGCAAATCTGGCCATTGAAGACGCCTGGGTGCTGGCAGCATGCCTCGCAGATGCGACCTCGGACGACGAAGCTTTTTCTCTGTATCAAACCTTGCGCCAAACCCGTGTACGGCGCGCCGTATCCGCGGCTAATACAAACGCTTGGGCCTATCACTTACCCGACGGACCGATCCGCACCATGGCCCATACAGGTTTGAAAATGCTCAACAAGATTGCACCTGCCGCACCTCTGAGAAAGTTTGACTGGCTCTATACAGCCGACGTTACGGCAAGCTAAACCGCCTTGGCCCTGACAAGCGCATCAGGCTGCTAGCTCAACCCAGACCGGAACGTGATCTGATGGCTTTTCGCCGCCCCGCACGGCTGCATCGATCTGGCAATCGCGTAATAGGTCAGCACATTCCGGCGTCAGCAGAAAATGATCGATCCGAATACCGTCATTCCGCTGCCATGCACCCGCCTGGTAATCCCAGAAAGAGTAATGTCCCGGCCCCTGTACACGGGATCGGAAGGCTTCGGTAAACCCGAGATTGAGAATGTCGCGAAACGCTGCGCGTGAGCTTGGCATGGCCAGCGCATCTTTTTGCCAGGCCTCTGGCCGGGCCGCGTCCTCGTCCTGAGGGATGATGTTGTAATCGCCCGCCATAAGCGCTGGCTCTTCCGCAGCTAGAAGCGCTTCGGCCCGGGTTTTCAGTCGGGCCATCCAGCCCAGTTTGTAATCGTATTTCGGACCCGGGGCCGGATTGCCATTGGGCAAATAAAGCCCGCACACGCGGACCGGCACTTCGCCCATTACAGTTGCCTCGATCCAGCGGGCTTGCTCATCCTCGTCATCACCCGGCAGTTCGCGTGTGACATCCTCCAAAGGGAGTTTTGACAGGATAGCAACGCCGTTAAAGCTCTTCTGTCCATGGGTTTCTACTACGTAACCCAAGTCCTCAAAAAGCTCCCGCGGGAACGCCTCGTCAACGGATTTGATTTCCTGAAGCACAACCACGTCCGGGTCTGCTGACTTCAGCCAATCCGGCAAAGCATGAATGCGGGCTTTGATGCCGTTGATATTGAACGTCGCGACTTTCATATTCGTGCCCCCGCGATGTAGCCCTAAAGTTCGACGATCCGGACCGAGCGGCCTTCCGTTCCGAGCGCGATCTCTCCCTCACATAAGCGTAACGCATCCTGGCCGAAAACCTCTGACCGCCAGCCGCGCAAGACCGGTCCATTCCTCTCCCCGGCCGCAAGTTCATCGAGTTCGGCCGTGGTGGCAATCATCCGCTGCGCAACACCTGCGTCTTCCGACTTAGCCTTCAGCAGCACCCGCAGCAGGTCGGCCAGCGCCGAGTTCACCTGTAGTCTATCACGGCTGGAATCGACCTGAGGATACTGGTCGGACGGCATGGCTTTGGCTTCTGCAATTGCTGCAATTATGCCGTCCGCAATGTCGCCTTTACGCGCTTCTCGCAGCAACAGACGCGACTTTCCGAGATCTTTCAGCGAGCCTGGTTTGGTAGATGCAAGCTCCAGCAGCGCATCATCTTTAAATACCCGATTCCGCGGCATATTTCGGTTCTGCGCATGGGTCTCGCGAAACTCGGCAAGCGTCTTTACCGCAGCAAGAAACTTGCCAGAGGTTGTTCGAGTCTTCACACGCCGCCAAGCATCTTGAGGCTCCACCACGTAGGTTTCCGGAGACAATAGCGTTTCAAGTTCTTCTTCAACCCAGCCACGCCGCGCGTTCGCATCGATTTTGGCGGACAGAAACTCATAGATAACACGCAAATGCGTGACATCCGCCAACGCGTACGACTTCTGAGCACTCGACAGCGGACGGCGCGACCAGTCCGTGAAACGCGAAGTTTTGTCCAGGCCGGATTTTGCGATCTTGCGCACCAGCGTTTCGTAGCCAACTTGTTCCCCAAACCCACAAACCATCGCGGCCACCTGTGTGTCAAAGAGCGGTTGAGGGAGCACATCATACTCGACAAAGAAGATCTCGAGGTCCTGACGCGCCGCATGGAAGACTTTTGTTATGTTGGGATTCCGAAACACTTCAATGAGTGGGTCGAGCGACATGCCTTCCGCAAGCGGGTCGATCAGCACCGCGCTGTCATCTCCCGCTCCGGGATACGCCACCTGCACGAGACAAAGCTTTGCATAGTAGGTGCGTTCGCGCAGGAACTCCGTATCAACAGTTATATAAGGATGCTCGGCGGCACGGGCGCAAAAAGCGGCCAGCGCTGTGGTCGTGGTAATAACGTTCATGAACTGCCAGATTGCTTTCTGTTCTTGTTGCTCTTCTAGCTCCGCGCTTCCGGTCTAGTCCCTTTTCTCCGAGAAAAACAGGGGGCGCGGCCTCAAAACGCGGTCAGGGAAAATATATGGGCCGACGGTCACCGGCAGCGAAACGTTTGAGGACTTCTGGGTATAGTCGGTGTTCCTCCACCAGCACCCGTGCAGCGAGTGTCTCAGGCGTATCGTCTTCCAGCACAGGAACCCGGGCTTGGCCAAGTATCGGTCCATTGTCCAACTCTGGCGTCACCTCGTGCACGGTGCAACCGTGCTCAGCATCCCCGGCCGCCAGCGCGCGGACGTGCGTGTGCAGTCCCTTATACTTGGGAAGAAGAGAGGGATGAACGTTCAGCATGCGTCCTTCCCAACGCCGGACGAAGGTTTCCGTCAAGACCCGCATGAACCCGGCAAGACAAATGATATCCGGGTCTGCCGCCTCCAATTGCGTGAGCAGCGCTGCCTCGAAGGCCGCGCGATCTTTACGAAACGGCCTATGGTCGACAGCGGCTATCGGGATACCCAGCGTCTTCGCGCGCGCCAGACCGCCTGCATCGGGATCATTCGAGGCAACCAGAACCGCACGGGCGGGATGGTCGCCTGTCATGCTCTCGACCAGCTTGAGCATGTTTGACCCGCCGCCGGAGATCAGGATCGCAACGCGTTTGGTCACGCAAGTGTCCCGGTGTAGCGAACGCCCTGGCCGGATACGACCCGGCCCAATCGGTGGACTGTTTCGCCGAGTTCGGACAACAGGCTGCTCAGCCCTTCAGCCTTGGCGGCGTCCACGACCAGAACCATGCCAATGCCTGCATTAAATGTCTTGAGCATTTCTGCCTCGGCCATCCCGCCTTCATCTGCGAGCCAAGCGAATACGGGGGGCAATGTCCATGCATCGAGATCAACCTGCGCACCCAAAGCAGAGGGAAGAACGCGCGGCAGGTTCTCAGTAAGTCCACCGCCAGTGATATGGGCCAGTGCGTGCACACCCCCGGCACGGACAGCGGAGAGCGCCTGCTTAACGTAAAGCCTGGTTGGCGAGAGGAGGGCAGCTCCCAGGGTGCTCTCTGGCGCAAAGGGCGCCTGCGCCTCCCAACCCAGTCCGGTGTGCTCGACAATCCTTCGGACCAGCGAAAACCCGTTTGAGTGCACACCGTCAGAGGCCAGTCCCAGAAGTACATCTCCCTCCAAGACACCCGCTGGCAGATCACTGCCCCGTTCCATCGCGCCGACGGCAAAGCCTGCAAGGTCGAAATCACCATCGGCATACATGCCGGGCATCTCGGCGGTTTCCCCACCGATCAGAGCGCACCCCGAAAGTTCACAACCCTTGGCGATACCTGTGATGATCGCGGTGGCATCGTCCAGATCAAGTTTTCCAGTGGCAAAATAGTCAAGAAAAAACAGTGGCTCCGCGCCCTGACAGACCAGATCGTTCACACACATCGCAACAAGGTCGATTCCGATTGTGTTGTAGTTGCCAGTGTCAATTGCAATGCGCAGCTTTGTTCCTACACCGTCTGTCGCTGCCACAAGGATCGGATCTGCGTAACCAGCTCCCTTAAGATCGAACAGCGCCCCAAACCCGCCCAGTCCGGCCATAACTCCTGGCCGCACGGTTGCCTTGGCGGCGGGCTTAATACGTTCCACCAGAGAATTGCCAGCGTCAATATCGACCCCGGCATCGGCATAGGTCAGCCCATTTTTTCCTGTGCTCATCGGGACCTCCGGTTCTTGGGTTGCTGGCCTGCTAGCACCCCGTGCTCCGACTGTCCACGCAGGTCTGCCAGTTAACTCTTGTGCGCTTGACCGGCGCGGTGTGTCTGGTATCGAAGGGGCGGCGGGCCTGTAGCTCAATTGGTTAGAGCAGAGCGCTCATAACGCTTTGGTTGCGGGTTCAAGTCCTGCCGGGCCTACCAAACACACGCGAAGAACGCCGCAACGACGCGGCTTCTTCGCGCGCGCCGCCGGACCGATCCAGCTGCGCCCAGAATACCTCTGGAACTCCAAACAGGATTAGAACATCACGCAATCTGCGGCAGGCGGCAGGGGGCGATGATCTTCGGGCAGGGTTGGCGAGTAGGTGAAACTTGCAATGCTTGCCCCGCCATCAAAGGCGATGAACAGCTGGTTCGACCCGGGCCGGATCGCGATGCCTTCGGGATCCAGCCCGTATGCAGCAAGAGGGGCCGTTGCCAAAAGCGTGCCGCTCTCGTCAAACTCGTAGAGTCTGTTGGTTCCTTCGAGATCATCCACAATCAGTAAATGGCCGGTTCTGGGGTCCCGGGCGATGCCCTGTGCTTCGCTCAGAGGCGGATCAAGCGTCATGGTATCGATCCGACGGATGATTTTTCCATTTGGCGTCAGCCAGGTTAAATACTCTGGATCGTCTTCCACGGTGATCAGGTTGCCGTCGCCATCAATCGCGATGCCCTCGGTATCGGCCCAACCACCTTCGATGCTGAAGGGGTCACCCAAAGCCTCCCCATCCTTCGAAAGCCTTTGGAACGCGCCGGCGCCGTCACTCACGATCAAAGCATCGCCTTCCAGCGAGATCGCTTTGATCCTGAACAGATCCGACCCGATCCGACGCAGTTCGAGCCCGTCCAGCGTTACGAGGATCGCTTCGGGTCCCTCATTTGCAATCCACAGGCCGCAGAAAGACGGATCATAGTCGAGACTGGCGGGTCGATTCAGTTGGTACCTGTCGGTCAAAACGAGGTCCATGGCGTGGGCGTCCGCTGCCACAAGCAGGATCAAGCTGAAAAAAGCGGGTCGGTTCATCTGGTGGTCTCCGGCACGCTGAACAGAGTGGACCGTTTCATCAAAAAATCAATCTCCTCGACTTTCGCAAGTACCAGGAGAGGGAAAGGAGCAATGCTAGCAAGCGGACGAAAAAAACGTCTCTTCTATTAAAACCTGATCACCCTCGGCGCATCTGGAAGATCTAATTCGGAGTGCCGAGATACGCTGCGAACGCGTCTGCGTAATCCGGGTGCCACCGGCTCAATGCCGGCCTGTTCTCGATGATATCGCCCGCGGCCCAAGCGATGCGTTTTTCATCCAGAGCGCGCGGCACATCGTTGTCCGGACACAGGATGTAGAAATCTCCGCGCCCCATGCTTTCTATAAAGAAGTCTACGGTTTGCTCTGGCGTCCACGCCGAGGGCGGTTTTTTGACCGCGCCGATCATGCCAGTGTGCACAAATCCCGGGATCAGAAGATGAGCACTGATCCGGGCGCCTTCGGTGTTGCGAAGTTCGTGCGCGAGCGCCTCGGTAAAAGCCTTCAAGCCCGATTTCGACACGTTGTAAGCAGGATTGCCCGGGGGCGTCGTAATTCCCTGTTTAGACCCGGTGTTGATAATCGCGCCAGCGCGCCCACGATCTATCATGCGGGGCGCAAATACCTGTGTGCAATGAATTGGCCCAAGAAGATTAACATCGAGCGTCGTCTTCCAGGCGTCAAACGGGCCAAGCGTTGAAGAGCGCATGCCGATACCGGCATTGTTCATAAGGAGATCAGTCCCACCAAACGTTTCGTTCACCTTCGTTTCCAGCGCCTCTACGGCAGCCCGATCGGATACGTCTGTCGACGCCATCATGACGTCCGCAGCGCCTGCGGCTTTCAGAGTTTGCGCAGCATCACCCAACTTGTCCTCCGCGCGGTCAACGATGACAACGCGCATACCCATCCCGGCGAAGGCTGTAGCGGCCGCCAACCCGATCCCTGAGGCGCCGCCAGTGACAACCGCTACGGAGCTCGGCGAAAAAACGGGATGGGACATCGTGTAATCCTCGTGTTTGGTTACGCGCGCATGACCTGGCCGGTTTGAACGCCGGCCAGATCAGAGACCTAAGCCGCTTCGGGGGCGCTCACTCTCAATGAGAGCATGTCTGCCATTCCGAGATTCGTGAACAGGCTGCCGGTGGCCTGCGCCAACTGGTCATTCATAGGTTTGACCAGATCGCCCATCCCAATAAAGTCGACGGTCGTCCGAAACGGGCGCGCGCCGGGCGCGGTCGCAATCACCGAAAGAACAGCATCCGACACGAATTGCGGGTTCTGCTGTGGGTTGGCTTCCAGAAAGTCCTCAAACCCCTGTAAAGCGGCCTCAGGCGCATTCGCCATGGCGCCATACCCGGCATCGCGGTCGCGAGACGACGGGTGCATGAGATTGCTGGCAAACTTGGTCGGGAAACCACCGGGCTCAACAAGGGCGACATCAACGCCGAACTGGCTCAGTTCGACACGGTAATTCTCACTCAGCGCTTCCAGTGCCCACTTAGAGGCATTGTACGGTCCATAGAATGGCAGCACGACGCGTCCCAATAGGCTGGAGACATTCACGATCAGGCCAGACTGGCGCGCCCGCATACTTGGCAGAACCGCGCGGGTCATGCGCTGCACGCCGAAGACATTGATGTCGAAAAGGCTCTGGAAATCTTCGGCCGAGAAGTTTTCTTGCAGACCATGCGCGCCGACCCCAGCGTTGTTGATCAGCACGTCGATTCCGCCAAGTTTGGCGATCGTATGTTCGACCCCGGCTTCGACAGACGCATCGTCTGTTACATCAAGATCAACTATTTCCGCGCCTAATGCGTTCAAGTTTTCCGCGGCCGCGGCATTTCTTCCGTTCGGGTCGCGGACCGTTCCAACGACGCGATGCCCTGCCTTGATCAGGTCGGCGACCATCAGAGTGCCAAAACCGCTGCTGGCTCCAGTAATAAGAATGTTCATTTTGTATCTCCGGTCTGTCGCCCCTCAGTCGGGGCTTACTGTGGAGTCGGAATAGCTCTTGCCAACAAAACAGAACAGTGGGATAAATTCGAACCTATGGTTCAAGAAATTGGAACGCCAGGATTACCCGCCCTGCGCAGCTTCAGCACTGTTGCAAGACTTGGTGGCATCAGCGCGGCGGCAGAACGCCTTGGTATTGCGAAATCCGGGGTGAGCCGCCACATCGCACAACTTGAAGCGCATTTTGGGGTCCGCCTTTTCGAACGTGGGGCGCGCTCCGTTAAACTGACACCGGTTGGCGCAAACTTTGATCTGCGCGTCAGATCCATCCTTGCCGAAGTTGATCAACTTGGCGACATCGCGCGTGCAGAGAACGCAGGCGTCTCGGGCTTAGTGCGTATTGTGGCGACACCCGAGTTTGGAGGACAGGTCGCAAAAACACTGTGTCCGGCCATCAAAGCGCGACATCCCGACCTCAGGCTTGCGATGCGCACCGGATATGCCTTTGAAGACATGCAAGACCCGGGAACTGACATCGCATTTCGGGTCGGCACTTTCAAAGACGACCGACTTGTCGCACGGCAACTCGGTAGCTTCCGAGCGTGGGTTGTCGCGTCTCCGGAACTGCTCCAGTCCTATAGCGTTCAGGCGCCAGAAGATCTTGCAGAGGCGCCTTGCCTAACCTTTCGCGGCGACAGCACGACCACAACCTGGACGCTGTTTCGCCAAGAGACGCGCAGCATGATTGATGTTTCGGGCCCGATGGCGGTTCAGAGTTTCACAGCTCTACTCGATCTGGCCATGGCAGGGCATGGTATCGCGCTTCTGCCTGAGTTTATGCTGGACAAAGCCCTGAACTCTGGCGCTCTGATACGCTGTCTTCCAGAATTCACGTCGCGCTCCTTTCCGGTGTTTCTCTCTTACCGTCCGGGAGCGCGTCGCGTGGCGCGGATTGACGCTGTGATCACCCTCGCGGAGGAAACTGTTCCGGAACTGCTGTCAAGCTAAGTCGCGGTCGTTGTGGCCGTTGCTACCACCTCTGACCCACGTATATGTACACCAGATCATCGCCGCGGTCGTTGCGGCTGACATCGACGGAAAAATCAACTGGAAAATTGCGCGACACGCGATATCGCAGGCCAAGTCCAGCAGCCGAATTGGCGCCGTTGTCCCACAGTTCATCCACTGCTTCACCCGACCATCCAACGCCGGCGAACGCGACCCCACCAAGCCGCTGGGTAAATCGTTGTCTGATTTCGGCCTGAAATGTCAGCGTCCTGTTGTCGAGAAAACGCGTGGCGTTAAATCCCCGAAAATTATCCGTTGCGCCAATGGAGCACTTGTCAAAAAAAGGCGTATCATCTGAAGCCCCACAGGCGGTGGCCCGGCCCGCTAAAACTGTCCGGTCGCGCGGCGCGAAGAAGCCATCCAGATTGCCGAACAGCTTTTCATATCTGCGCTCATCGTTTTCGACATCGCCGCCATTCATCAGTTCACCGTAGAGCCGGAAACCGTCTGTCGCATAATCGGTGTCGTCCCGCCGGTCCCAGTCTGCTGTCAGACTCACATTGACCAGTTCTATCTTTGCATCCGGAAGCAACTCGGGGGGCAATCCTCCCCCATTTTTCAGATCGACGCCCACACTGGTGTCGAGGTATCGAAGTTTGGCGCCGAATGAGAGGTTCTTGGTGACACCATACGCCAACCCGATGTTGAACAACTCACCTTCCTGTTTCAGGGGGATCGTGAGCCTATCCAGAATGAAGTCGTAGCGCAGGTCGGCATCTCCAGCCAGCACATTCAGCAACCATTTGTTTTCGCCAAAAGCGACATTCGCGAGAGCCGCATAAGCTTCGGACCCTTTCTCGGTACCCAACGCGCCGATCCCAACCACGGAGGTCCGGGCTTCCGGGTCGAGCTTGAAAAGGTACCCACCGCCAAGGGCCAATCCCCCGCCTATACCCGGACTGGAAAATGGCACCGGAACTGCAACGAAATTGCCATTCTGAAATCCAATGATTTCATCCGGGTCTTCAGGGACGGATCGTTCCAAAGGTTCTGTCACAAGCTCGGTTGTTTGCGACAGTGCTGCTGTCGCGGAGAAAAAAGCCAACCCGCAAGCGGCAAACGATGTGACAAAGAACCGGACGGCCATGAGCTTCCATGAAGATGCTGCCCGACCTTGATGCCAGCTTGGGCTAGGCTGGTCCATGTCGCCGCGGAAGCCTTACCTCAGGTGTTGTCAAACAACCTCTACAACACGATCCGAGAAAGCTACGAGGCACCCTGGGGCCACCCAGGTAGGGCATCGGGTCGAAACGGGGCGACAGGCTGGCGCGTAAGCAGAAGGAGCGCCTGAGCGCCCCTTGTTTGCCTGCGGTGCTACGATTTTAGCTGCAAGGAAAGTTTTCGGTGAGGGTTGCCATAATCGCCTCTGCGGCGGACATTTTCGTGCGCTGGCTATAGTTGCCATGGACCCAGCGCATGAATGCCCAGCGCACCTCATCTTCAGTGTTCTGTTCCGGCACGCAAATCGCGGTACCTTCGCCCGCGGCACCTGCCAAAGTCAGGGCTTCGACAAATCCGATGATGTATTGCTCACATTCGATTTCTGCCCCCTGCCCCCAGCGGGCATCGTTGTCCGCTTCCTGACAAGGTTCGAGCAGTTGGGCAGCCGACTGGCCAGATCCGATCCCGAGGACCGAGCGGGAGCCCGACAAGGCCGGGCTTGCCACGAAGGCCAGGACCAGAGCTGCGGATATGATTTTAGCGCGCATTGTCTCGCTCCGTTGGTGTTGTCTGCCCAGCGCCCAATACCTAGGGCGCGGAGCTGTTCCTATGGCCTTATTGATCCGCTTTGCGGTCTTCAGCCAGGGCGTGAACCGCCTCGTCCATCACAGCCTGATGCTCTTCATTATTCACGAACTTCTCGGAGTTCACCGCATCCCAGACTTCAGCGTCAGTCATGTTCTGGTGACAGCCCATGCAGAGACCCGTCCGCTCCATCTTCTCACGCATTTCCTGCGGGAGAGGACCCGTAAGTGGCCAGTGCGAGCCTACGGTGACAAGCTGTTCGCCGTCTTCGGTGACAATCCGGCTAAGGTCGTGATCCAGTGACGGGATCGCCTGCGACTGTAGCTGCGTCTGGTCGGGGATCAGGTCACCCATCGCTGTTTCGATATCGACAGTGAAGCCATCCTCATAGCCCTGCATAAACCTTCCGCCGGAGATGCCATACCCAAGTGCTTTCGGGTTGTTGTGGCAGCTCTCGCACGAGCGGGCTTCGCGACCAGCCGTGTGCGGTTGCACAGCAGCGTGGTCGAGGCCCTTGGTCCCGCCAGCGTCCGGCGTCATCCAGGTCTCGTTCTGGACCACAGTGTTGCCGTCCTTGTCGATCACGGTTGTAATGACCTGACAACCCGGCATCAGAGGCGTGACACGGCCTTCACCGTTGATCCCGAGGATCGGTTCTTCCCACCGCAGGTAGCTGCGGGTTTCAGAGACCTTGCCAGGCGAGGTCAGGCCGTTCGTCCCGAGCGGATAATCCGCTGTGGTGCCGTCCTCGTTACGGGCGTTGGCGTTGTTGATCCAGTCAACATCCGTCTTGCCTTCGGAATAGTCCACGGTGATGTGGCAGCCATAGCACTGCGGAGCCCAGTCGGC
Source organism: Dinoroseobacter sp. (assembly GCA_030066795.1). Lineage (GTDB taxonomy): Bacteria > Pseudomonadota > Alphaproteobacteria > Rhodobacterales > Rhodobacteraceae > Dinoroseobacter. The sequence continues at coordinate 53,912 of JASJAW010000009.1, forward strand.
GTGGCAGGCATAGCATTCCATCGATTCCATGTGCTGTCCGACGCTCATCATCGCGACCTCGGCATTGGGAGATTTCCACTCGCCGGTTGTTGCGATCTGTTTGAGCACAGGTACTTCGAAGTCGAGACCTGAAGCCGAATGCAGGATGACCTTGTCACCAGACTTGACCACATTGCCCAGCGGGTTGCCGCGCGCGGACAGCAGATACCCGTCTTGCGGGTCGTAGACTTCCGCGAAGTACTGTTCGTCTGTCAGGTCTTCCGACAGGCCTCGGCCATCTGCAGCCAACTCCTGCTGGAACTCCTCACCGTAGCCAAGCGGCAGTTCCCATGGGAATTGCGCGACAGTGCCGTGGCAGTCTTCACACTCGATCTCTACTTGGGCCAGCGTCGTGCCCGGCAGGTTGCCATCGCCATGCATATCCACGGTCGTATGGCAGTCCTGGCAGAGCATGCCGCCTTCGGGGTTGCCCGGACGCGACTCCACCTGGTGGTGCAAGTCGTCCTTGATGAACAGGTAGTTCTTGGTGTGAAGCTTGGGCTGCTTGCCGCCTGACGCGTTGTATGGAGAGCCATAGGGGAATTCCATGATACCCTGATAGCTCACACCGATCCGCTTGCCGCGGTTGTGGCAAGACGAGCATGTTTCATTCGGAATACCCGAATACGTCAGATCGCCATGAGTAACCTTGGACTTACGAGACGCCTGCATCTGGTGGGTCAGCAGTTTGCCCGGTTGTTCTTTCGAAATCGTCGGGTCACCGCCTTCGTACAGGCCTTCGTTTGAGTATGGTACGTGGCAGGAGGAACAGCCTGCACCACGGAAATCCCCGCGCTTTTCACGGCCCGAAACCCCTACGTGGCAGCGCTGGCACTGCTGACGTGAATACGTGATGCCAGCGAGGTTCGGGTGTTCCGAGATCTCATCGACATTGACCTCGGGCACCTGCTCCATCGAGGTGGGCATCTGTTCGGGATGCGCCTCAGCGAAGGCGACCATGTAGTCCTTGTAGGCGTCTGTGCCGACCATGGGCACGTTGCCATCTTCATCGACCAGATCATAGTTACCATAAACAGATTGGTGCGTGTCCAACACGCCCCACGACCACAGGTTGCCCTGCAATTTGCCAGCTTCTGTATTCATGAGGGACTTTTCGAGACGCTCGGCATAGCCATCGTGACACTGGCCACACGAGCGGTCAGAAATCGAAAGCGCGCCGGGATCGGGATAGAACATGTGTGGCCCGAAATCCGCCAGATCGCCTGGGGTTCCACTATGCGCGTCTTCCACCGTGGTCGCACTCGGCGTACCACCATGGCACACCACACAACCTCCCGGGTCGCCGTAGTCCGGCCCCATCGCCAGAATCGTATCCATCATCACGCCTTGCGTGAATTGCTCGATCCCTTCATGGCAGGAAAGGCACCCCTTCTCGGCTGCAAGCTCTGCCGAAACGGTCATCGGTTCGGGGGTTTCCTCCTCCGTATCTTGTGCGAACACCGGTCCGCTGAGGAGGAGCGGTATACAGAGGTATAATAAAGCGCGCATGGCAAACTCCGCTCGGATTCGTCCCTAGATACATCCAGCGATAGAGAAGCTTCCGAGTCCCTGCCCTGACATTTGTCAGTCGCACCGGCTTTATTCAGGTCAGCTAAGCTGCCGCAAATCAGCTATTTTTTGGGGCAAACCCTATTTCTTTGATCTGCGTCAAACCTTTTCCCGCATTTTTGAGTCCACAAAAGGACGTGGTGACAGAGCGAGTAACCCCGGAGAGGGTGTATAACGGTTTTGGGAGGCCGGAATGAATTACGATTCTGGCCGAAAACTTCATAGTTGGACCGGCGCAAATTCTATTTCGCTCTGCTCCGAGTGCGGCAGTAGCGAGTGTGCCTTCGGAAAAATGGAGCCACCGCGCTCCTCGATCCACCGCCACCACCTAGAGCGCGGTCAGAGTTTGGAGTGCCACGATTCTGGCTGCTTGCGCTTCTGGATCGTGGAACTGGGCAATGCCGCGATCAGCACCTTCTTTCGCGACGGCCGGCGCCAGATCCTTTCGGTTGAGTACGTCGGTGCCGTGGTTTGCGGCTCTATGGCTATGGAAGAGTCCGAGCAACGCCTCGAGGCCCTAACCGACTGCGACATCTGTGAGGTGGACCTGACCCCGTGGGCACACGAGCTGCGTCGTGATCCGGATTTCATGACCGCGACATTCCAGCTTATGCATGACCGGCTGGAAAAAAGCACGACACATCTGGCGATGCTCGGACGGCTCGATAGCCAGGAGCGCGTACTGTTCTTTCTCGCCGAGATGGCGGCTCGGCACTCGGACAAGGGCTCCATCGTTACGCTTCCGATGTCGCGAGAGGACATTGCCGATTATCTCGGACTGAATTCCGACTCGGTCAGCCGAATCCTGAGCAGAATCCGCAAATCGGGTCTTGTACGGTTCCTGTCTCCCACAGAATTCACGGTTCCGGATATTGCGGCGGTTGAGCGGCGCCTGCCGGTTGCTGTTCCGAAACCGCATGCAGCCCAAACCTCGCACGGCGTAGGAGGACACATGCCATGATTGTCGAGCTTGGACATTTCGCGCTGTGGTTGGCTCTGGCCGCAACCTTGATACAGGCAACCGTTCCACTCTGGGGGGCGATTATGGATCACCCGGCTGCCATGCGTGTGGGCGACACCGCCGCGCAGGTGCAGTTTTTCGCAACGACAGGCGCCTTTGCGGCACTCACCTATGCCTTTGTTGTTTCAGACTTTTCTGTTCTACTGGTTGCATTGAATTCGCACTCGATGAAACCCATGCTCTATAAGGTGACGGGCGTCTGGGCGAACCACGAAGGTTCGATGTTGTTGTGGGTGCTTATGCTGGCACTTTTTGGCGCCCTGATTGCCGCTTTCGGACGTGGAGTTCCGGCTGCGATGCGCGCCTGCGTGCTGGCGGTCCAAGCCATGATCGGGGTCGGATTCTTTTTGTTCATTCTTCTGACGTCGAACCCGTTCACCCGCGTGGACCGGCCGCCGCTTGACGGACAAGGCATGAACCCGCTCCTGCAGGATCCCGGTGTCGCGTTCCACCCGCCGCTCCTCTACTTGGGTTACGTTGGCTTCTCGACTGCGTTTTCTTTTGCCGTTGCCGCATTAATCCTTGGCCGCGTTGATCCCGCATGGGCACGCTGGATTCGTCCTTGGGTCCTGATTGCCTGGTCTGCACTGACCGCGGGAATCGCATTGGGGTCGTGGTGGGCTTATTACGAGCTGGGCTGGGGCGGCTTCTGGTTTTGGGACCCGGTGGAAAACGCCTCCTTCATGCCGTGGCTGATCGGCACCGCCCTGCTGCATTCCGCTATTGTGGTCGAGAAACGCGCGAGCCTGATGAAATGGACGATACTTCTGGCGATCCTGACCTTTTCTATGTCGCTGATCGGAACCTTCCTCGTCCGGTCGGGCATTCTCACCTCGGTCCATGCCTTCGCAACCGACCCGGAACGTGGCGTGTTCATCCTGCTGTTGCTCGCGATCGCTATCGGCGGCGCGCTGACGCTCTTTGCATGGCGCGCTAACGCAATCCGCGATGGCGGCGTCTTTGCCGTCTGGTCGCGTGAGACCGGGCTTCTGGCCAACAATGTCCTGCTGGCGGCCTGCACCGGAGTGGTGTTCGTCGGAACGCTCTATCCGCTGGTGCTGGAGCTGGTCACCGGAGACAAGATCTCGGTCGGTGCCCCCTATTTTAACCAGACCTTCCTGCCGATCTTTGCGATCGTGATGCTGGTCGCGGGGGTTGGTCCTTTCCTGAGTTGGAAGCGCGCGCGCAAGGCAGATGTTCTAAGACGTGTCGCCCGCGTGAGCGCGATTGCTGTCGCAGCCACGTTTATCGCTGCTGCGCTTTTTGGGCTACGCGACCCGGTGGGCCTGTTCGGAGTTTTCATGGCAACCTGGCTGGCTTTCGCCACGCTCGAGGATCTGGGGCGCCGCATTGGCCTACCAAAGACGGCGATCCCTACTGCGCTTCGGCGCGCACTCGGGCTGCCCCGCTCGGCGTGGGGGCTCTATTTCGGGCATCTCGGCCTCGCCATCGCCGCAGCCGGCGTCGTGGCCGTATCGGTCTGGAGCGTGGAGGAAATCCGGATTGTAGACCCCGGCTCCAAGCTGGAGGTCGGGCCCTATGCCTTCGAACTCATGGATATTGAGAATACCACCGGCCCGAATTACCAGACCTCGATCGCCGCCGTGCGTGTGACCCGCGATGACGCGCTGGCCGCCATGCTGTTCCCGGAGCGGCGCTGGTACCCGGTTGAGCGCAAACCGACGACCGAGGCGGGCATCCGCACCCTGTGGCATGGGGACCTATATGCGGTGCTTGGGGATCCGGACGGCACCGGGCGGTACGTCATGCGCTATTACTACAACCCCGGGGTACCCTGGATGTGGTTTGGCGCGCTGCTGATTTCCCTGTCCGCGCTCATCTCGGTTACTGACCGGCGACTGCGGGTCGGAGCGCCGACCGGCAGAGAAATGACGGCCGGATCCGTCCAGCCCGCGGAATAGGAACACGCTATGAAACGCTTTGCCCTGATTTTCGCTTTGATCCTGGCGACCCCGGCCAGCGCAATCGTCCCAGGTGAAATGTTCGACGACCCAATCGAAGAAGCCAGAGCGCGCGAAATCGGGCGACAGTTAAGGTGCGTGGTCTGCCAGAACCAGTCGATTTTCGACAGTAACGCAGGTCTCGCGCATGATCTGCGCGTCGTCGTGCGGGAACGGATGGTGGCAGGCGACAGTGACGAAGAGATCCTCGCTTACGTCCAGCATCGGTTCGGTGACTATGTGCTGCTGAACCCGCCTGTCGACACCCACACCTATGTTCTCTGGTCTGCGCCGATCGCCTTCCTTTTTCTGGGCGGATTGGGCGCTGCACTGTACCTGCGCGCGCAGGCCAGCCGCCCCGAAGATGAGGAGGCCTTGTCATGATCTGGCTTGTTTTTGCCACCATAGCCTTTGTCGCCGCCGGCTGGATCGCCCTACCGTTCTTACGCGGACGCGTAATGGAGGACAGCGGAGGAGATGCCACCATCTCAATCTATGCCGACCAGATTGACGAGGTGGACCGCGATCTTCGGGATGGCCTGATCAGCGAAGAAGAGGCCCGCGCCGCGGTGACGGAGATCGAAAAACGCAGGACCACTTTCGCGCGCAACCTGCCCTCGGGTTTTTCCGTGTCTCACCGAGCGGTAGGCGCAGGCGCAATTTCCATTATCGTGGTGGTCGCTGCCGCCCTGGGCGGCTACGCGAAATTCGGCGCGCCTGATGTTGCGGACTTGCCGCTGGAGGCACGCAATCAGGAACTGTTGGAGCGCCGTGCGGAAGCTGGTGACATGACCAGCAAAATCAAGCTGCTGATCCAAAAAACCGAAGCCGAACCAGAGGATTTCGAAAACTGGTGGACTCTCGCACGCTCCTACGCCGCGATTGGCGATAATGCGAATTCAGCGGAGGCTTACCGCCGCGCAGTGCTCCTTGACGACAGCCCCGGCGTTCAGTCGGCCTATGCAGAGGCGATGACACTTGCGAACGGCAACAAAGTGCCTGATGGAGCTGAGCTGATCTTCAGCCAGGTAGCGCGCGAAGTGAACGACCCTAGGGCTCTGTACTATCTTGCTCTGGCTCGTGCGCAGCGTCAGGACTTTGAGGGTGCGATCGCCGACTGGTCCGCCCTTGCGCAGGCCTCGGACCCGAACGCACCGTGGATGGCCTTGGTTCGGCGTGACATCACGAATATGGCGCGGTTCCTGAAAGTTGAGGTCGCTGATTATCTCCCTGATGCCAGCCCAGCCGAAATCGCAGCGGCAGAAGGCACGCAGCACGGACCGCAGGATCTCGATGCCATTCGCGCGAAGCTAACAGCAGACCCCATGGATCACGCTGCTTGGATCGCTCTGGCACGCGGCGAAGTGGCCGCTGGAAATCCTGATGCCGCTGCGGCGGCGATGGCTGAAGCACGTGTGCATTTTCGCGCCGCGCCGTTTGTCCTCAACAAATTCGACGAGACTGAACGCGCTTTGGGGCTCGACCTCGTAGCCGCCCCACCGGCACCGCGTGGACCGACCAAGGACGATGTAGCAGCTGCGTCGCAACTCTCTGAGGCCGAACGCGCCGACATGATCGAAGGCATGGTTGCAGGCTTGGCGGCACGCCTCGAAGAACACCCCAACGACCCCGATGGATGGGTCATGTTGATCCGGTCGTACAGAACTCTTGGAAAAGAGGAAAAAGCAGCCGAAGCGTTGAAACGTGTAAACGAGCTCTACGCGGATCAATCGGACTTGCGCGCCGAGATCATGAGCTCGCTTTAGGCACCGGACCGAGCGAGGCCCGTTCCATAATCGTGGTTGCCAGTGGGAGGCCATGCGCCGCGGTTTCGCCCTTCAACAAGGCGGCAATAGCCTGGGCCGCTTGCCGCCCCATGTCGCGATGCGGAACGTGTACTGTGGTCAAAGCAGGTCTTACAATCCGGGCAATCTCGATATCGTCAAAACCTGTCACCGACACATCGTCTGGCACCGAAAGGCCTATTTCGCTTGCCCGTCCAAGTGCCCCAACCGCCAAAACATCGTTTCCGCAGAAAACCGCCGTGGGCCTCGGCTTTGCCGACATCAACTCATCCATTGCACTGGCACCATTCTCAATTGAGTAAGGCGTCTCAATAACGCGAATATCCTGCGGCTCCAGCCCCCTGTCGGCTGCCGAGTCAAGAACTGCGCGGACCCGGTCACGGGCACGGTCATTATCCGCTTGCGGCGCAGAGATGATGGCGACGTCCTTATGCCCATGATTGAACACGCGATCAGCCAAAGCCCGCATGGCAGTGTAGTTGTCAAACCCCACGGCGATGTGGCGTGGGTCCTCCTTCTGTGACCAGGCAATTACGTAAGGTGTCCCACGCTGTTCGAGATGCGCGTAGACCGATGCGGGCCGGTCGAAGCCGATTAACAAGAGCGCATCAGCGCCGCGGGCAAGCAGCGTACGGATTTGTTCCTCTTCCAGATCGGGACGATAGGAAGAACTTGCCACCAGCATGGTCAAGCCATGCTCCGCAAGTTCTTCCTGAAAAGCCTGAAGACCGCGTGCGAAGATCGCGTTTTCCATCGTTGGAATGATCGCACCGATCGTATTTGTACGCTTGGCCGCAAGCGCACGCGCACCAAAATTAGGCGCGTATCCCAACTCCCGGACCACGGAAAGTACGCGCTCTCTGGTGCGTGCGGTGACCTGTTCTGGAGAGTTCAGACAACGGGACACTGTAGCAGTCGAAACTCCCGCGGCCGCTGCCACATCCTGCAAAGTTGGTTGCGCCGAGCCCGCTTTTTGCGAAGCCCGCGCACGGGGTTGCAGCGATGTTTTTCGCGTTTGTGCCATACCAGTCCCGGCGTTGTGCAGACCTGCAGCTTATTCCCAAGTCTCTGATCAGGAAAGGCCCGCCGCGCATAATGTAAGTCCTTGCCAGAATATTTGTAAGCGCTTACATTTATCTCGAATCGATGTGCTTGGGAGGGCTAGCGATGTATCTAGGTGCTGCTATCGTCTTTTTTGGCATTTACGTTACCAACGTCTTCCTTGGCGCCACTTCGAGTTCCGCCTTCATGGGCGATGTCGCAGAAATGCTGACACTCTTCGTGGCTGCGATCTTCTTTACGATCGCAATCCTGAGACGTGAAGCCGCCGCAAAATCACAAAAAGAAACCCAGAATAACGAGCCATAAGGGAGGATAATATGGATCGTGAAAAGCAAGAGATCGCGTCAGTTGAAAGACGCAATTTCCTGAAACTGGCAGGCACCGGCAGCTTCACTGCTGCAGTTGTTGCCGGCGCAGCAGGCATGCTCTGGTCTGACGCCGCCGTTGCCCAAACCGCGAAGGAAGAACGGGATCGCGAGGCGGCAGCCGATCACACAATGACGCTTGCCACAGCCTATGTTCTGGGAGCGTCGCGCAGCTATCCGATCATGCAGCTCGACCTGAAAGAGAACATTCAGAACGCGACAAACGGGAAGGTATACGTCAAACTTGCTCCGGGTGGACAGCTTGGCGCTGGCGGTGCGCTCGTGCAAGCAGTGCAGGGCGGGACAATTCAGTGTGCGCAGCACTCTTTGTCCAACTTTGCCCCGTTCGCCAGCGCTGTTGACCTGATCAACATGCCGTACTTCTGCGGCGCCAATCAGCGTTTTGTGAACCTCGTGACCTCGGATGCATGGAAAGCCGAAGTACACCCCAAAGTCGAAGCGGCCGGCTTCAAGGCGCTGTTCTACATTGTTATCGATCCTCGGGTCGTAGCGCTGCGCGCCGGCGGAGGTGGCCCGGTTCTGACACCTTCCGATCTGGAAGGCGTGAAATTCCGGGTTCCAGGCTCGAAGATGCTTCAGCAGTACTACCGCATGGTGGGCGCAAACCCGACCCCGGTTGCGTGGGGCGAAACCCCATCTGCAATCAAACAAGGCGTTGCCGACGCACTCGATCCCTCGGTTGGTGCACTTTTTGTCTTCGGTTTCAAAGACATCCTGAGCCACGTAACCTTCACCCAAGCGGTTCCGGACAGTCAGGTCTATTCGATGAACCTGGAATGGTTCAATTCGCTCCCCGGCGATGTGCAGGAAGGCATCGAATTCGCGGGCGAGCTGACCTCTCACCAGAACCTCGCCAAGGTGCCCTCGGCACGCGCCTACGCGATGGCCGAACTGGCCAAAGCCAATGTGGAATTCCACTCACTCAGCGACGACCAGCTGGCACAGTGGAAAGAAGCAGGCGGTTTCCAGCGGTCCGAATGGGATGAGTTCAAAGTTGAGCTCGCAGGTTCAATGGACACGTTTACCAAGCTTGAAGAAGCGGCAGGCACCAGAGGCAAGTACTTCGTACACGACGCCTAAAGGCGCCATCCCTTGGCGGAGCGCTTCGAGCGCGAGGAGCTCCGCCACTCCAAAACAAACTAACCGGCGGCCGGACAAGGCCGCCGACCGCCCCGATATTGGGAGGCGCAAATGCACCCTATTCTGAAGAGCCTGAACGAAAATGCAGAGCGATGGTTGCTGCTGATGTTCTACGTGATGTTGGTGGCCACGATGTTCATCGAAGTGTTGCGGCGAGAGGTTCTTTCATATTCTTCCATCTGGGGCGAAGAGATCGTCCGTTACTCATTCATCTACCTTGCATGGATCGGTGCAGCGGCCGCTGTGAAAGAGCGTGGACATATCCGCATCGACGTCATCCTGCAGTATGTTGGACGTCGCACAAAAGCGGTGCTCTATATCTTCGGCGATATCGTGATGTTCGCGGTCGCAGTGATCGCGGTCATCTACTCGCTCGAAGTCGTTCACGTTGCGTGGAAATTCGGGTCAGTCACTGACGGTCTGCGGATCAGCCGAGTCTGGTTCCTTATGGCTGTGCCGCTGGGTTTTAGCCTCGTACTGCTCCGTCTCGTTCAATCGTTCCTCCGCGATGTAGCGGACCTTCGTGCCGGTCGTCCGGTCTACGAAGGCGACAAGCTTTTCGACTAGGGGGACAGACACATGCTTTGGAACCAACTCGACCAAACCGTCATACTGGGCTGGGACTTCTATGGTCCAGTTATCATGTTCGTTGTGCTCGTCGCTCTGGCCGTTCCGGTCTGGGCCGCGATCGGCGCTGCAGCCATTACCATGCTGGTATGGTCCGGCGCACTTCCGCTGGGCCTTGTCGGTGAGAAGCTCTTTTCCGGTATCGACTTTTTCGCGCTGACCGCGGTGCCACTCTTTATCCTGACCGGAGACGCTCTTGTTCGAACCGGCCTGTCGCGGAAATTCCTAGACGTTGCTGAGGCGCTCACGCAATTCGCGAAAGGCGGCTTCGGTTCTGCTACGGTTCTGGTTTGCGGAATGTTCGCCGCAATTTCCGGCTCGGACGCGGCTGGTGCCGCAGCTGTCGGCCGGATGACCATCGATCGACTGGTAGAATCAGGTTATCCCCGCCCCTACGCTTGTGCGCTCGTCGCAGCGGGCGCCTGCACGGGGATCCTTATCCCGCCTTCTATCGCCTATATCATCATAGGCCTTGTTCTCGGCATATCCGCCTCGACGTTGTTCCTCGCGGCCTTGATCCCGGGGTTGGCGATCCTGCTGTCCATTCTTGCCACCAACATCATCATGAACCGGCTCTATGGCTGGGAAGGTGGCGGTAACATCAGCATGGGAGAGTATTTCTCAAGGCTGGGCACAGCACTGAAATCCGGGTGGTATGCATTCCTTGTGCCAGGGATCATCTTCTACGGCATCTTCTCGGGCCGGCTTACTCCAACCGAAGCGGGTGCGACCGCAGTCGTTGTGACCATCATCATGGGGTTTGTCCTGGGAACTCTTAAGCTCAGCGATTTCCCGGCAATGCTGGTCAGCTCGGCTAAAGTGAACGGGGTTATCCTGCCGATTATCGCCTTCTCTGCGCCATTGGCCGAAGCTTTGGCTATTATTGGGGTTCCGCAAGGTTTTGTGGCCGCAGCCAGTTCGGTCAGCGAAGAGCCATGGGTGCTGATCCTGATGATGATGGGCATCTTGATCGCCTCAGGCTGCGTTATGGAAACCACACCCAATATCGTGATCCTTGCGCCGATCCTGAAGCCTTTGGCCGACAGCATTGGCATGAACGACATCCAGTTCTGTGTAATGATGATCACCGCGCTGGGTGTTGGATTTATTACACCACCGCTTGGGCTGAATTTGTTTGTGGTGTCCGGACTAACCGGAGAGTCGATCTTAAAGATCGCCTATCGCGCAGTCCCCTTCGTGTTGTTCATGCTGATTGTGACACTGTTCATCGCCTATGTACCGGCGATCTCAACCGCACTCCTTCCGGATATCTACAAGTAGGATCTGACCGATGCCGAGAGAGTATCTTAAAAAAGCGACGTTAACTCCAAAGAGCGATGCGTCGGAAACCAAGAAGATTGTCCGGAACATTCTGGACGAAATCGAAGCTGGCGGAGACGAGGCCGCGCTGCGCTATGCGGCCAAGTTCGATCAATACGAAGGTGAGATCCTGCTCTCACCCGAAGCGATCGACGCCGCTATCGCAAAAGTCCCGGAAAAGCTGAAAGCCGACATCCGGTTTGCTCATGCGAACGTAAAGAAGTTCGCAGAGGCGCAGAAAGCAACTTTAAAGGATATCGAGGTAGAGGTTGTCCCTGGTCTGATAGCGGGACAGAAGAGCATCCCCGTGAACGCGGCGGGCTGTTATGTGCCCGGCGGGCGCTACAGCCATATTGCCTCAGCGATAATGACTGTGACCACGGCGAAAGTTGCCGGCTGCAAACACATTGTGGCCTGTTCCCCGCCGCGGCCGGAGGTGGGCATCGCGCCCGCGATCATCTACGCCGCCCATGTCTGCGGCGCGGACAAGATCATGGCAATGGGCGGCGTTCAGGGTGTCGCCGCGATGACTTTTGGGCTGTTTGGCCTGCCGAAAGCCAACATCCTTGTTGGTCCCGGCAACCAGTTCGTGGCGGAGGCTAAGCGTATGCTCTTCGGTCGCGTCGGCATCGATATGATTGCGGGACCGACCGATAGCCTGATCCTTGCAGACAAGACGGCCGACCCGATGATCGTTGCGACCGATCTAGTGGGGCAAGCCGAGCATGGCTATAACTCGCCAGTCTGGCTGGTCACAGATGATCGCGATCTGGCGGAAGAAGTGATGCGTCTCGTTCCGTTGCTGATCGACGATCTTCCAGAAGTGAACCGCGACAACGCTACCGCGGCGTGGCGCGACTATGCTGAAGTGATCGTCTGCTCCGACCGGGAAGAGATGGCGGCGACCTCGGACGACTACGCGCCCGAACACCTGACCGTGCAGGCGGAGGACCTCGACTGGTGGCTGGATCGTCTGAGCTGCTATGGCTCGCTCTTCCTCGGTGAGGAAACCACAGTGGCTTTCGGCGACAAGGCATCTGGCACGAACCACGTGCTGCCCACCTCAGGCGCGGCAAGCTACACGGGCGGTCTTTCAGTTCATAAATACATGAAGATCGTCACCTGGCAGCGGGCCACCAAGGAAGGCTCTAAACCTGTGGCGGAAGCGACGGCGCGCATCTCGCGCTTGGAAGGAATGGAAGGTCATGCGCGCACAGCCGATATTCGACTGCGAAAATACTTCCCAGGCGAAAACTTCGACCTCAGCGTGGACGATTAACCCCGATGACCCAAACCGCTGCCCCCTCAACGCTCTTTGACCTCTCTGGTCGCGTAGCTTGTGTGACCGGGGCCACATCCGGCCTTGGTAGGCAGGCAGCAAGCGTTCTGGTCCGGGCCGGCGCAGCGGTTGTAGGGGTCGCCCGACGTGAAGCTGCATTGGAGGACTGGCGAACTGAAGCCGGCGGGCAAACCGCGACGGTCACCTGCGATGTCGGCAACCGGGAAAACCTTGAAGCTCTTGCGCGGGACGTTTCGGCGCCCTTTGGCGCGCCGGACATCGTTATACACGCGGCAGGCATCAATACGCGAGAGCCTGCGGACGAGGTGACGCCCGAGGGCTGGGACACAACTCTGTCGCTAAACCTGTCGACGCCGTTCTTTCTGAGCCAAGCCCTCGCACCAGCAATGTCAGAAAAAGGCTGGGGCAGGATCGTGACCTTCGCCTCGCTGCAAACGTGGCGGGCGTTTCCGGGCGGTGTGTCCTACGGCGCATCGAAAGGCGGCATCGCGCAATTGACCCGTGCGATGGCAGAGGCGTGGTCGAGCCGCGGCATCAACGCCAATGCAATCGGGCCGGGGTTCTTCCGCACCGAGCTAACAGCACCGGTTTTCGACAACCCCGAGCTGTCGCGCAAACTGGCCGACCAGACCTGCATCGGGCGCAACGGCGATCTGAGCGACATAGATGGGCCGTTGCTGTTTTTGTGCTCGGAAGCCTCCGCTTATGTCACCGGGCAGGTTTTAATGGTTGACGGGGGATTCACTGCGAAATGAAGGCCCTCGTCTATACCGCGCCCGAAGCGCTTGAGTTCCGCGATGTCCCGGAGCCGGAGGAGGCCGCGGACACCCATCTCGTGCGGATCGACAGTGTCGGTATCTGCGGGTCGGACATGCATGCCTATCTTGGACACGATGACAGGCGCCCTGCCCCGCTCATCCTTGGGCATGAAGGTGCAGGCATCATCACCGGCGGTCCACGTGATGGCGAACGGGTCACGATCAATCCGTTGGTGACCTGCGGTGTCTGCCCAGCCTGTCTGTCGGGTCGCGACAACCTGTGCGAGACGCGTCAGATCATCTCCATGCCGCCCCGAGAAGGCGCGTTCGCTCAGTATGTCTCTATGCCTGGGCGTAATCTCGTAACCGTCCCAGATGGATTTTCATTGGAGAAAGCCGCGCTCGCAGAACCAATCGCCGTTAGTTGGCACGCGGTCCGGCTTGGGATCGAGGCTTTGGCCGACGACCGCAAACACACTGCCTTGGTGATCGGCGGTGGAGCGATAGGAGTGGCCGCCGCCATCAGTCTGGTCGCGCAAGGCGTTCCAAACGTGACCCTTGTGGAGCCGAACAAGATACGCCGCGCCTATCTCGGCCTCAATGCAGGCTACACCATCGCTACGCCTGAAGAGGTCGAAGACATGCAGTTCGACATCGTGGTCGACGGCGTGGGATATGACGCGACACGCGCAAGCGCCTCGGCGGCAGTGCGCCCCGGTGGGGTGATCTTGCACATCGGCTTGGGCGGCGGCAGCGGCGGTCTGGATATCCGCCGGATCACCTTGCAAGAGATCGCGTTTATCGGCACCTACACCTACACGGCGCAAGACTTCCGCGACACTGCAAGAGCCATGTTCGAGGGGCGCCTCGGACCGCTCGACTGGGTGGAAACTCGCCCGTTGTCCGAGGGCGCGCGTGCCTTTGCAGATATCCGCGGCGGAAAGGTCGCCGCCCCGAAACTCATACTCAAGCCTTGACGAAACTGGAGATCAATATGTCCGAAATTCCCCACCTGCTAGTCCACGAAAAAGCCGATAATGTCGGCGTGGTGGTGGTCGAGGGGCTGACCGCTGGCACGGATATGCTGTGCTGCATCACCCATGACAACTCAACCTTCCGTTTGACTGCGAAACACGACGTTCCGATCGGGCACAAAGTGGCGCTGGTCGATCTCAAGTCCGGTGATACCGCCATGAAATACGGCGAGGATATCGGAAAGATCATCGCTGATATCGGTCAGGGCGAACACCTTCACACTCACAACTGCAAAACCAAACGCTGGTAAGGAACCGAACCGATGGCATCGAAATACTCCAACATCACCTTCAAGGGGTTCCGGCGCGAAAACGGCCGTGTGGGCGTGCGCAATCACGTTCTGATCCTTCCGGTAGACGACATCTCCAACGCCGCCTGCGAGGCCGTTGCCAACAACGTCAAAGGCACACTGGCGATCCCCCACGCCTATGGCCGCCTGCAGTTCGGTGAAGACCTTGAGCTGCATTTTCGCACAATGATCGGAACGGGCTCGAACCCCAACGTGCATTCGGTCGTTGTGATCGGGATCGAGCCGGGCTGGACCAAGCGTATTGCCGATGGCATACGGGAAACCGGAAAGGAAGTCGCAGAGTTCTCCATCGAACAGAAAGGCGACTTTGAAACCATCCGCGCCGCAAGCTGGGCCGCGAAAGACTTTGTCCATAAGGCAACCGAAGTGCAGCGCGAAGAATGCTCGATTTCAGAGCTTTGGGTCTCCACGAAATGTGGCGAGTCCGACACCACCACTGGCCTCGGCTCCTGCCCGACGGTCGGCAATATGTACGACAAGCTGCTGCCCGAAGGCATCACCGGGTTCTTCGGAGAAACCTCCGAAATCACCGGGGCTGAGCACATTTGCCAGAAGCGCGCGATCAATGAAGAGGTCGGAGAGCGCTGGTATGCAATGTGGAAGGCCTATCAGGACGATGTGATCTTCGCGCACCAGACCGATGACCTGTCCGACAGCCAGCCCACGAAGGGCAATATCGAAGGTGGCCTGACCACCATCGAGGAAAAAGCACTGGGCAATCTCGAAAAAATTGGGCGCACGTCACAGTACATCGACATTTTGGAGCCAGCCGAGCAGCCGTCTTCTGGCGATGGCCTCTATTTCATGGACAGCTCCTCGGCGGCAGCAGAATGCGTGACGCTGATGGCGGCAGGCGGTGCCGTGGTGCACACCTTCCCGACCGGACAGGGCAACGTTGTCGGCAACCCGATTGTGCCCGTAATCAAGATCACAGCGAACCCGCGCACCGTGCGCACCATGGGAGAGCACGTGGATGTCGACGTGTCAGGCATTCTGCGCCGTGAAATGACCATCGACGAGGCCGGCGACGCCCTGATCGACATGATCCGCCGAACCGCGAATGGCCGGAACACAGCGGCTGAGGCCCTTGGCCACCGCGAGTTCTCGATGACCAAGCTGTATCGCAGCGCATAAGCGAATGCGGGCGCGCCATCGGCGCGCCCGTACGATTGGAACTGTATGAGCCAAGACACCGAAACCCTCTCGCTCGACGATGCCCGCGCTCTTCTGCGCGCGGCTTTTTTACGCTCGGGGGTACCGGAAGACCGGGCGGCCAGCGTCGCGGCAGCTCTTGTCGCAGCGGAAGCTGAGGGCCAGGTGGGCCACGGGTTTTCGCGCCTTGAGGACTACGCAGCACAGGTTCGCAGCGGGAAAATCATCGCCGACGCGCCACTCCGCATTGATCAGCCGGCTCCGTCAAGCCTCGTCATCGATGCGGGCTATGGATTTGCCTTTCCGGCCTTAGATCTGGCGGTCGAACGCGGATCACACGTGGCGCTTACACAAGGCACAGCCTCCGTCGGAATCACCCGTTCGCATCATTGCGGCGCATTGTCGGTCAGTGTTGACCGTTTTGCACAGCAAGGACTGGTCGCACTCATGGTGGCAAACAGCCCGGTGGCCATCGCGCCGTGGGGCGCCAGGACACCGGTCTATGGCACCAACCCGATTGCCTTTGCCGCCCCGCGCGGCGACGGCCCACCACTAGTGATTGATCTATCATTGTCGGTTGTGGCGCGCGGCAAAGTGTTAAACGCGAAGAAAGCGGGAACTGAGATCCCTGCGGGTTGGGCACTCGATGCCGAGGGCCACCCAACGACGAACGCAGAAGCAGCACTTGAAGGGTCTATGCAGCCGATTGGGGGGCCCAAGGGGACTGCTTTGGCGCTTATGGTGGAAATTCTGTCGACCGTCATGACAGGCGCGAATTTCAGCAAAGATGCCGGATCGTTCTTCACCGCGGATGGCTCGCGTCCAGGCGTCGGACAACACCTGACCCTGTACCGCCCGCCTCAGGACTTGGACACTTTCACCGCGCGATTGGAGCAGTTATTGAGCCTGATCGAAAGCCTTGAGGGCACACGCGTGCCCGGCTCTCGGCGCCTCGAAGCCCTTGATAAAGCGCGCAAAGACGGCATCGCCGTCCCCAAGCGCTATCTGGACGTCGCGCACGAACTTGCAACGGCTACCGTATGACGTCAGCCCCCGCAGAGAGGAGATGGCCCAGCCATGTATGACAGGATTTTGATACCGGTCGATCTCGACCATGAGGAACTGGTACCGCCAAAACTGGACCTCGCACGACGCCTGCTCGCGCCTCAGGGGCGCATCACAATGATGGCGGTGTTGGAAAGCGTACCCGGCTATGTGTCAGAGTTCGTTATGGACAAGCCCGAGAACCACCTGACGAGCAAAGTGTCCAAGGCATTACAAAAGCTGGCCGACGGAGACGATGTGGATGTCCACGTCTGCACCGGAAAACCCGGAGTCGAGATTGCGCAGTACGCAGAGGACGCGAATATGCAGCTTATTATAGTCGGCAGCCATCGCCCGGGGATGCGTGACTATTTCCTCGGCTCCACCGCCGCACGGGTTGTCCGGCGCGCACCGTGTTCGGTACTGGTCGCGCGCCCCCAATGAGAGCGTTTACAATGGGAACCCAAAGCGCTTAGGGTTTTCTCATCAAACAAGCTTCACAAAAAGAAGTCCTACCAACAGGGAGATACTGAATGACTACTACAAAGCTTAAAGCAGGTGTGTCTGCTGCATGCCTGACCGCGATTGCAGCCGGCCCGTCTTTTGCCGCCGACATCGTGATCGGCGTCCCTAACTGGGCGTCTGTAAATGCGACCGCCCATGTGTTGGAAGTCGTTATCGAAGAGAACCTCGGCCTCGACGTCGAACTTCAGAACGGCACCAACCCGATCGTGTTTGAAGCCATGGACAAAGGTTCCATGCACGTGCACCCCGAAGTGTGGATGCCGAACCAGCAGAACCTTCACGACACCTATGTGAAGGAAAATGGCACAGTCGTGATGAACGAAAACCCGGTGCAGGCCGAACAGGGCATGTGCGTGCCAAAATACATGGCCGAGCAGAACGGCATCACCAGCATCGACGACCTGTCCGACCCCGACAAAATGGCGGTTTTCGACACTGACGGTGACGGCACACCTGAAGTCTGGATCGGCGCACCTGGCTGGGCCTCGACCATTGTCGAGAAGATCCGCGCCAAGTCCTATGGCTACGATCAGGTGTTTGAACTGACCGAGTACGAAGAGACCATTGCCTACGCCAACCTGGCGAACGCCACGAAGGCCGGCGATCCGTGGATCGGTTTTTGCTACAGCCCCCACTACATCTTTGTGACGCAGGAACTGCACGTGCTGGAAGAGCCGGCGCACGATCCAGCGACCTGGACCATCGTTCAGCCGACAGACGATCCGGACTGGTTGGCAAAATCATCTGCCTCCACGGCTTGGAACGGCGCAACCCTGCACCTGCACTTCGCCAAGGCGCTGGACGACAGCTATCCTGAAGTGGCGGCACTGTTCCGCAACTTCCAGATGGACGGTGACGCGCTGAGCGCAATGGGCAAAGCCCTCGCAGTAGACAACATGGATGCTGGCGAATTTGCCGCGATGTGGGTCGCGGAAAACGAGGACACTGTCCTCGGTTGGCTGACCAACTAATCCCTCTGATTGCAGGCCGTCGCGACAATGTCGCGGCGGCCACATCACACGTTTAAAGCCGGTTTGCGGCGCATTGGGGGGAAGCATGCAAGACACGGTCGTTAAACTCGACGGCGTGTGGAAGATTTTCGGTGCCCAGGCAGACGACGCCATGAAAGCGGTACTGAGCGAAGGTCTATCAAAACCACAGGTACTGGAACGCTTTGGCTGTGTGGTTGGCGTTCAGGACGCGAACTTCGAAGTCGCTCGGGGCGAGATTTTCTGCATCATGGGCCTTTCGGGATCCGGGAAATCGACGCTGGTCCGCCACGTAAACCGGCTGATCGAGCCAACCGCCGGCAAGATCGAGATCATGGGGCAGGATGTCTCCGCCATCTCCGCCAACGAACTACGCAGAATTCGTGCACAGCAGATCGGGATGGTGTTCCAGCACATGGCGCTGATGCCGCACCGCTCCGTCCGCGATAACGTCGCCTACCCCCTCGAAATTCGAAAAATCTCCAAGTCAAAACGCTGGGCCGTCTCGGACCACGCGCTCGGCCTCGTTGACCTGACCGGCTACGAAGACCGGCTGCCAAGAGAGCTGTCGGGCGGCATGCAGCAGCGGGTTGGCATTGCACGCGCTCTTGCCTCCGACCCGGAAATCCTTCTGATGGATGAGCCTTTCTCGGCGCTCGATCCACTGATCCGCCTGCAGCTTCAGGACCAGTTCAAGGCGCTGGTGGCACAGCTGCAGAAGACAACGCTTTTCATCACGCACGATCTGGATGAGGCTATCCGCATCGGCCACCGCATCGCGATCATGAAGGACGGCGTAATCGTTCAAATAGGCACACCGGAAGAGATCGTAATGAACCCTGCCGATGACTATGTGAGGGAGTTCGTCCAAGGGATTTCCAAACTGAAGCTCGTGAAGGCGCATTCGATTATGGAACCCCTAGAGAGCTTTTCAGGGTCCGTCGACGGCGCCCCAAGGGCAGATCATGGCGCAGATCTGGACCAATTGATCGACCTTGCCGTCGGAACAGAACAGCCGGTCGTAATCACCGACGGTGGAGCCGATATCGGCGTTGTAACGAAACCGCGCCTCCTGCGCGGCATTCAGGGGGGCAAAGATGACTGACGCTACCGCAGAACTGAAAGTCACAGCCGCGTCGGATATTCAGGTCGATACCGAAGCGCTTGACGCCTCCATCAAGGAATTCGCCGGACCAAACGGGGATTACTACTGCAAGGCGTTCCACAAGATCCATGACTCCACGGGTTTCATTCCGACAACCTTCAATGTTGCCGCAGCGCTTCTGGGACCATTGTGGTCAGCTTCGCGTGGTATCTGGGGGCTGTTCTGGGGCTTCCTGATCCTCGAGATCATCGCCTGGGTCCAGATCGGGCGCGGTGCATGGGGCAATCCTGGCGCAGAATTCTATGAACGAGCTGCCACTCAACAAGCGCGCGCTGACGAGTTTTTGGAACGCGCGGCAGCGGCGACAACCCAAGAGGATGTCGACCGCTTCACCCAGCTTGCCGACAATATCGGACGGGCTGCGCAAAATACGCTGGCGCGGGCTGATGCGGCGCAATCCGAGGCCATGGGCATCATGATGACGGGCCTCATCCTGCTTCTGGTCCTGAAGCTTGTTCAGGGGCTTTATGCAAACCAGGTCTACGAAAAGCAGTATTCTCGGTGGCGGATCGAGCCCGAGAACGTTGAAAGCGGGCGGTCGCAGCGCAACACGATCCTTGGTGCGGTCCTGACCGTCGCGATCGGACCGCTTATTGTCTACAAATTCACCTCGACTGCTGATCTCCCGATGCTGGATGCCTTCCCGGAAGAACAGGCCTCAGAGCTTATCCTCGGCGAAGATGGTGGCAGGCTTTTTTCCGTGCTCGCCTCGTGGATGGAAGACAAGATCGACGCCGCGGCGATCAGCGGTGGCGATGTCTTTGACGGTATCGTTGCGACCGTACGCGGTGTTCTGGATGCCCTGACAATCGCACTGATCGACACCCCTTGGCCTGTGGTCATGCTGGTTATCTGCGTCGTTGCATGGCGTGCCGCCGGTCCAAGAGTTGCCATCTTCACAGCCGCCGCGCTCGCCTATATCGCGCTGCTTGGGTATTGGGATCTTGCGATGGAGACAGTGGCGCTTGTCGGCGCAGCGGTGATCCTCTGCGTTGTCATTGGGATACCCTTAGGCATTTGGTTCGGGAAATCGAAACGGGCTTACAACTTCGCGGAACCTGTCCTTGATCTGATGCAGACGTTACCTGCGTTTGTGTACCTGATCCCGATCATCGCGTTCTTCGGCACTGGCAACCCGCCGGGCATTCTGGCTACGATCATCTTCGGCATGCCGCCGGTGATCCGTCTGACAGCCCTTGGCATGCGTGGGGTACCCGAAAGCATCAAGGAAGCGGCGGTCGCCTTTGGTGCCTCCAAATGGCAGCTTCTTAAGGATGTGGAAATACCGCTGGCTTTGCCGTCGATCATGACTGGCGTGAACCAGACCATTCTGATGTGTCTGTCCATGGTCGTGATCATCTCGCTCATCGGAGGAGGAGGTCTTGGCAAGGAAATCCTTGAAGCGTTGCAGTACGCTGCCAAGGGTCCCGGCCTTCTGGGTGGCTTCGCCATTCTGTTCGTTGCGATGGTCATGGACCGGATCGTACAAGGCGCCTTCCGGCGCGCTGA
Organism: Dinoroseobacter sp.; assembly: GCA_030066795.1. Lineage (GTDB taxonomy): Bacteria > Pseudomonadota > Alphaproteobacteria > Rhodobacterales > Rhodobacteraceae > Dinoroseobacter. The sequence goes on from JASJAW010000009.1 coordinate 74,629, forward strand.
CCAGAAGTAGGCGTTTCAAGGGAGGAGAATACGTTCATGACTGTCTCACCACCTTTGGATTTGTCTCCAAAGGTTTCAGACGAAGTGCGCAAAACCACCTGTTACATGTGCGCGTGCCGCTGCGGAATCGATGTGCATCTGAAGGACGGAAAGGTCGCTTACATCGAGGGCAACCGCGACCATCCCGTCAATCAAGGCGTGCTTTGTGCCAAGGGATCTGCGGGGATCATGCAGGTCAACGCTCCCTCTCGCCTGCGCGCACCGCTGAAGCGCGTCGGGCCACGCGGGTCCGGAGAGTTTGAAGAGATCGGTTGGGACGAGGCACTGGATATCGCAGTGGGCTGGATGCAGCCTCTCCGCGAAAGCGCACCTGAGAAGCTGGCCTTCTTCACTGGGCGGGACCAATCCCAGAGCTTCACAAGTTTCTGGGCACAGAATTTCGGCACGCCCAACTATGCTGCTCATGGCGGTTTTTGCTCGGTTAACATGGCCGCGGGCGGGATCTACACGATGGGAGGCGCGTTCTGGGAGTTCGGGCAACCGGACTGGGATCACACCAAGTTGTTCATGCTTTTCGGTGTTGCCGAAGACCATGACAGCAACCCGATCAAGATGGGCATCGGCAAGATCAAGGCGCGCGGAGCCAAGGTGATCGGGGTGAACCCGGTCAGGACGGGATACAATGCCGTCGCTGACGAATGGGTCAGTATCACGCCGGGTACCGACGGCCTCTTCATTCTTGCCTTGGTCCATGAGCTGATGAAAGCCGGCAAGATCGATCTTGAATACCTGGCACAATACACGAATGCGCCCGTTCTGATTGACAGTGAAACCGGGCTTTTCCTGCGCGACGCGGACGACAAACCTCTGGTGATTGACGCTGTGACAGGCACGCTCACCCCGTTCGACCAGAAGGGCGTACGCCCCAATCTGTCAGCGACGCATAACGGCCATCGAACGGTCATGGCTTTGATGGCGGAGAAGTACCTCGGCCCGCAATACGCACCAGAGGCGGTTGCCGAGGCCACGGGTGTCAGTGCGGACAAGATTAAGCGCATCGCGGCTGAACTTGCCCGCGTGGCTTTCGAAGAAGCTGTGGTGCTTGACCAGGCGTGGACCGACTTCCGGGGCGACCACCACACCCAGATGGTCGGGCGACCCGTTTCTATGCACGCGATGCGGGGAATTTCCGCCCACTCCAACGGCTTTCAGACCTGCCGCGCCTTGCACATCCTGCAAATCCTTCTTGGCACGGTGGAGACGCCGGGCGGCTTCCGCTTCAAGCCCCCCTACCCCAAGCCAGTCGAAGCGCACCCGACCCCGCATTGCCACACCAAACCCAACTGCCCGCTGGACGGTCCGCATCTTGGTTTTGTGCGCGGTCCCGAAGACCTTGCGCTGAAAGAGGACGGATCACCGGCGCGGATCGACAAGGCCTTCACGTGGGAAAACCCGATGTCGGCCCATGGGCTGATGCACATGGTGATTTCCAACGCGCATGCAGGAGATCCCTACAAGATCGACACGCTGTTTCTCTACATGGCGAACATGTCGTGGAATTCGTCCATGAACACGCGTGGCGTCATAGAGATGCTGACCGATACGGATGAGAACGGCGACTACGTGATCCCGCACATCATCTATTCAGATGCTTACAGCTCCGAAATGGTCGCGTATGCCGACCTGATCCTGCCGGACACGACGTATCTGGAGCGGCACGACTGTATCAGCCTGCTCGACCGCCCGATCTGCGAGGCGGACGGAGCGGCCGATGCAATCCGCTGGCCCGTCATTGAACCGGACCGCGATGTGCGCGGGTTCCAGACGGTGCTGGTGCAGTTGGCCAACAAGATGAAGCTGCCGGGGTTTACCGATGAGACTGGGGCCGCGAAGTACACCGACTACGCCGACTACATCGTGAACCACGAGCGCAAACCCGGCATCGGCCCACTGATGGGGCATCGTGGCGAGAGCGCAGATGAGGTTGGTCGTGGCGCGGTCAATCCGGACCAGATGGACCACTATATCGAAGACGGTGGGTTCTTCGTCCATCACGTGCCGGAAGAAGCCAGCTATTACAAACCCTGGAACATGGCGTACCAGAAATGGGCTGTCGATCTGGGCCTCTTTGACAGCCCGCAGCCCTATCTGTTCCAGCTTTATTCTGAGCCAATGCGCAAATTCCAGCGTGCTGCCGAAGGACACGGAGACCGTCAGCCCCCGGACCATATGCGGGAGCGGCTGAAGCAGGTGATGGACCCCTTACCTTTCTGGTATCCGCCCTTTGAAGACGCTCATATTGACATCAACGAATACCCGATCCACGCGCTCACGCAGCGCCCAATGGCGATGTACCATTCATGGGGCACGCAAAACGCGTGGCTGCGGCAGTTGCACGGCGAAAACCCACTCTTCATCCCAAAAGAGCTTTGGGATGAACACGGGTTTAAAGACGGCGACTGGGCAAGGGTCACTTCAGCCCATGGCACGATCACTGTGCCGGTCGCTCTGCAAGCGGCCCTGAACGGGCGCACCGTCTGGACCTGGAATGCCATAGGCAAGCGCAAAGGCGCTTGGGCACTTTCGGAAGACGCGCCGGAGGCTAGCAAAGGCTTTCTGCTAAACCACTTAATCCACGAGCTGCTGCCGCCCAAAGGCGATGGGCTGCGCTGGTCAAACTCTGACCCGATCACAGGACAGGCAGCGTGGTTCGACTTGCGGGTGAAGATCGAGAAGGTGAGCGCACCGCTCGAGTCACAACCCGCTTTTGGGCCGATCAAATCTCCGGTCGGACAAGGTCCCGGCAAACTGGCATGGAAGGTCGGCAAATGAGCCCGGTTCAGCGCACGCTCCTGATTATTCTGGCCTTCGTGGTGATCACTGCCGGGTCGTTCATATGGTATGTCACCACCTGGGATCCAACCGAGAACGAGCCTGTCTCCTTTCTTCTTCGGGAAGACGCTAAGGGGTCCGGGGCAGAGCCCTGGTCCACCCTTTCCCACCCGGCGGAGCGACCGACATGACTTCTCTGCCAGAAAAAACTGAAAAAAAGCTCGGCCTCGTTATCGACCTCGACACCTGCGTTGGGTGCCACGCCTGCGTGATCTCCTGCAAAGGCTGGAATACGGAAAACTACGGCGCGCCACTGTCAGACCAGCGCCCCTATGGCACGGACCCGATGGGCACCTTCCTCAACCGTGTGCACTCCTACGAAGTACAACCAGACAGCGGGCAAGCACAGACGGTGCATTTCCCGAAGTCCTGCTTGCATTGCGAGGATGCGCCTTGCGTCACCGTTTGCCCGACTGGCGCGAGTTACAAGCGGAGCGAAGACGGCATCGTTCTGGTGAACGAAACCGACTGCATCGGCTGCGGGCTGTGCGCATGGGCATGCCCCTACGGCGCGCGTGAGCTTGATCAGGCCGAGGGTGTCATGAAGAAATGCACGCTCTGCGTCGACCGCATCTACAACGAAAACCTACCAGAGGTGGACCGGGAGCCCGCCTGCGTGCGCACCTGCCCCGCGGGCGCGCGGCATTTTGGGGATTTCGCCGACCCTGAGTCGAACGTCTCCAAGCTGACCGCGGAGCGCGGCGGGATGGACCTTATGCCCGAGCTGGGGACCAAGCCGGTGAACAAGTACCTGCCTCCGCGTCCAAAGGATGCCTGGGACGGCGAGGAAGACATTCTGGCTCCCTTCCTTACCCCCGTCGCAGAAGAACCCAGCGGCTTTCTGGGCTGGCTCGATAAACAACTCTCCCGCTTGCCGGGCGATGGAAAGACCGACAGCTAATGCATCCAGCCCCCTCAGTCATCGCGTTTACAACGCTCTCCGGCCTTGGATTTGGCTTGCTGGCATGGCTCGGCATCGACGCCACGCCTCCGACCGGATGGACCGCGTTCGCCTTTTTTGCGATCGCCTTTGCTTTGTCCGTTGGCGGGTTGATTTCCTCGACCTTCCATCTCGGTCGCCCCGAGCGCGCCTGGAAGGCCTTTTCGCAATGGCGCACAAGCTGGCTCAGTCGCGAAGGTGTCTGTGCCGTTGCCGCTTTGGTCGTTATGGGGCTGTATGCTGCAGCGTTGGTGTTTGCCGGTGCCCACTTTGCGCTACTCGGTTGGCTGGGCGCGGCGCTCAGCCTTGGTACGGTTTACACGACCTCCATGATTTATGCGCAGCTTAAGACCATCCCACGTTGGAATACGCCGCTCACCTGCGTTCTCTATCTTGCCTATGCCATTACCGGAGGCGCACTTCTGTCGGGCCGTGTAGAGATCGCGCTGGTTCTGTTGCTGGTCTCGGCGGGCCTCCAGATCCTGTGGTGGATGCAAGGGGACGGCGCGTTCTCTGGTCGCGGGACAACCATGGAAACCGCAACCGGTCTGGGAAGCATTGGTACGGTCAGGTCAGCCGCGCCCCCACATACAGCGCCGAATTACCTTGTGCGGGAGTTCATCCACATTATCGGGCGCAAGCACGCGCAGAAACTGCGGGTGATCTCGATCGCCCTCATGGCTGTTCTGCCGATCCTGTTGCTGCTTTTGCCGTTCAGCCACATGGCCGCGGCCGTCGCTGTCGTCAGCCATATCGCAGGTGTCGCTGTAAGTCGCTGGCTCTTTTTCGCAGAGGCCGAACACACGGTCGGCCTCTACTACGGCGCGCGTTAGTCCCGCGATCAGTAGCTGCGCGGCAGGCCCAGAACATGCTGGCCGATATAGCCGAAGATCATGTTCTTGGAGATCGGCGCGGTTTGGTAGAGCCGCGCTTCACGCCATTTCCGCTCGATCCCATATTCGCGCGCAAAGGCAAAGCCGCCGTGGACCTGCATGCAGACTTCAGCAGCGGCCCACGACGCATCCGCTGCCAGAAGCTTGGCGATGTTCGCCTCTTCCGCTGCCTTGCCGCCATTGTCGAAGATCGCGGCGGCTTTGTTCACCATCAGCTCCGCCGCACACATCTTCGCGTATGCGTCGGCGATCGGAAACTGAAGACCCTGATTGGCACCGATGGGCTTGCCAAAGACCACTCGGTCGTTGGCATATTCGACCGCTTTGCGAATGAAGAACTTTGCGTCCCCAATACATTCATAGGCGATCAGGATGCGTTCGGCGTTCATGCTGTCGACGATATAGCGGAAGCCTTTGCCCTCTTCCCCGATCAGGGTATCGGCAGGGATCTCCAAATTGTCGATGAACACTTCGCAGGTGTTGTGGTTGATCATCGCGTCGATTTTGCTGAGGGTCAGCCCGTTGCCCAGCGCCTCACGCATGTCGACCAGGAACACCGACATCCCGTCCGAACGTTTCTTGCATTGGTCCGAGGGCGTGGTCCGCGCCAGCAACAGCATCAGGTCGCTTTCCATCGCGCGGGAGGTCCAGACCTTCTGGCCATTCACGATGTAGGTGCCGCGATCGGTTTTCTCGGCCCGCGTCTTGAGTTGCGTCGTATCCGATCCGGTGGTGGGCTCGGTCACGCCAAAGGCCTGAAGCCGCAACTCGCCACTGGCAATTCCGGGCAGGTATTTCTGCTTTTGCTCCTCGGAGCCATACCGCAGAACGGTTCCCATCGTGTACATCTGCGCGTGGCAGGCCGCCGCGTTGCAGCCCGTTTCGTGGATCGTTTCTAGAACAGCGCCAGCAGCGGAAAGCGGCAGCCCGGAGCCACCAAACTTCTCGGGGATTAGCGCGCCCAGAAAACCCGCCTCGGTTAGTGTTTTTACGAAATCGGTCGGGTATGCATCTCGTTTGTCGAGATCGTTCCAGTACTCGTTCGGAAAGTCCTCGCAGAGCCGGGAAACCGCCTCGCGGATATCACCCCATTGCGGTCCAACGGGCATGGAGATCGCATCGGTATCGATCTGGTTCATAGGGGTCGTCCTCTCAGATGATATTGGCCGCACGAAGCTCGGCAACTTCGGTTGGGCTTAAGCCGTACTCGGCCAGAATTTCGTCACTGTGTTCGCCCGCATCCGGCGCGCTCTTGTAGACGCTGGCCGGTGTGCGGGACATTTTGATCGGCTGCGACACCAGTCGGGTATCACCGCGCACTGGGTCATGAACAGGGGCAGCCATCCCGAGATGTTCAACCTGCGGGTCCGCAAAAACCTGATCCATCTCGTAGATTGGGCCTGCTGGTACGCCGCCCGCTTCCAGTTCAGTAACCCATTCTGTTGTCGGCTTGGTCTTAAAGATCGGGCGCAGATGCGCCCAAAGCGCGTCCCGGTGGGCGCGACGATCCTCGAGCGTCGCATATTCAGCCTGTTCGGCCAGATCGGGCTCTTCGATCACCTTGCAGAAAGCGACCCACTGGCCCTGCCCCCCGACGCCGAGGTTCAGATATCCATCGGCGGTTTCGACAACCCCCATCGGCACAACGTCCGGATGGTCGTTTCCCGCGCGATGCGGCACCTGATCCTCCACCAGATATCGGGCCGCCTGAAAGTCCATTAGCGCGATCTGGGCTTCGAGCAGGGAGGTCGAGACCCACTGCCCTTCGCCAGATCGCTCGCGTTCTGCGAGAGCGACCAGGATGCCGGTCGCGGCATATATTCCGGAGGTACTGTCGGCGACCGCGGCCCCGGCGCGTGTAGGCGCGCCAGAGGGCTCGCCTGTAACTCCCATCAGGCCGCCCATGCCCTGCGCGATCTGGTCAAATCCTGCGCGCTTGGCGTATGGCCCGTCCTGCCCGAACCCGGAAATCGACGCGAGGATGATCCGCGGGTTTACCGCTTTCAGGTCCTCGTATCCGATCCCGAGACGGTCTTTCACATCGGGGCGGAAATTCTCGACCACCACATCGGCGGTTTCGACCATCTTCATCAGAACCGCCCGGCCTTCGGGCTTTTTCAAATTGAGCGTCAGCGAGCGTTTATTCCGATGCAGGTTGAGCATGTCGAAGCCGTGCCTTGCTCCATTGACGCCTGCGTTCGGGTCCACGCCTTGCGGCGCTTCGATTTTTATTACGTCCGCCCCAAAATCGGCCAGGACCCTGCAACATGTCGGCCCCGCGCGGACTCGCGTCAGATCCAGCACTTTCAAGTGTGACAAGGCAGTAGACGGAGCGGTCATTCAGCAACCTTTCCCAGAGACATGACGTCCGCGCCCCCTGTGGCGTCTGCGGACACAAACCAATCACCCATCTGGCTTGAAGTCACAAAAACAGTATCGTCGCGTGCCTTCAGCAGATCGAGTGCCTCCTCAAAATAGTGCGCGATATGCGGCACCCCGATGATATGCGGGTGCAGGGCCAGAGTAATGATCCGGGGCTGACCGGTACGGGCAATCTCCGCCTCATAAACCTGTACCGTTGCCTCGACCCGCTTCAGATACTCGTCGGTGGAGCCGTTCTGGATCGCGTAGACCGGCACGTCATTGAGTTCAAACGTATAGGGCAGACCGACCAGCGGTCCGTTACTCGTTTTCATCCAGACCGGCAGGTCGTCGAGCGCCCAGTCATGCAGGAACTCAATCCCCTCTTCCTTCAGGATGTCCGGTGTATCAAAGGTCTCGCCCAAGCCGCAGCCCAGCCAGGCGCGCGGACGATCTCCCTGAACCTCAGCAAGACGGTCAAGACTACGACGGATCACATCGCGCTCGTCCTCCACGGCCTTCAGGCTCTGCTGGAACCAACCATGACCCACCAATTCCCAGTTGGCATCAACAACGGCAGCCATGAGGCTCGGATACACATCCGCCACCTGCGCGTTGATGAAGGCCGAGGCTGGAATATCGCGCGCGGCGAGCATATCCATGATCCGCGGCATGCCGCAGCGCATACCGTATTCGACCCAAGCGTAGTTCGGCACATCGGGCGGCGCGGGCGCGGCCCCGTGCGGTGCCGGAATGATGCCGCGCGGCATTGGCCGGTCGAATGGCCAGTATTCGATGTTCATCACAACGTGGACGATCATCTTCTTGCCATCGAGCGCGGGAAGAGAGGCGCGATCACGCGCGAACTGGTAGGGAACGCGGGGGTTGGACCACATCGCCAAAAACCTCAGCTCGTATGCAGGCGGATCGCCTCGGGCTGCCAGTGCAGCCGCACCGGGTCGCCCGGAGTCGGCAGATCGTCCACAGCATCCGAAATGGTGCGCGACGTCATTTCGACCCCGTTGGGCAAGCGTACCAGATGCGACGTGGTGAGGCCCAGATAAACCGCTTCGTCATAGCTCCCTAGGATCGAATGCCCGTCTCCGGCGTTGTTGGACCCATTTGCTCGGCTGAGCTGTACCAACTCGGACCGGATAGACAGGTCGACCGGCTGGCCATGAGCAACTTGCTGACCACGCTTTTGCACAACGAGTTGCGAGCCGGCTACATCGACGGTGCAGGACACGCCATTCACATCCGACACCCTTCCCGAGAGCATGTTGTTTTCGCCCACGAAGCTGGCCGTAAACTTCTTGACCGGCGCACGGTAGATATCGCGTGCCTTGCCATGCTCGACCAGATTCCCATCAGCAACCAACGCGATCCGATCGGCAACCGTCATTGCCTCTTCCTGGTTGTGAGTGACGTGGATAAAAGTGATGCCCACCTTTTCCTGCAAGTGCTTTAGCTCAAGGCACATGTCCTTACGAAGTTGTGCGTCGAGCGCGGCGAGTGGTTCGTCCAGAAGCAAGATATCGCGGTCGAGAACCAGCGCGCGTGCGAGCTGTACGCGCTGCTGTTGACCACCCGAAAGCTCATGCGGTTTCCGCTCCGCAAACCCGCTCAAGCCGACCACATCCATCATGGCCGCCGCTTTCTCTTCTGCCTGTTTCCTATCGATCCCGGCTACTTTTAGACCGTAAGACACGTTCTGCAGAACCGTCATATGCGGGAAGAGCGCATAGGCCTGAAACACCATTGTGGTCGGGCGTTTGTCCGGCGGCAAATGGCTCATATCGCGCCCGTGCAGCAACACCTGCCCCTCGGTTGGCTTATGGAAGCCGCCAATCGTGCGCAGAAGCGTTGTCTTTCCGCCGCCGGACGGCCCGAGAAGCACAAAGTACTCGCCGGCCGCGATGGTCAGGTCGACATTACGCAGGGCTTTCACCGGGCCGTAGTGTTTGGAGAGGTTCTTTACCTCGACGGCGGGCGCCTTGTCCGTGGCGATTGTGGTCTCAGACATGAGGTCCCTCTTAGCTCGACATAACCGGCTCGGCCTTTGCCCGCGCCAGGCGCGACAGGCTCTCTGTCCGGATCAGGGTGAAGATGATGATGCTGCCGATGATCGCGATGGCGGTAAAGGCCACCATCGAGGACATCGCGTAGCTTTGCGGCGACATGCCTGTATTCAGCATCTGGCTGATGAGCACGGTGGTGAAGGTGTCAAACCCGCCCTTCAGCAAGCTCGTCCGCGTGTATTCGTTGAAGACGAGGATTACGCAGAAGGAGCACGCGCTGAACACACCTGCGCGAATCTGCGGAAACTCGATGTCCCAGAAGGCGCGCCAGCCATCAGCCCCGCAGGCGCGGGCCGCTTCGGTCTGCTCGGTCCGATACCGCCCCATCGTGATCAGGACGACGATGAAAGCGTAGGGAATGGTATAGATGATCAAACCGATCACAGCGGTAAAGAAGCTCAGCCGGAACCAGCCGTCAAACATGGAAGTTCCGAGTTGATCGCCAAGCCAGATGAAGCTCGCGTTCAGGGACTTAAAGTACACCAGTAGAGCAGAGCCTAGGATGTCTGGCGGCACGAACAGCGGCGCGAGCAGCAGGAACACGATCGGCAGTTTGTTCTGTGCTGTCTTGTAGTACTTCGCCGCCAGTACCGCGAAAGGTACCGTGATGCAGGTCACGACCACCGCCAGCGTCAGCGTCCAGCGCAGCGCGTTCAGCAGCAGCGTGTCGGAGAATACGAGGCGATACCATTCGAAGGTAAAGTCGTAAGCTCGCGCCCCGAACCCGTTTGCGTTGAACGAGATGTACATCACGTAGAGCACCGGGCTCATGAGCGTGACAACCAAAAGCAGCATGTAGAGCCACTTCAGGCGGTAGAGCCAAGGATTGGCGTATTCGTCAGTCACCTCGGCCCCCTCAGTTCAGCGGTGTCAGAATTTTGGTGAGGTCGAACAGACGGTGGCCGATGTAGAGAAGCCCCATCAGCGTCGCCATCATAATCGCGCTCACCGCCATCGCCAGTGGGAAGTCGAGCGCCGTAATCGCCTGCGTTGCGATTAGCCCTGCGTTCACGGCCCCTGGCCCACCGAGGATGTTCGGTAACAGCGCGACACCCAGACCGTTCACGAAAATGAACACGGCCCCCGCAAAGATACCTGGCGCAGCGAGCGGCAGGATCACGTCCGTGAAGCGACGGCGGTGGCCGACACCCAGATCATCGCAAACCTCGAATATGAACTTCGGCACCGCTTCCATCGCGAGGAAGCCCGCGAATACGATGAATGGCAGAAAGCTCAGGACCTCACCAATCACTACGCCAGTATGCGTGTACAGCAGCGACGTGATCGGCTCGTCGATCAGCCCCCAATCCATCAGTGTGGTGTTCACAAGGCCATTGCGCTGCAACACGGGGCGCAGGGCAAAGACGCGAATGATCTCCGACACCATGAAGGGCAGGATGAACAGGAGGATAACCCGGTGCTGGGCCACCTGCGGGATCGAGCGGCGGATGAACACCGCGATCGGGAAGCCGAAGATGAAACAGATCACCACCGCCAGCGCGGAGTACTTCATGGAGGTCAGGAAGTTCTCAAGACGCGCGGAAAAGAAGAAGTTGTTGTAGGAAAAAAGCGTAAACGCCGGCTCCATCCAGAACATCGTGCGCTCAAAGAAGGAGAACACGACCGTCAGCGCCATCGGCACTGCGAAAAACACCACCATGAAGGCAAGCGGCAGATAAAAAATCCAGCGGCCGACGCGCTCGCGCCAGACCGCTGAAGTTTCCCCGGCCGAGCGCGCGGCTCCGCCGGGGGAATTGGTCGTCAGGCTGGCCACGATCAGGCGGCCTGCACCTGTGCCCACCAGTCTTGGTAAGCGCGAATGTTTGTCGGGAAGACGTTCTGCCAGGCATTTCCGGCATTGGCCATCCGGGCTTCTTTCCGAGCCAGGCGATCAACCAGCGTCGACTTGGTATCATCATCGAAATCAGCTGGATTGGCTTCGATATACGCATTCACACCAGTCATCTGAGGCGTGAAGCCGAGACCCGCCAGCGTGCGCGAACCAAACCATGGGTCGAGGTAGAGGTTGGCGAGCGCATAGAACGCGTCTTCCATTCCACGCTCTTGACCGCCGCGGGTCAGCATGATGACGTTGTTCCAGCTCTGGTGGCCTTCGCTCATCGTGCCGTAGCGAATATCGGCGCCGTTCTTGCGGGCGGCGACGATCTGGATCGGCTCCCAGCAGGAGGACACGAGCACTTCTTCGGATGCCAAAAGGTCGACCCCGTTCTGGAAACCGTCCCAGAACGTGCGGAAGTGGCCCTTCTTTTTCAGGTCGATGAGGAACTGGCAGACGCCCTTCACCTCGGCCTCGGTCATGTCGGACGGATTCTCGATGTCCTGCTTGCCCGACTGCTTGAGGTAGATCGCGGTGTTCGTCAGCGTCGGGCCATAGTCGTTCTGCATGGCCGCGCGACCGCGGAACTGCTCGTCGAACAAGGCTTCCCAGGTGTTCAGTTCTTCGCCAATCACATCGTGGTTGAACGCAAGGCTGTCTGCGTTGGAAATGTAGGGAACTGCAACCAGCTTGCCGTCGTAACGGATCGTGTCGTAGGAGCTGCCACCCTCTTTATAGCTGTCGAGCAGGTTGTCCCAGTTGGACATGCGGCTTGGGTCCAGCTCGACAATGGCATTCTGAGACGCAAGTGCGTCTTCCATGCCGCCGCCATTGTCGGTCATTGCGTCATAAAGCGCATTGCCATCACCCACGACCATCTTCTGGATGGCTTCGTCGGCACGGGCAGACTTCGCGATGTTCGCAATAGAAATACCCGCCTGGCTTTCCATATCAGACCAGTCCTGGTTGCCGACGCGCGCAATGCCGGGCGCCCAGAATTTCAGGGCTTCAGACGCCATGGCCCGACTTCCCAAAGCGGTGGTTGCCGTGGCCGCGCCCATGAGCGCAACGAACTGGCGGCGGTTGAAATCGAGCTGGTTCATTCTCGAAACTCTCCTGTTGATGCCGCATCCCGGACGGCGTTTTGTGATGTTGGAAGCGGGACAAACCGGGCGCGATTTATGCGGAACCTCTTGATCCCGGTTGCCGGCATGCACAGCGCCCGATGTGCTGCCGCGTGTCCCCAAAAGGCTGCTGCGATGCGCACGACGTCACGCTGCAGCCACGTATTCTGCGCAAAGGTAGGCTTTCCACCGGAAAAGGAAAGCGAATTTTGTCGACATAATTTTCCGCAACCCCAACCGCTCCCCCCGAACGTATCGAAAAAATATTTTTCCTTGTTTGTTCAGATAGTTGAGCATTTCATTTTAGAGCGCGCCCCAAAGAAAATGATCAAAAAACAGATGATCAAGCCCAAAGATCACCATCGATTTTCGTAAGAACACCCTATAAATGTATACGAAATTGAGGTGGGGACCCTATTGACACTCACAACAGATTTGGTGGCCGCCTGCGAACGTCACATTGGCCCGCAGGACTACAAACGAGCTGCAACGCACTTCCTCGATTGGTTGGGCACAGTGCTCGCGACACGGGGGACAGAGGCGGAATTGGCCTTTGGCTCGGTAGTGGGCGTCCAAGACGGCGCAACCGTGGGCCTATCAATCGCGCGCGATCATCCGGACGACGCTGCATTTGCTCTGGGCGCCTTGGGCTCGCTGCTCGAAATGGATGATCTTGACCGCACCTCAATTCTGCATGCGGGTGATACAGTGTGCCCTGCCGCGCTTTGCAGCGCACTGCACGCGGGCGTGTCTGCTCAGCTATTTCTTAGAAGCATTCTCGCAGGCTATGAGGTTGCGCTTCACATCGGACGCGCCGCGGCTCAGGGTGGATACACGAGTTGGTACAATTCCTCAGTCTGCGGGGTCTTCGGCGCAACGATGGCGTCTGGACGCGCGTATAAACTAAACTCGGCCCAGCAGGCACACGCTCTAGGCCATGCTGGAATGCAAGCCTCGGGTATTTGGCAAGCGCGGCTGGAACAGGGTCACGCCAAGCAGTTGGCAACCGCTCATGCGGCTCGGGCCGGGTTAAGCGCGGCAAGAGCCGCGAAAGCAGGCCTCGCTGCACCCTTAGAGATCCTCGAAGGCGAGCTCGGTTTTTTTGCTTCCTTTTACCCAGACGCCCAATCGAATGCCCCGACAATACAATCGGAAGCAGAGTGGTTGCTTCACGAGGTGAGCCTGAAACCATGGACGGCCTGCCGCCACACGCATCCATCCATCGCCGCGGCGCTCGATTTGCGCACAGATATTCGGGCCGCTGAGAAGCTACAGCAAGTTCACATCTATACCTACGAGGCTGCAGTCGCGTTTTGTGACAATGCAAATCCGCAAGATGCCCATGAAGCCCGTTTCAGTTTGCAGCACTGCGTTGCAGTCGCCCTTCTTCACGGACCGCCGCAACGCGCCGATTTTGAGCAAAGGGCCCGACGCGACGACCCATCGGTCGCAGCATTGCGGAAAAGAATCCGCGTCATTGAGGATCCGGGGTTTACCGCCGACTTTCCGCTGGCCTACCGTAGCACAATCGAAGTGACCGACGCTCAGGGGGCACAGATCTTGCGCCACGCGCCGCATGCGCCGGGTGACCCCGAGGTTCCACTGACAGTTACTCAGGTTTCCGAAAAGTTCATTCGAAACTGCCGGGAAGGCAACATTCAACACGCGACAGCAGAGGCGCTGCAGTCAGCTGTTTTTGCACTTCCCGAAGCCGCTGATCTGTCTGAACTCCAGCGCGCCTTTGACCTTATACCTAATAACGAGACTGCGAGGACCCGTGCATGAAGAACCTCAAACCGCCCGTACCGTATCACGACCTTCAGCTTGATGAGGGCTGGGAACAAGTGCCCGGTGGTGCGCCAGGCGTGGAGCAGAAGATGCTGTCAGGCGCTCTGGATGAGAGCGAAAAACATGGCGTTCGCACACGTTTGATCCGCTTTCAACCGGGTACGGTCGCGCCGGATGAGTTCCTGCATGACTATTGGGAAGAAGTTTACCTGATCGAAGGCACGCTGATCATGGGGTGCAACACGGACGGCAGCGGCGGCACCCCGCATCGGGCTCCCGGCTATGCCTGCCGCCCGCCAGGAACAGTACATGGGCCTTTTGCATCCCCCGAGGGATGCCTTTTCTTCGAAATCCAGTACTACGTCTGAGGCACAATAAATGGAACTGAACCTTACGGGCAAAACTGTCCTTGTCACCGGCGCATCCAAGGGGATTGGGCTGGCAACGGCGAAAGCCTTTGCAACCGAAGGCGCTTTGGTCACTCTTGTGGCCCGTGATGCGGAACGTCTGGCAGCCGCGCAAGCCGATCTGAAAGCCGAGACAGGTCATCAGCCCGAAACGATTGTCGCGGATCTGGCAAGCGACGACGGTCGGGTAAAGCTTCACACCGCGGCACCCTGCCCCGACATTCTGATCAACAATGCCGGCGCAATCAAAGCGGGCGGGCTGAGCGATCTCTCAATGGATGATTGGCGCGAAGGATGGGAGTTGAAGGTGTTTGGCTATATCCACCTGTGCAAGCTCTTCTATCCCGATATGACCCAGCGCGGCTCGGGTGTGATTCTCAATGTCATCGGCATGGGCGGGCGTGCGGTGCGCCCAGCGTATATCTGTGGCGCAGCTGGAAACGCGGCCCTGATCGGGTTCACGCAAGCGCTTGGCGCGGAGGCGCAAACCGCAGGGGTGCGCGTCTTGGGGGTGAATCCCTCTCCCACGCTGACCGATCGCATGGCCCGCTTCTTCAAAGGCAAAGCCAAAGCCGAGCTTGGCGACGAAAGCCGCTGGGAGGAATTGATCGACCCAGCCAAGTTTCCCTTCGGCCGTCCGAAATCCCCGCAAGAGGTCGCCGATATCTGCGTGATGATGGCGTCCCCACGTGTCGAGTACCTCAATGGCACAGTGATCGATATGGATGGCGGCGGGCAATGGACGGGCCGGATATGACGCACGGGGAATCCCACACCGACACAGGGATTCTGGTCGATGAAGGCGGCATGATTGCCAGCATTACCCTGAACAATCCGGACAGGCTGAATGCGATGCGCCTGGGCATGTGGCGCGCATTGGCTGACATCTGCGAGAGCTTGCGCGACAGCAAAACGCGGGTCGTGGTGATTGCAGGTGCCGGAACAAGGGCGTTTTCAGCAGGGGCGGATATTTCGGAGTTTCCGCGAGTCCGTTCCACACCCGAGGACGTGAAAGTCTACAACAGAGAGGTCGCGCGCGCGCTTGACGCGATAGACGCGCTCCCGATGCCAGTGATCGCAGCAATTCATGGTCATTGTATCGGTGGCGGGCTTGAGATCGCTTTGCGCTGCGACCTGCGGCTGGCAGCGCAGACCGCCCGCTTTGCCTTTACGCCGGCGAAGCTCGGTCTTGCGGTGGGTGCCGATGAAGTGGCTGCATTGGCCCGGATCGCTGGGCCAGCAGCGGCGGCTGAACTCTTGTACACAGCCCAACCTGTTATGGCGGAGCGCGCGGAACGCTGGGGGCTGGCCAACCGCGTTCTGCCAACTGACGCGCTCGAAGATGAAACGACGAGGGTCGCTGAAGCAATTGCGGCCAACGCGCCGCTGACATTGCGGGCGGTTAAGGCAGGGCTGGAAGCTTTTGCAAATCCCTGTGATCCGGCTGCGGCGGTTCGGGCCGAGAGCCTAGTGCAGGCCTGCTACGCCAGCGCGGACTATCGTGAGGGCCAAGCCGCATTCGCCGAAAAGCGCCGTCCGAACTTTCAGGGAGAATAAGACATGAGCCTCCATCCCGCGACGGGCCGGAGCGAGACTGCCGAAGATCGGATCGACCTGCGGCAAGCCGCGCATATGCAGCTGACCTTGGATCAGGAACCAACCCTTGCGGAAGGCGACACCTTGCCGGCCTTCTGGCATTACCTCTATTTTAACCCTCAAATCCGCGCCTCGGCCCTTGCAGCGGATGGCCATGAACGGCTGGGGCGCTTTCTGCCCGATCTGGGCCTGCCAAGACGAATGTGGGCTGGCGGAAAGATGGAATGGCATCGCCCTCTGAAAATCGGAACCCGGGCCACTAAAACATCCACCATCGGGGATATCACTCTAAAGTCGGGCCGCTCGGGACAATTGGGGTTTGTCACAGTAACGCACGATATTGCGGATGCAGGCGGGACTTGCCTGACCGAGACACAGAACATCGTCTACCGCGAGCCGCCCGCTCCGGGTGCGCCAAAGGCAAATGCTCCCAAAGCACCGCAGGATGGGGTCTGGCATCGGCAAATCAAGCCGGACCCGGTATTGCTCTTCCGATACTCGGCGCTGATCTTCTACGGGCACCGGATTCACTACGATGCCGATTATACCCGCGATGTAGAGGGCTATCCGGGCCTCGTGATCCACGGCCCTCTTACCGCGACGCTCCTGATCGGTTTTGGGCAGGAAAATGCAGGGGGCCGGTCGCTGCGCGCGGCGCATATCCGCGCTGTCAGTCCGCTTTTTGCACCCGACCCGTTTTATCTGGAGGGCAAACCGGACGGGGATAATCTGCTGATGTGGGCGCGGTCTAAAGATGGACGGTTGGCGATGACGGTTACGCTCGAATTTGAGTAGGCACGTCCGCGCCAAGCAAAACATTCGCCAGTCTAAGCAAGGCTCTCTCTGTTCCAGGTGCACCGATTAGCTGCACGGAAAGTGGCGCTGCGCCTCCTGAGATAGGCACGGCGAGTGCCGGCACGCCCGCGAGGTTCGCGATGGCGGTAAAATCAGCCTGCGTTGGGGGCGGTTTTGCGCCGCGCCGAAAGGGCGGGGTCGGTGTCGTCGGGGTTATTAGAACAGTGCTGTCGGAAAGAGCATCGAGCAAACCTTGCGCCGCGCGGTCGCACACAGCTTGCGCCGCAGATAAATCCGCAGACGAGAGACGCGCGCCAAAACGCAGCGCCTGAGTAACCGCTTTTCCCACTGGTTTTTCTTCAGAGAGTGTCTCGATGGCCTTCGCGCACACGAGGCTATACGCCGCCATCCGCACATCAGTAGCGGCCCATCCGCTGACCTGCCGCGCACCACTCCACAATCCAAGCTCACTAAGGACCACCTGACTATGATCAATAGCATCCGCGACTTCCGGCGAGGTTGGAATTTCTGTCTCCGGTAGTGCGCGCTGGACTGTCACCTCATGCGGTGCATCCCCCACGCCGAACAGATCCAACACCCGCGATACGACCTCTGTTCCATCCGCAAGCAGACCAAGGGTGTCAAAACCCGGCGCAAGCGGAAAGACACCGCCCATAGGCAACAAATCCCGGGTCGGCTTCAACCCCAGCACTCCGCAATAGGCCGCAGGGATGCGTACCGAGCCAAGCGTATCGCTTCCCAGCGCCAGGCGTACAGCACCGCAGGCGACAGCCGCCGCAGCCCCGCCGGAACTACCGCCAACGCTGCAATCAGAGGCCGCCGGGTTACGCGTGGAACGCCATCCGGACGCCTCAGTCGCCGCCCCCAAGGCGGCTTCGTCCATGGTCAATCGGCTCAGGAACGCAGCCCCCGCCCCGCGGAAGACGGAGACAACATCGGCGTCTTGGGTTGCGATTTCGTCGGAGCGGGCGCGAATGCCGGCTGTCCAAGCCTGACCTGCGACAGCGATGTTCGACTTCACGCCAACGAGATGGTCCTGAAGTGCCCCCCCCTTCGCATCCTGCTGCCGGTCAATTGGCACAGTCGTACGGGGGTCTTCCAAAAAGAAAAAGCGGTTATCCTGTGCGAGCGCTTTTGCAATCAGGTCGTCGCGGCTCATAGCTTACCGGCAGCCTCGGCCAGAGCCAGACGTGCCTGCATTGCACGAATGACCGGACGTTCGATCAGTTTGCCGTTTATCACCACCAGACCGCTGGGTGCTGCATTGAAGGCCTCAACGATCGCTTGCGCCTCGGCAATCTCAGCCTCATCGGGCGTAAAGACATCGTTGATAACCGCGATATTGCTGGGGTGGATGGCAGCTTTACCGGAGAACCCATGCGCTTTGGCGCGATGAGCCGCTGCGGCCACGGCCTCGAGATCCCGAAATGCGAGCGCTGGCACATCGAGAACCGGACGCCCGTTAGACCGACCGGCATGGACAACACGCCCCCGTGCATAGGCCAAGCTTGAATCAGAGCCATCAACCCCCAATTCCGCGCTCAGGTCCACGCCGCCAAACAGCAGAAAGGTCAGCCGCTCGCTTGAACCCGCGATCTCAAAAACATTCTCGAGGCCGGCCGCACTTTCGATCAGTGCGCCGAGACGAAGCCTGCTGTTTCCAGCATCGAGAGCGGCAGCTGCAATCTGGACGTCGGCGGCGGCATCAACTTTGGGCAGCAGAACAAACCCGTCCAACGATCCCGCTGCACACACGACCGCCAAATCGGCAAGTCCCTCCGGGGTCCGCAAGCTATTGATCCGAAGCCCTTTCAGCGGGCCATGGGAGCCGTCAGCCAACCACTTCAAAGCAGGCTCCCGCGACGCGGCCTTTTGATCGGGTGGCACGGCGTCCTCAAGGTCGAGACATACGGTGTCTGCACCCGAACTCAGAACCTTTTCGTAAACCGCCGCTCGGTTTGCTGGCGCAAAAAGGAACGACCGAAGGGCGGACAGTGGCGTCATTCGGCTGCTCGAACAGGATCACTTACCTGAGCCTCAGCAGGAGCCTGAACGTGGTCCGAGACTTTGGCTGCCCCAGCGAGCAAATGTGCGCCCATCACATTCTCGGCCCAGTCGGGGGCATTTGCCTCGATCGCATCAATAAGCTCAGCATGGTGATGCAAACTGCGCAAAAGGTCCGCGTCAGAGTAAATCCGGTAGGTCCGAACAACCATGCCAACATCGAATGCCATGGTCATCAGGGCCGTGAGACGCGGCGATTGCGCGGCACGAAGGATGATACGGTGGAATTTTTCGTTCGCCTCAGTCAGGACTTTGTAGTCATCGTCGCTGCGCGGAGGCGTGTGTTTTTGCATATCTGCGTGCACCAAGCGCAGTTCGGCGATATCCTCAGGCGTTGCGTGTTTGGCGGCCCGCCGCGCAGAATACGCCTCTAAAATGCAGCGGATCTCGAAAATCTGGGCGATCTCGTCTTCCGGAAAATGCGCCACACGGGTTGTGTATCCTGTTTGACGTTCGACAAAGCCCTCAAGGATCAAGCGCCCAATGGCTTCTCGAATTGGCGTCCGCGACAACCCAAGGTCTTTCGAGAGCCTCTTTTCGGTCAGACGCTCTCCCTCCGCCAATTCGCCAGACACGATCTGAGCGCGGATCGCACGATAAGCCGCTTCAGCCGCGTTCATTCGAGGTAGTGTATCGGACATAAAGGCTCCATCTCAGCACCAATCGGCCAATCCTGCACGTCAAACTAGCAATTTCGTATACCAAATCGAGAAAATTCCACTGAAACCGCGTCTGATCTATGTATATTGCATGCCAAAGCGGAGGGACCTCCCCTGTGAAGCCCGTATAGCTCTGGCTTTGCCAGTCGCAAGCGATGCGCGCAAACTGCTTGGCTGCCGACCACCGGGAGTAAACTCTATAGATGCCAAGGGGCCTCTCGAGCAGCGAGGGCGCCGGTTCCTATCGTTAGCTCCGCACCATCATGAACATCGGACCACCACGCCATCGCGGAAATCCGTAACCATTTACCATCACCACATCAACGACGTTTGTTGAGGCCGCGATACCGTCTTCCACAAGGCTAAGACCTTCAGTCTGCATGGCAGAAAGAAGCCGCTCCATAATCTCAGCCGAAGAAAAAGACCGTCTATGAATGCCTTTTTGCTGAGACTCAGCATGTATAAGCTTTGTTACCTCGGGATCAGGCGTCCCTGTCTTGGAGACTGTGTAATCATACCATCCTTTGCCAGCCTTTCGCCCCAGCCGCCCGGCCTCGCAAAGCCTGTCCGCAATCGCGACGTAACGCTCCTGTTCAGGACGCTCCGCCGCGCGCCGTCTACGCATTGCCCATGCAATATCCAAACCCGCCAAGTCCTGCATCGCGAAGATGCCCATAGGAAAGCCAAAGTCGACCATCGCCTTGTCTACCTCTTCCGGCAGCGCGCCATCCTCGATGAGATAATCGGCTTCCCGTCGGTAAGCCGACATCACACGGTTGCCGATAAAGCCTTCGCATACACCCGAAGCCGCAATCGTCTTTTTCAGGCGTTGCCCGAGCGATAACCCTGTCGCGAGCACTTCGGCTGATGCGTTTTCGGAAACAACTACTTCCAAAAGCTTCATGATATGCGCGGGCGAAAAAAAATGCAGACCGATGACACGCGACGGGGTCTGTGTGGCTGCTGCAATCTCGTCAACGTCAAGATAGCTGGTGTTGGTCGCCAGAACGGCGTCGTCTCGCACATGGAGATCCAACTCGGCAAAAACCTGTTTTTTGGCGTCCATATCTTCAAAGACTGCTTCGATGACCAGATCACAGTCAGCGAAACCGGCGAAACTCGTTGTTCCACGCAAGTCCTCTTGCGCGACCTGCAGACTGTCTCTGTCAAGCTTGCCGCGTCGGTACGCTTCGTGCAGCTCCGTAGAAATCCGGTCCAGTCCGGCCTCAAGCGCGTCTGCATCCCGCTCTGCCAGGGTGACTGCCAGTCCTGAGAGCAAACAAGCTACGGCGATTCCTGCCCCCATTGTCCCGCCGCCGACGACGCCAATGTGACGTAGCGGTCGAGGTTTTGCGCCCTTTGCCCGTGCGATGCGACCAGAGGCCCGTTCCGCGAAAAAGATATGGCGCAAAGCCGCCGCTTGAGCCCCCGACTTCAACTTCAGAAAACTCGCCCGCTCCGCTTGAAATGCGACGTCCGCAGCCTCAGAGATGGAGGTTTCGAGAACGTCGGCGGCTACAGCTGGCGCAATCTGTCCACGCGCACGGCGTCGAATGCGGTCCTTTTGCAACTTCAAGGCCACCGGAGTTCCGGCTTCGACCGGGTCCCGCTGGCTGAGAGGGATCGGTAAAGCGTGTTCGCACACCTTCTCGGCCAGATTGAATGCGGCATTGATTAGATCCCCAACGACGACCTCGGATACTATTCCCGACGCATACGCTTCGTGGGCCGAAATCATGTCACCTTCAGCTATCATGGCTAAAGCTCGATCTGCTGGAATAAGGCGCGGCAAACGCACAGTTCCGCCCGCGCCTGGTATCACCCCGAGTTTCACTTCAGGAAATCCAATGGTCGCGCCATGGTGAGCGATCCGGTAGTGGCATGCGAGTGCCAGTTCGAGCCCACCTCCCAATGCAAACCCATCTATTGCCGCGATCCAAGGGTAGCTTGACCCTTCTATCGCGTTCAGAACGTCTGGAAGAAATGGCAAAGTCGGATCTGCATCAAACTCGCGGACATCTGCTCCTGCACAGAAGGAACCGCCCTTTCCCCGCAAGACGACAGCGCTCAGTCGTGGCGCTTGCGCTATCTGATTGACTGCGTCCAGTAGTCCCTGACGTACCGCCTGGCCGAGTGCATTAACCGGTGGATTGTCCAATGTGACGACTGCAATTTCGCCATGGAACTCGACAAAGACACTCATGCGACGGCGGACGCCTCGATATGTGCCCTGCTGGGCAGAATGGCGTAGACATTATTGGAGCGTAACGACAGCCTGGCCCTTGCACCGTTTTCCAAGGGAAGATCAACGGTTTCGATACACCCGTTTGGTTTTTCAAACATAGTTGCCTCCATGGATTTTGGATCGGTGCGGCCCCCTGATAGATCACAGGAGAAAACACCGAAAGTAACTATGGATGAGTTTAATGATTTTCCAAAGATTCGGCAGAAGTCACACGACCTCCTCGTTGAGCGCTAGGCTCTCTGTCCCTCCAAATGACGGACCCAACAATTTGCCCAAACTTCCATGCGCGCCCTTCGATGTAATCTCTGGCGCGTTGTCTCCCACACTTCAGTTCCATGAATTGCGCGCGCGGCCAAAGAAAGGGTGCAATGCGGGTCAATTTCAGTTCATTAAGACGCCACCGCGATGCGGATGGCATTTCTGTCTGGGGTCTCGCGTCATTTCCCAGCCGAGCGGTTAACTGCGGGCCCGGGATCAGCTTTGACTCTTGTCATTTCTTCAGGTCAGGCATCGCTCTTCTGGGCATTTGTTTATGCTTCTCCGTAGCTGGCAATTTGAGATTAACCCTCGTTGGGTTGAAGATCGGCGTCGTTGCTGGGAGCAATCTCTTCATAAAGCGGGTGGGGGTACTTCTTTGGATGTGAGCCAAGGTACACCTTCTTTTCTGCCGTGATAGCGCAGACCTCCGGAATGTTCGCGTCGTCGGCAATCTTCGCAAGTTGTCCCAAGAACAGGCGTATTGAGAATACACAGTGTACTAGGGAAGTTGCAGCAACCGGATCTTCGACGAAAAAAAGAAGCTCGTGATAATATAGCTATTCAAGTCGCGAATGAACTTTCTCCCATCCCCTTTAAAATTATCTAATAGTATTTGACGCCTATTATTATACAATCTGTCATACTGCGCCGACGGCAAAAGAAGACCAGCCGCATTACAAACGCTATATGAATGAGGGTTTCTTCCTCTTACTATTCGGACTGCAAATCGAAGCAGCGCAGTCGCTGCCGGATGAAGTCATATCCCATTCTTGGACAATCAAGATACAGACTCCACTGGTTTAGACTCATCCAGAAAAATCGGCTCAAGCTGGATAACATCACGAATGCCTTCACGATGCGAATATCAAGGGCCCATCATCGAGGCAAAATACTGCGGTTGGAGCATTGCCTTTCGGTAAATACACAGCTCCCAGAAAAGTCTCTACTAAATGAACTCGCAGATGATGAAAAACTAACTGATGGACTTACGCAGGTTTAGAGCTATTCGAGTTAAAACAAAAAAGCATAGGAATACATTTACACAACTTCTATTAAAAAAAACCATACCACATTATAATTTGAAAGCTCTGGACCTAGCCTACCAATTCTTCTTCACATGTAAGCCGAAATCTTTTGGCTCCGTAATACTTTAATCGCTATTCAGGTCGCGCGACATGCGAAAGTACAAATATGGTCTTACTTCACTTGCCTTACAGGTAGATCGCGCGAGAGCTTGCAACCGCCCCATGTTCTTTCAATTGATAGGTCCAGGCTGCAGTATCACTACTGATTTGAGGGCACTACATCGCGCCTTCCGTTGCGAAGTTCACGATCTAAGCAGGGACACCGAAAGTCTAGGTCTTGAAAGCGCCCACAAAGTCCTTCTCCACCAGTATCAAGGATGTGGCTATGAATAACACTGCACAGCCCCTATCTCTTTGTTTTCTCAAACCATTTATATGTTGAAAAACGACTGCTTTTTAAACAAGGTTGCAGGACAAAACTGCATTAAACAACCCTATTTCTTCCTGCTGCTTTGGCATACGAGAGGCTACGACCATGACCCGCGTTTTAGTAACTGGTACAGCCGGGTTTATCGGCTTTCACCTTGCGAAGCTCTTAGTCTCGGAAGGTTTTCACGTTCGAGGCTATGATGGCATGACAGACTATTATGATGTCACGCTTAAACAGAAACGCCACGCGATTTTGTTGCAGAACGAGGCCTTCGAAGCGACCGAGGCCATGCTAGAGGACGAAGCCCGCCTTTGGGCCACAGCGCAAGAGTTCGAGCCCGACGTGATCGTACATCTGGCAGCACAAGCCGGCGTTCGTTACAGCCTCGAAAACCCGCGCTCATATATTGACAGCAACGTGATCGGTACTTTCAACGTGATGGAAGTCGCGCGAAAGCTGAAAACTAAGCACCTGCTCATGGCATCAACCTCATCTGTGTATGGAGCAAATGAGCAAATGCCATTCAGAGAGATCGATAAGGCGGACACTCAACTCACGATCTACGCTGCGACCAAGAAAGCCAATGAAAGCATGGCTCACGCTTACGCCCATCTTTGGGATCTTCCCACGACGATGTTTCGTTTTTTCACCGTCTACGGACCTTGGGGGCGTCCAGATATGGCGTATTTCAAGTTTGTAAATGCCATTCTTAAAGGGCAACCAATCGATATCTACAACCGTGGCAACTCATACCGGGACTTCACATATGTTGATGACCTGGTGCGTGCGATCCGACTATTGATAGATTCTCCCCCAGAATTGTCAGAAAACAGCAGCAATAGCATTGAAGGCGATAGCCTGTCGAATGTGGCACCGTTTCGCATCGTGAATATCGGAAACTCAGACAGAGTTAGGCTCATGGATTTCATTGAGGCCATTGAGTCTGAACTGGGTATCGAGGCACAACGAAACTATATGGATGCCCAACCCGGCGACGTTGCAGCCACCTGGGCAAACGCCGAGCTTTTACGTGAGTTGACCGACTACAAGCCAAAAACCAACATACGCGAGGGAATTGGTGCGTTTGTAGCGTGGTACCGCGACTACTACGGGAAATAGACTAGCGCTTCGCCGCTGACGGGCCGTAAACGAGCAAGTATTAACCTGCTCGTTGCATCGATATGTAGCACCAACACCCCTGATCCTATTGTGTTTTAAGGTTCGCTATAGCCCGCACTTTGGGATCAGAGTATCATTTGGTCTTTAGCGCCAGCTCTGTAAGCCCCTGCGTTTACACAGCTTCTTACCGGTTCTATGCATTGAATATCTGATACACGGGCCAACATGCGGTGACTACTATAGACCACCGCCCGAAGACCAATAGGCCTACATCTCAAGAATTGCGCAGCTCAGGGTGAAGCTCGGCCCACGGATATGTGGGTCGAGAACCCAGCATTGGCGACGTCTTCAGGGTCGTAAATGTTTCTTAGGTCAGCCATAGCGGGTTGCCGCATTGCAGCAGCGATACGCTTAAGATCAAGCGCGCGAAACTCGTTCCACTCTGTTAGTATGACAAGCGCATCGGCTCCTTCGACAGCTTTATAAACGTCATCGTCCCAACTAACTCCCGGCAGAAGGTCCCTACCCTCGCGCTGCCCTTGCGGATCGACCACTCGGACGGAGGCACCCGCTCCGATCAATGCAGGGACAATAGTCAGCGAGGGCGCTTCCCGCATGTCGTCAGTGTTGGGCTTGAAAGTAACTCCCAGCACGGTAATGACTTTGCCATTTACACTACCGCCGCACGCATCTCTCACCTTCTCAATCATACGGCGCTTTACATCTTCGTTGACCTTTATGACCGCCTCCGTCAATTGCAACGGAACCGAGTAATCCTGCCCAATGCGCGCAAGAGCCGATGTGTCCTTTGGAAAACAAGAGCCACCATAGCCTGGCCCAGCATGCAGGAATTTGTTTCCGATACGATTATCAAGACCCATGCCCCTGGACACGGCTTTTATGTCGGCCCCTGTACGCTCGCAGAGAGCTGCCATTTCGTTGATGAAAGAAATCTTCATAGCAAGGAAGGCATTGGAGGCGTATTTGACAAGCTCCGCGCTTTCGAGATCGGTGATCTGGATAGGGAAATCGCGCAGATAGAGAGGACGGTAAATATCTCTCATTACTTCCGCAGCCCGCGCGCTTTCTACGCCAACAACCACCCGATCGGGCCGCATGAAATCATCAATCGCAGCGCCTTCCCGCAGAAATTCAGGGTTTGAGGCGACATCGAACTCGGCGTTTGGATTGGCTTTTGCCAGAGTTTTAGCAACAGCGCGATTTGTACCGACGGGTACAGTCGATTTCGTAACCACCACCGTGTAGCCGGTTAGCGCATGCGCGATCTCTTCCGTGGCGGACATGACATAAGTCAGGTCAGCGTGGCCATCGCCGCGCCGTGTCGGCGTTCCTACTGCGATGAAGACAGCGTCAGCACCGTCAACAGCCTCAGCAAGGTTTTCTGTGAAAGAAAGACGACCTGCCGCGATGTTTTTTGCAATTAACGTATCGAGGCCGGGCTCAAAGATCGGCACTTCACCCGCCTTCAATTGGGCGAGCTTTTGAGGGTTCTTGTCTACGCACACTACGTTGTGACCAAAGTCGGAGAAGCACACACCCGATACCAGGCCAACATAGCCAGTGCCTATCATTGCAATCTTCATTCTTAAAATAACCTCTTACTCGTTCCGCAAACATTCGGGCTTCTAAGCAAGACCAAGTCTAAGTTCCCTGCTCTGGTGAAAACCGCCAGACACCCGCGCGCGCGATGTTCGCAAGTCTCAGAGCTTTCCACAATCTGTTTTGCGGATGTCGCGCAATTATCGCGCGGAGCAGCAAGGTCATTTTTAAGGTTTTGTCGACAATCGAAACACTTCTTGGTGCGCTAGCCACACAATGCCCGCTTTGGCGGACCGCGCCACCCTCAACGCGCGGCTTGAACAAAGACGCCGACAGGTAAGAACTACCTTTGGACACAGGTGAGCGATTTGCCAAAAGCGTCTATTAAATTGTGTCCAGACTATCCAAACCCGGATTACTTCTAGTGCCGATCATAGCGTCTCGCCAAAGCAAGCGCTGGAGTCCAAAAGCAAGGCAATACACCCGTTTTAGGCTTGTAGGGGATCTAGGATGAGGTGGTTTGATGGGTGATCCGTTCGCTTTTTCCAGTGCAACCGATAAGTGCTTCTGGTCTCAACCGCAAAACTCTCACAGCATTTTTCAAGAAAGCCTAAAGCGTTCTCTTACAAACTCGTTCGCGCGACCAAAGCATCAGATTGATCTTTCGTACCACTAATGTGTCACCCAGGCAGTTGATGACGAAGAGCAGCCGCCCCAAAAAAACGCACCGAGCAGCTCAGCGTCACGGAAAGATAAGCGCACCCGATTTTGACATGGCAAGCCCACTGGGAAGGTCTACCAAAGGCGTATAACCGAAGGCAGCGCGAGCCGCGGAAGAATCCAGCGAGAAACGCAAAAAGGGCGCCGGATCATGTTCAACCGGCGCGATATCCGTCCGAACCCCGCAGAGTTGCGCTATGATACGGGCAACCTCTTCCAACGAAGCCGGCGTACCACTGGCAATGTTAAAGACGCCCATCGCGCCGCTGCGTACGGCGGCAAGCGCAGCACGACAAAGATCGTGAACATGTAGGAAATCGATGCGGTTCTGCCCCCCGGTGATCCTCACAGGGCGACCTGCCTTTGCTTGTGCTAGGAGGCGTGCCAGCAGTTGATCCGCCGCCATGCCTGCCCCGTATACCGAGGACGGCCTCAGCACGACATGCTTTAAACCAGTGGCGGCGAATTCTTCCAGCGCGGCCTCAGCCAATCGTTTGCTCGCGGCGTAGATCCCACCAATGGGACCTGGTCCAACGACCGCGTTCTCGTCAATTCGCTGAGCGTGAGGATCAGCGTAGACGGAGCCTGAGGAAATAAAGACGAGATACACGCCGTTATCCTGCGCCCACTCAGCCAAGTTTATGACCGCTCGAAGGTTAACGTCGAAGAGTCGGCGCAAGTCCGCTTCACCGGGCAAGCACGCAGCCGCATGCACAATCACATCTGCACCCTGTAAAAGAGACGAAAGCCGCTCGGGCTCCACCCAATCCCGGAGGTCCCACTCCTGTCGCGTCAGGGGCACGTATTCGATCCCTTCGGCTTCAAGAAGCGCCTGACAGTGACGGCCAAAGAGCCCCGTACTCCCAGTCAGTGCAATCTTCACCTGTCACCCCCGTAGAGAGAGAACTGCGGCGCAAGGTCAGGGACCAAGGCACCCTCTGCTTCTAGTTGGTCCAAAGCATCGCAGCGGAGCACCACCTCGCTCCAGAACCGCAAAACGGCACTGCCCCACGCGATCTGCGGGTTATATGCAATCCCCTGCTTCCGCTTGAGATAGAATTCCACGGGGTTGAAGCCTAATTGGGAACAAAGGGGCGTCGTGCCCGAAAACCGCGCGTTGATCTCAAAGAGTTTTGGCACCCCGTCATGGCCCACACGTAGTTGGAAATTGCACGCCCCCTCGATACCGATACGCCGGGCCACCTCGGAGACATATCTTTCGACTTCCGGCACTTGCTCCGGATAGGCGCGATAGGTGTCACCGGATCTCAGGTCGCGGCGCAGCGCGAGCACGGGCGAAAAAGCACCTTCACATCCGACAATAGTACAAGTGAACTCACTGTTCGCATCGCCGACTAGCTCCTGAACAATAACGCCTTCTTCACCAGGATAGGCCGTGAGATCGCCTGGCGACTCCGCCCGAACCACGCCTATAGATCGATAGCCTACCGCAGGTTTGACAATTAACGGAAAGGAAAGGTCCGTTCGACGCCTTGCCTCGCGCAGAGTAATCGTCTCCGGAAAGGGCAGGCCTTGGTCGGCCAGAAACGCTGCCGTCCGCTTTTTGTCGTCGGCTATCTGCACCGTCTCCAATGGATTGACCACCACCTTAACGCCGAACTGTCCCTCGATTTCAGCTTTGTTCCGGGCACAGAACTCAAGCTCTACGTCCGTTCCCGGCAGGTAGTAGTCGATGGCCTCGGCTTCAAAAATACGGGCGAGAGAGGTCAGGTAGTCAGGGTCGGCGGCACTGGTAACTAGATAAGCCTTGTCGCAGGCATACAACCCGGCCGCGCGCGAACTCATATCAGCACCGATCACGCGAAGGGGCAGGTCCTCAATCATTCTAAGCGACTTGATCACGCCCTGGCCGACGCCGCCCCCTGCTCCTGTCACAAGAATAGAAATCATTTCAGGACTCCAGGTAGGATAGCAGCCTTGCCCGAGTGTCCTGACTTAAGTCAGATGCGGCAAGTGCCTGTCGATATGTGTCGAAGCCGGAGGGGATGTTGCGAATATCCACCCGGACCCGATTATCGTCAACGTCGAGAAGCGCGTAACTGAGCCCAGTGCCACGCGGCATGCCCACAGCGCCCGGATTTATCAGTACAATCGCGTCGTCCGCGATGTTCCACCACTTTCTTTGGGATAGCGGCTGTACCTTTTCGCCATACACAACCACCGAAAACGCACGGTGCGAATGACCGAAAACTCCAACTTTATGCCCAGAAATTCGCAATGCATTGGCCGCCTCGAGCTGCGAAGCGACATCCGATACGTAGCGCCAGTCGCCGTAAGCGTAAGGATTGGCGTGGGCAAAAAAAACTTCACGAACTGAGTAAGCCTCAACCCAGGGATAACGTCCGGACAGCAACGGTTCTCTGCTAATCCGTTTTTGGGTCCAATACACCGAGTCGCGTACGAACTGAGGAACGCGATCGTAGAAGCCGGCATCACCTGTCTCCAAGCCGAAATAGAACGCGTCATGATTGCCGCTTACGAACACAACACTTGGATTTTGAGCAGCGAAATCATCCATCTGGTTCAGAACGCTGTTCGGTTGCATCCCGAAAGTTAACAAATCGCCAAGAATAACCGTCAGATCCGGCGTCGCCGCCTGAGCATCGGCCAGCGCAAGGCTCAAAGCATCCGCATTGCTATGAATGTCGGCGAGCACTGCGATCCGGTATGCCATATCAGCGCTCCCGGTTCAGCCGCGTCGGACCGGCGTCGCAAGCCAATCCCCCAGTTGACGTTTGCATATGCCCTCCAATGCGCGCACATCTTCGGCATAGTAGGCCCGCAATCCCTCAGCCAAAACATCGGTGAGGGGCGGATACCGAACCTCGCGTGCCACGAGCCCCCGCACCTTCTGGATCGGGCCCGTGTTTCGGATAGGATCCAATATCGGGCGTATGGGCTTTAGCAACTCCCGTAGTCGCTTGGGCACCATAGCCGCCTTACTATCTTTGACCTTTCCAGCGTGTGGCAAAAGCGAACCGTCGGACCGCCCCAGATGCCGGGCAAGTTTGTCGAGCTCTTGCTGTGGCGACGCTCGCATGTCTTCGAAAAACATGACAAGCAGCGCTTCTTTAGGAAAGCGATCCAGAAAACGGGTAAGTTGCGCTGCGTAGAGGCCGTCGTCGATAAAGCGACGAAAAGTTGCTCGGCTGGGGTCGAGATACTCTTCGATCCGCTCATGTACGTCGCCTCGGCGGTAGAGCATACAATAGTCTGAATAGGCGCGCGCTACCGGATTTCGCAATAATGCCACAAGCCGGATATCTGGATAGGCGTCCCGGATCCGCTCCGCAGCTTGCGGATCACTGAGGTATGAGTTGGACTTTTCGCCAATGAGCGTGCCGGCATGCTGTTGCGGGAAATGCTCTGCATACCAAGGAAAGCCGCGCTCGAACTCCCTCGAAAAGAAGTGCAGTTCGGGATCCGGCATGAAGATGTCAGATGCCTGTTGCAGCGAAGCTTGCAACCAAGTGGTTGAAGACTTTGCCGCACCGATGATCAGGAAGTCCAGCGCGGGTTTTGCACGGATCTCTGCCAGCATGTTGTGTCTCTCCATTGTCTCTTTAACGACTTCCGCTCTGGTTTGCTGGATCAAAGCTCATCGAGAAGAACGGCCAATTTGGAAGCGACCCGTGGCTCGTCGCTTTTGCGCAGGTCGAAACTACGCGTTGCGCTGTTCGAAAGGGGTTAGTCAGCCGGTTCAGACAGGAATTGAATGCGTAGCCATCACTCGCTGAACAAGCCAACAGCCGCTTAGGTGACAAAACGTATGTCAGCACGCGTACCGATGCCGCGACTACGATCTGTGCGTACCGGGCCAAACGGCCCTCGCCCTTTCCGTCGAAAACCGAAGCGCCCGCGACATCCACAACCATCACGCGCTTCGGCTCCGCCGACTCCGTAGCGAATCCGCATGCTTCGAGAAAAGCAATCCGTTGCATCGAGGTTAAGCTTGTCATGTGGTATCTGGCATTGATGAGCATGGGCACCGAGTCTCCCTGATGCTGCCTAGGAAACCGCTTGGAACCGGTCTCGCCGAGCCGGCGCGAGGTCCTCGTAAAGCTGGCTTACTTGTTCAATATGCCGCTCCGCACCATAGCGCTTGACAAGATCGGCACGGGCGGCCGCAACGATGGCAGCACGGCTCTCCGGGTCGGCATCTAATTGCGCAAGCGCCGTGGCAATGGCGCCGGCATCATCCAGTGGCACTAGCCGTCCCGTTTTGCCGTCGGTGATGGCCTCGATATTGCCGCCATGTCGGGTGGCGATCACTGGCACGCCAAGATGCATCGCCTCAATCAGCGTCCGTCCGAAGGGCTCATTCACTGCCGTTACAATTGTGGCATCCATCGCGGCCATCGGCCCGTCAATCGGGCGCCTGAAGCCCATCAGGTGGACACGGTCGCCTATCCCAAGGCTTACGGCCAGCTCGCGCGCTTCGCGATCAAGCGGCGCGTGGGGCAAAATTGCCTCACCAAAAAGCAAACCTCGAACATCCCTGCCAGGCAATGCTTTGACCGTTGCCGCTACTGCCTCCACGAAAGCCAGAGGCCGCTTCCGTGGCACCAGCGATCCGAAATAACCAAGGAGCAAAGCGTCCTTCCCTGCTCCGACCTCCTTCAGCAGTTCAGCACGAGCCGCCTCACGATCTGGCTGTCCGCCGAACTCAAAGGGGCTGTAGATGACTCGAGTGCGAGATGTGACTGGCAAGACAGGTCGTGCCGGGCGCGCGAAATTCGAAACGGTAACGACCCTGTTTGCAAAGAGTGGCGCGATAGCATTTACTCCAAAGCCCTTAGGATCCTCACGATGATGCCAAAGCAACCGACACCCAGCGAGGCGGGCTGGAGCGGCCCAATTCACATGCATCCGCCCATCGTTGGTGTGAACGATGTCATAGCTTCCATCCAAGAGATACCTGCGCAGCCTGGGCAGCGTCCGAGTGAGATACGTCCCAATAGATACAGAACTGTCGGTTCTGCTGTGCGGCGGTGCGATAATCCCAACACCCGGAAGCGTCTGATACTCCAGCCCTAATGAGCTAATGTATTCTCCAAGCCGCCCCGGCCCCGACCCGTCTAGGTCGTGCAATACAATAGCTGGGTCAAAACGATCGCGGTCCAATCCGGCCACAAGTTTAAGCGCCGAGATATGACTGCCACCGACGGTTTTACCCCCAACAAAGGGAAAAAGAATTCGTAAGCTATTCAAGAAACTGACCTCAGGCAAAGCCGCTTGGGGGAACTTAATTGCTCGGCGATTGCGGCAAAAGCTCGATGGTGACATCAAGAGTGTCCCCCGGAGCTAGGCGAGTAGCGGGATCGGCTGAAATGCGCTCGAAAGCGCCATCGACTTCCCGGGTGACAACGTAGCCAATGTAGCTAACTGCATCTGACTCGTCGCTGACGCTTCCCCGCGCCGTCGCCTCGGCGTAGAGCTGCCGCGCTGTTTGCGCCTCCGCCCGCCGGTCGGCCAGATCGAGACCGACATTTCGCAAAGCAGTGAGGCGACCGAGGCGGGCTTCATCGAACAGGGTGATCTCGTCGCGCTGCGCCAAATTCAGCTGTTGCTCGGCATTTAACCTAGCGACCTCGAGCTCGCTCAACTGCACCTCTAAGTTGGCCAGTCCCGAAAGCACCGCCGTCTCACGCGAGCGCACGGAGAGGCCTCGGTCCTTCAGCTCTTCCATTGCCTCAGCGTCCGCGCGGGCAAGCTCAATCTGTTGCTTGCGCAATTCGATCTGAGCATCGAGACGAGCTAGTTGTTGGGACACAACAGACTGAAGCTCCTGAATATTTGCCTCGCGCGTTTCTATAGATTCCTGCCGCGCTGTGAAAAGCTCTCGCTCTAAACCTTCGATATCCTCACCGTCAGAAGGTGGCAGCCCATCCGCCTCACGTGTCTCAATAGCAACGACTTCCGCCTCCAGACGCGTTTCCTCGGCCTCCAACGCGGCGATTTGTTCTGTCAAAAGGCGTAAGTGACCGCCAAGTCGGATCAACTCCCGGTCCGTATTTTGGTCAGCGGCAGTGAGAGAGCCAATCCCCCCCGACAAGGCCACCGCCTGTTGAACAGTCATACCCAGGCGAAACGGATATGAGCCGGGCGCCGCCACTGACCCACCGACATAGATCGGAGCATGCCCCGCGATTTCAACCGCAACCTCCGGTGGAGCGGTAAGACCGATCCGACGCTGGATCTGAAAAGATATAGCGGTTGAAAGGCTGTTTGCGGTCTCGCCCTCAGCCATAACTGACCCCGCCAAAGGCATTTGTATCTCGCCGCTGGGCGAGATCTGGTACTCGCCGCTGACCCCATCCCAGTACTCGAACCTAAGCTCTGCGTGGTCCCACCGCCCCGCTCGCACCAGCACCCTATCACCCGCGACAAAGGCGTAGCTTTCCGCGACCGCTGAAGCGGGTAAAACAACAACCAAAGCAAGAACAATCAGACGAAATGGCATTACCATGTACTCACTATTGTAACACACTATCCAAAAAAGATTACTGACCGAGACAGTATCCCAAAAAAGAGTCTGCGTCGACCGATCAAGAGGTTATCTGTAATGATAGTTTACGCTGGGTAACGGAAACCCAAATGCAGTCAAGGATTATATACATCACGGGCTATGGCCGAAGTGGGTCCACCGTGGTGGATATCGCTCTGGGGATGCATCCTGAGGTTTTTGGCTCAGGAGAGATCTCGGCCATGTGTCGTCATGTTTGGCGCGAGAACGAATACTGTGCTTGCGGCAACCGGATCAAGGAATGTGCTGTTTGGGGACCGATCATGGCACGGTGGACCCAGCAATACGATCCGGCGGGGTATTTTGCGTTGCAACGCGCGATTGAACCGCTTTATGCACCGGCGCGCATGATAGGGGGTAGGAAACTCGGTAATTTTCTCGCGCAGTCGCAAGCATTGTTTTCGATTATGCGCGACGAGACCGGCATCCCCATTATTCTGGATTCTTCAAAAGCGCCGGGACGGGCGCTCGCTCTGGCGCACGATCCGAGCATAGACCTTCGCGTGATACATCTTGTCCGTGACGCTCGCGCTGTGGCCCATGCTATGGGCCGCGCGATCCCACTCGATGTGGCACGCGGCATTCAGAAAGAGATCGTACCGCGCTGGGCTATGCGTACAGCGCTCAGGTGGCGGATGTACAATAGCGTCGCAGAGCGGCTACACGCACAACTGCCGGCGGAACACTTCGTACGGGTTCGGTACGAGGACATCGCGCGCGACCCGGTGACAGAGTTTGCAAGGATCTCCACAACGGTCGGGGTGGATCTCTCTGCGATTGCCTCGCTGATGGCAGAAGGCGAACCTATCGTACCAGCGCACCAGATGGCAGGAAGCCGGATACGAATGAAGGGACCTCTTTCGTTGCACTACGACGACGCATGGGAGCTCGAAATGCCGGAGACGGCGCGTCGCCAGGTAGAATTCGTCGCCGGCGAACAGCTCCGGCGCTACCGGTACGTCGACTGACCTGCCCGAGGGAGACTTAAGCTCATAGCTATCGCCAAGGGCACATGCCAGAACCGCGCATAAAAATGGGCGAAAGAGTTAAATACCGCGGCCAAGAGGATAACCATAGCGAGCGTGAGCGCCCCCCTCGCACGGCTATCTTGAGCCGTGTACGCGCCTATCCCTAACGCCAAACCCGAGAGGAAGAAGCCGCACAGACCAAGTAGCGAAACGATCCCGCCTTCCGATAGGATCAGCAAGTAAGTGTTATGCACCGGCGCGCCGTGGTCGCTGAACACACGGTACTGGTCGGCACCAAGACCGAGCCACAGAGTCTCGTTGGAAAACTCGACTGCCTCGTGCAGCAGTTCGAACCGATCTGCAAAGGTCCCCGCCTGTTCGATGTCTCCTGAAGACAACGCGCCGAATACCCGCCTTTGAAAAACCTCTGGCAGAAAAAAATCACCATATTGCAAGACGATCTGACTGCCAATTATCGCGATTACAATAGCCGCAAGTATGGCACGAATTCCTCCGACAAGCAGAAGAATTGTACCAACGCCCAAGACAGTTGCGCCGAACCCTGTATTCGATCCGGTCAGCATTAGCCCGTATATTAAGACGCCCAAAACCGGGATAAAATACAGAAGCCTGAACATTCCGACCATACGCAGATAGACACTGAACATGATCGCGATAGCCGCCATGGCGCCTGCAGCATTCTCGCGTTCCAAAAGCGAGCGGAGGCGTCCGCTACCTGAGATGAGTCGAGGGTCGGCGTCAGGCACGAAGGCAATCAGAAAGGCGCCAAACAACATAATTACCGCGATGGCGGCGATTAGCACCCGCATCAGAAGAAAGGTCTCCTCCAGGCGCCGGCAGGAGATGATTATGGGAATTACGATCAGTGAGTAGCAGTACTGCAAAAAGACAACGAGTCCGGCGATGGGATCGCCCTGTACAATCGAACCCAGCAGCAACCCTCCGAGAAACAACAGCAGCGAAAAGAGCCAGAGCGGTGTTGCCGGGCCGTAAAAGCGCAATGGCACACTGCGGTTGAGCAGCATAACCACAAGAGTCATAAAGCCGAACAGGTCACCAGCCGTAAAGTAAGCTGCTTCCAGACGGAAGTAGTTCATAGGCGAGAGCGCGACGGTCGTAACCGCCAAATAAAACTCGAGCCGCTTCGCCGGCGCCTGTTGGTTGGAGGCATAACTGGTGGATATCGGGTCCACGAAGCTCATGCGGCAGGCTTTTCCGGCAATGGGCGAAACTCTAGGTGCCACAAGCAGCCCAGAAACCAAACCGCGCTGAAGAGTATGTGACATAGCATAGCGCCGTTTCCACCCCACAAGCTGACTGCGGGGACGAAGGCGGTGGCGAAGAGGACAGTTCCAAGAATTGTGACGTTCAACAACTCTTTATCACGCCCCATGCTCAGCAGCGCAGGGTTAAACGCAAGCCCGGTCACATTCAGAACGATCGCAACTCCCAGAAGCAGTATCATTGATACTGAACCGGCGAACTCCTCACCAAAAACAAGCTCCACGAGGCTCGGTACGGCAAATGCCAGCGGGACTCCAATCGCCACGCTTGAGGCGAAGACTATCAGAGTGACACGGCGGATCATTCTACGGAAACGGGCGCGCTCACCTTGAATCCAGAGCTTAGCCAATTCCGGAAACAGGACTTGAGTCATCGTCCGCGCAAGCCGCAGCACCGCTTTGCCCGACCGCTTCGCGACCTGGTATTGACCAACAATAGCTGGACTTACCAAAACGCCGAGTGCCAGCACGTCGAACCGCTGAGTCGCATTGCGCAAGATCTGGTTGATGTTCGTATTCCAGAGGAAGCGGAATAGATGCACGTTCTCGCCAAAAGCGTCGCGGGCCGAGGCCCGCCAGAAGCTACCATACCCGCGCCGCGCGAGTTCACGCAGCGCAAGGGCAAAAGCAACGATGCCGTCGGCCAAACTGTGCAAAAGCAGCATGACCATGAAAGCCCATATACCCATGTCGAACGCCAATGCCACCGCGACAATTGCAAGGCGCATGACCGCCACACAACCGTCCGACACAGCGAGCAGACCAAACCGATCAAAAAGGCGCAGAAGCGCGATCCCTGTAGGCCGAAATGATACGAATAAGGCCACTGCAACAAGAAGGATATACTCGAACCCTTCAGGGCCGAGACCGAGCACACGCGCAGCCCACCATCCCAAAGACATAGCGATAACGCCGGCGAGTGTGCCGCCAACGAGGTCGATCAATACAGATAGCTTTATCAGACGCTTGAAACGTTCTTTGTCGCCCACCTCCATTGCTTCGGCGCCATACTTGATCAGCATTTGCGTCGGCTGGAGCCGAGACAGCATGTCCACCGTGCGTATATAGGCTTCGACCAAGGCGAGTACGCCAAGACCCGCTGGACCAAGTGCACGAGCCGTTAATGCGAGCGTCACTATTCCAATGAGTGCAACTGCCGTGGTGCCGGACACAAGGTAGCCGACGTTGCGCATTATCCGCGGTACGAGTTCGTCAAAATGGATGAGGCGCTGGATTACATTTGGCATGAAACCCTCGCTCAAACAGCCAGAGCCGTAGAAGGTCGACTTCCGGAGCCGAGCTTCATCTCGGACAACAGGTGCTGGTTGACCTTGTGGATGTCAAACACCGCTTCTGCGCGGGCGCGCGCTTTCAGACCCATCGTCTTTGCCAGCTGGGGCTCATTAAGAAAGCCGCGCATCGCCTCCGCCAACGCACTGGCATCGCGCGGAGCGACCAGATACCCGGACACACCGTCCTGCACAGTATCGCCGCATCCTGGCAACGTAGTGGTAACGACCGGGCGCCCCATCGCCATTGCCTCTAGTATCGAACGCGGAATCCCTTCCCGATAATAGGATGGCAGTACAAACACCGAGGCGTCCGACAAAAAGGGACGGACATCGTCGGTCTCTCCCAGATATGTTACCGTGCCTTCTTTGGTCCAAGTGTCGATCTCAGCACGCTCGATGCCCTCCGGATTAGGGTCGAGGGGACCGAGAATACGAAACTCCGCATCGGGAAAATCAGACTTGAGCTGCTTGGCCGCGGCGACGTATTCACGAACACCCTTGTCGGCCAGGAGACGCGCGATAAACAGAAACCGCGGAGACCCGTCAGGTAAAGGAGTATGCGCAAAACGCTCAAGGTTAACGCCCGTGCCAGCAACCCGGACAAGCTTCTCATTGTCATCTAGCATGGCAAAACGGCGGATATCCTCTTCATCTGCACCGTTATACACGAAAACCCGCCTTACCCCACGCAATCCGGAGCGGTAAAGCCGCACAGAGACATCGCGCAGCAATCGCCGCTTCCCACGTGGGGCGGGATCGGCGAAAAC